>CBFHOS010000008.1:0-68445 GCA_965657645.1 Puniceispirillaceae bacterium (SeqCode) | reverse complement strand
CGAAACCCGCCCGATTACGGGGGCAACATGACCGCCAATCTCGACCAAAGCCCTGTCCCCAAACGTAGTATCCCCCAACGCTCGGGGATATCCATCCGCATACCCAACGGCGAGGCTGGCAATGACGCTGTCTCTGCCTAGAATATGGGTGCAATTATAGCCAACCGAATTGCCCTTTTTTTGGTCGTGAACCTGTAATATGCGGGCATCCCAGCGCACAGCTTCACTAAGGCCTGCGCCTGTAGGGCTGGCCGAGTGTCCCGCCGGGTGAACGCCATAAAGGGAAATGCCGGGGCGGGTGAGGTCAAAATGATAATCTTCACCCAGAAAAACCCCACCAGAATTTGCCAAGCTCGCTCTGACCCCCGGGAAAAATCCGTGAAGGTCATTAAAGCGCGCAAGTTGCGCCGCATTTACCGGGCTTTCTGTTTCGTCGGAACTGGTGAGATGTGACATCACGAAACGAAGATCAATCCCATCGAGCAAGGTTTTGTCCTCACTCATCTGTTCAACCAGCCAATCCATATCGGAACTGCTAAGGCCAAGTCGGCTCATCCCTGTGTCCAGATGCAGGGCGGTTGGGATCATTGTATTGCGGGTGCGGGCCATCATGCTCACCCGCGCCAATTGGCTGGTGTCATTGATCACTGGCATCAATGCATATTCTAGGAAAATATCTTCTTGGCCCTGTTGCAGGCCGGCGAAAACGAAAATGCCGCATTGAGCAAAGCCGGCATCGCCTAGGGCAACCCGCAAGCTCGCGCCTTCATGCGCACTCATCACAAAAAAGATCGTACAGCCAGCGGCGGCCAGATGCGGGCCAATAATAGCCGCACCCATGCCATAGGCATCGGCCTTAATCACCGCACTGGTCTTGCATTGCGGCTTTGATAGCGCATCTAGATGACGCCAGTTTGCAATGACGGCATCGAGGTCAATCGTTACAATTGTGTCAGAATTGGTGAATTGCACTGAGACTCAACCTATCTTTTATTGGTTGCAAGATCCGCGGAACGATCTCTAGAATCCGTCGGGAAGATGGCTGCTTTCCTTTAGATCGGTAAAGTGCGTAAAGCGCTTTTCGAAATGTACATTGACCGATCCGGTTGGGCCATGCCGCTGTTTGGCGACAATGATTTCCGCTTTGTTCTCGGCTGCTTGTAGCTTTGCAAGATAAGCATCGTTCTTTGCGTTGAACTGCTCTTCGGTCTCGCGCATGTCGCGCTCTGGCTCGCGCTTGCCAAGATAATATTCTTCACGATACACGAACATCACGACATCGGCATCCTGCTCGATAGATCCTGACTCGCGCAAGTCAGCAAGGTTGGGGCGTTTGTCTTCACGCTGTTCCACGGCTCTGGATAGCTGGGAAAGGGCCAGAACCGGCACATCGAGTTCTTTGGCGATGGCCTTTAGCGTCCGGCTAATATTCGAGATTTCCTGAACGCGGTTTTCTGCGCGAATACCGAGTTGGGGGGTTAGGAGCTGGAGATAATCGACAACGATGAGGCCTAGTCCGGATGTGCGTTTAAGGCGGCGTGCCCGGCTTGCTAGCTGGGATACCGACAAGGACGGTGTGTCATCGATAAAGAATGGCGCCGAGCCAATTTCGGTACTGGCGGTGATTAGCCGGTCAAATTCATCACTTTCGAGCTTACCACGGCGAATTGATTCTGAATCAATCTGGCCGCGCTCACTCAAGATACGCGTGCCAAGCTGTTCAGACGCCATTTCCAGCGAGAAAAACGCAACGGGCGCGGCGACTTCGCCTGTTCTGGTGGTGGTTGCCGAGTGGAATGCCATATTGGTGGCAAGGGCTGTCTTTCCCATCGCCGGACGTCCCGCCAGAATAATCAAATCAGAGCGGTGCAAGCCACCCAGAAGGTTATTGAGGTCGGTTAGTCCGGTGCTACTGCCCGACAGATTACCGTCACTCTTGCGCGCAATATCGGCCTGATTAACCGACGCGGCGACAACAGAATCAAAGCTACGCAAGCCTGATCCCGCTTCATCTGTCTCGGCAAGGCGGAACAATTGCGCTTCGGCTGTTTCAATCTGGGTCTGGGCGGAAACATCAACATCGGGATGGCTGGCATCATGGACAATGCCATCACCAACGCCGATCAACTCACGGCGCAGATGGGCCTCGTGGATGGTGCGGGCATAATCGGGGGCTTGGGCAATGGAAATCACACCATCGGCTAGCTCGCCCAGATAGACCTCGGCGCCTTCATCGGCAAAATCATCATTATTGGTAAAGAAGCTCTTGAGAGTAACCGGATTAGCAAGCTGGCCACGCTCTATTAGGCGCAGCATTGTATTGAAAATCCGTCCATGGAGCGGATCATAGAAATGTTCGGCGCGGAGCCGGTCATCAATGCGCTCAATCACGTCGTTATCCAACAAAATCGCGCCAAGCAAATTTTGTTCGGCAGGAAGGTTATGCGGCACAATACGCCGTGGTCCACCCGCTAGATTCGTTGGAAAATTTTCAATATTCGCTTGTTCTTCGGCCATCTTCACCCCCAGGTCTTACCCGAGCCTTTACTTTAACGAATTATCCGACAATGCCCCCATGTTAACATTAAGGAGGTTGGGGATAACTTTTTTTTGTTTGAAATTTGGGGTGATGTTTCGGAAGGCGCATAGCAAAAAGCCGGACCCAAGGCCCGGCTTTTCATAATAGTCTTAAATGATACCCAAATGGTATGCGGGGTAGGGAGAACTAGGCCTCTTCACCCGCATCTTTATCGGCACCCTTATCGGCATCTGTATCATCAGAAGCGTCTTCTGCGGCGTCACCAGCGTCTTCGCTAGCGGCGGCCTCAGGTGCGGCGGCTGGCGCGGCGGCAACTTCTTCAACTTCGTCTTCGACATCCTGAATGCCACCAGTGACGGCAACACCTGTCTTCAACTGAGTCTCTGCTTCGTCAAGCGAACGAGCAACGTTCACGATGACTGTCACGGTGACTTCTGGATGAAGGCGAATACGGGTATCAGTCAAGCCAAGTGCCTTGATTGATTTTTCCATGATGACCTGGCTGCGCGAAATGGTGAAGCCGGCTTCGGTAACGGCGTCAGAAATGTCACGTGATGTAACAGATCCAAACAGCTGGCCCATCTCAGAAGCGGCGCGAACCATGCTAACTGCAAGGCCGTCCATCTTCTTTGCTTCGGCTTCGGCTTCTGATTTGAGCTTGAGGTTGTCAGCTTCGCGCTGGCTCTTCTCAGATTCAAAACGCTCCATGTTGGCTTTGTTGGCGCGAAGTGCCTTGCCTTGTGGAAGCAGGAAGTTACGGGCGAATCCCGGCTTTACGGTGACAAGATCACCCATCTGGCCAAGTTTTTCGACACGTTCTAGCAAAATGATTTGCATAATATAAATCTCCTATATCTGGCTTTGGTCTGGATGGCTTACGAAGTGACGTAAGGCATCAGAGCCAGGAAGCGTGACCGCTTGATGGCAGTTGCCAATTCACGCTGTTTCTTTGCAGAAACGGCTGAAATGCGGGAAGGGACGATTTTGCCACGCTCGGAAGTGTAACGGCCAAGGGTCTTTGTGTCCTTGTAATCGATTGCTGGCGCATTTGGCCCAGAGAATGGGCAAGATTTGCGACGGCGGCTAAATGGCTTGCGAACGGCTTCGCGTTTGATTTCAAGTTGTGTCATTGATTAACCCTCGCTGCTTTCGTCTGCTGTTGTGGCCTCTGGGGCGGCTTCTGCTTCTGGAGCAGATGTGTCAGCGTCGAATGAACGCGCTGGCGCATCATCGCCGTCACTATCGCGTGGGCCGCGTGTTGGGCGCTCGCTCTTGGCCTGCATGATGATTGATGGGCCTTCCTCGACCTCTTCAATGCGGATGTTCAGGAAACGAAGAACGTCTTCGTTCAAACCCATGATGCGCTCATATTCTTTTAGCGCTTCGCTGTTGGTTTCCATGTTGAACATGATGTAATGGCCCTTCCGGTTCTTTTTGATCCGGTAGGCTAGGGAACGTAGGCCCCAATATTCGCGTTTATGGATTGTTCCACCTGCGGCAGTAATGATCCCGGCAAACTCGTCTGCCATTGCTTCTACCTGAGTTGTGGAAATGTCTTGGCGTGCAATAAACACACTTTCATACAAGCGCATGAAAAAACTCCTTCTGGCTCTTTGTCCGGCGGCTTTTCCGGCGGACTAACCGGTTTCCCGGTAAGGATTGTCAAAGATGTATAGCCATCGCGCTGTCTAAAAGCCCGATAACTGAGGCGCACCATACACGGTTTTCACCACCATGCAAGGGTTTGCTTTGATCTAGATGTGATTTTTCCGGGGGATCTTGCGATTGATCTTTGGCGGGCAATGTGGAATAGCAGGGGATGGTTTCACAATTGTAAGATTTATAGGCAGATATCATGACGCATAACATTCTTTTGCAATTTCCGGGTCAGGGTGCCCAAGCGGTAGGTATGGGCAGTGCATTGGCGGCTTCGCACACCGTAGCCAAGGATGTGTTTGACGAGGTCAATGAGGCCCTTGGCGAGGATCTGTTCGCGATTATGCGCGATGGTCCAGATGATGAAATCCGTCTAACCCGAAATGCCCAGCCAGCGTTGTTTGCCACCTCAATGGCGGCGGCCGCGGTGTTGGCGGCGGAAAGCGGCAAGCCCCTAACCCAGATAGCTAATTATGTGGCCGGTCATTCGCTAGGCGAATATGCGGCTTTGGCGGTAGCAGGCAGCATCGGCATTAGCGATGGGGCACGGTTGTTACGCCTGCGCGGTGATGCAATGCAATCGGCGGTCGCCGTCGGTGAGGGGGCAATGGCGGCGGTGCTTGGTGCGGATGAAGTCAAGGTTGACGAGATCCTAGCGGCCGCCTCGGGATCCGGTTTGGTGCAATTGGCAAATGACAATGCGCCCGGCCAGATTGTTATTAGCGGCAGTGCAGGCGCGGTTGATGCCGCCATTACAATTGCCAAGGACATGGGTATTCGCAAAGTGATCAAACTGCCAGTTAGTGCGCCGTTCCATTGTGATCTGATGGCCCCCGCCGCCGAGGCAATGCGCGAGGCTCTCGCAAATGTGGAAATGAATGATGCGGCGGTACCGGTGATTTGTAACGTGACCGCGGCCGGTGAGACCAAGGCCGATCAATTGCGTGACAATCTGGTGGCACAGGTTACAGGCCGTGTGCGCTGGCGTGAATCGTTGGTTGGATTGGGGAAAAGCGGGGTCACGCATTTTGTCGAGCTTGGCACTGGCAAAGTGCTATCAGGCTTGGTCAAGCGTACCTTGTCGGATGTGACCGCGGTTAATCTGGATAATGCCGATGATCTGGACAGTGTGCTATCGGCCCTGTAGAAGTTCACTTAGATAAAAATTCTCACAGGTTTTCGACCAAGAATTTAATACTTATCAATCGTTGAATGGAAAGTTATTGATGTTTGATTTATCGGGTAAAATTGCGCTTGTCACCGGGGCTTCTGGTGGTATCGGCGCGGCGATTGCAACAACTCTTCACGGCCAAGGCGCCATTGTCGTTTTGCACGGTACACGGGCTGAAAAACTCGAAGAGTTAAAGGCCAGTCTTGGTGAGCGCGCCCATGTTGTTACCGCCAACCTTTCTGACCGCGAGGCGGTTGCTGGCCTTATTGAGGCTAGTGCAGAGGCGGCTGGTGGTCCGGTGTCTATCTTGGTGAATAATGCCGGCATTACCCGCGATAATCTTGCCATGCGGATGAAGGACGAAGAATGGGACGCCGTGTTAGAGGTTAATATGACCGCCAGCATGATCCTCTCACGTGCAGCCTTGCGCCCGATGATGAAAGCCCGCTCTGGCCGGATTATTTCTGTGTCGTCCATCGTTGGTGTGACGGGCAATCCCGGACAAACAAATTATGCGGCATCCAAGGCAGGCATGATCGGCTATGCAAAATCACTGGCCAGCGAAGTTGCGAGCCGCGGCATTACCGTTAATGTGGTTGCACCCGGCTTTATTGCCACGCCGATGACTGATGTTTTGGACGATGGTAAGAAAGAGGGACTTTTGGGCCGCGTGCCGATGGGTCGTCTTGGCGAGGCCGATGAAATTGCCGCCGCGGTATTATATCTTGCCAGTGACGAAGCTGGCTATGTTACCGGTACAACAATGCATGTAAATGGCGGTATGGCTATGCTTTAGGGCCATGTGCAGGGCAAAGATCTATTGATAGTTGGGCTTGGCTTTGCATAATGAAAGATGATTTAGGGTGGTGCAGGTGATAAATCTGTGTTAATTGCCGCCAACTTTTATAATTTCCCGGCTGGAAACGGCCAAATCTAACCTTCCTAATAGGGGGCATAAATGAGCGATATCGCTGATCGTGTGAAAAACATTGTAGTCGAACATCTTGGTGTAGATGCTGATAAAGTTATTGATGGCGCAAGCTTCATCGATGATCTGGGCGCAGACAGCCTAGACACAGTTGAGCTGGTCATGGCATTTGAAGAAGAGTTCGGTGTTGAAATCCCTGATGATGCTGCCGAAAGTATTCTGACTGTTAAGGATGCTGTTTCTTTCTTGGAAAAGAACGCAGCCTAAATTACCAATAATTATCTGGCCCGGCTGATACACATTCTAGGGAATGTTAGGCGGGGCCAGATTTTAGCCAGCTTGTTCATTATCTGTTCGGAGACTAGCCATGCGCCGTGTTGTTGTTACCGGATTAGGTATGGTCACCCCTCTTGGACAGGGGGCCGCCCATAACTGGTCCCAAATTCTCGCTGGGAAAAGTGGAATATCGCGTATCGAAAATTTCGATGTGAGCGATATCAGTTGTCAAATCGCAGGTCAGGTCCCCGGACCGGGTGAGCCCGGTGGGTTGAACCTCGATGACTGGATTGACCCCCGTGATCAACGCAAACAAGACCGTTTTATCCAATTGGGTTTGGTTGCGGCAATCGAAGCCGTGCAGGATTCCGGCTGGATGCCACAGGATCGTGAATCGCAAAATCGTACAGGTGTGATGATCGGCTCCGGCATTGGCGGCCTTGAATCGATTGTGCGTACAGATCAATTGATGAATGAAAAGGGCCCGCGCCGTATTAGCCCATTTTTCATCCCCTCGGCGCTGATCAATCTTATTTCTGGTCACGTGTCGATTAAATATGGATTTAGAGGGCCAAACCATTCGGTTGTGACGGCCTGTTCAACTGGTGCGCATGCCATTGGCGATGCCGCGCGTATGGTCGCGCTGGATGATGCCGATGTGATGGTTGCTGGTGGTGCTGAGGCGGCTGTATGCCGTATTGGCATGGCCGGATTTGCCGCCGCTCGCGCGCTCTCAAGCGGTTATAATGACGCGCCAGATCAAGGCTCGCGCCCATGGGACAAAGGCCGTGATGGTTTTGTTATGGGCGAGGGTGCTGGCATTGTTGTGCTTGAGGAACTGGAGCATGCAAAAGCCCGCGGCGCTACTATTTATGGCGAAGTAAAAGGGTATGGCATGTCAGGTGACGCGCATCACATTACCGCGCCAGCGGAAGATGGTGATGGCGGTTTCCGGGCTATGCAGGCGGCGCTAAAGCGTGCTGGCCTTGACGCTAGTGATATCGATTATGTAAACGCCCATGGCACGTCGACACCGCTCGGTGATGTGATCGAGGCTGGTGCTGTGAAACGCCTGTTGGGTGATAGCATTGCGAATGTATCAATGTCGTCAACCAAGAGCGCCACGGGCCATCTTTTGGGCGCGGCAGGTGCGATCGAGGCAATCTATTCGATCAAGGCTGTGCAAACAGGTGATCTACCGCCAACATTGAATTTGAATGATCCTGAAGACGTTGTTGCGGATATGGATTTGGTCCCGCTAAAGACCAAAAACCGTGTTGTTCGCAATGCTATGTCAAACTCATTCGGCTTTGGTGGCACGAACGCGTCGCTGATCGTTGGTCAGGTAACCTAATGCTGCGGCATGCGGTCCGGCATCTGATCCGGGCGCTTGCCCTTATTATCATCCTTGTTGGGGCTAGTGCCGGCGTCTTTTGGGCGTGGGAGCGGCAAATCTTTAATGCGCCCGGTCCCCATCAAGACCAAGTCTTTGTAATCATAAACCCCGGCGATGGCCATGCCAGTATTCGCTGGACGTTAAAACGCGCTGGGGTGATTGACGAGCTCTATGCCTATGATGCCGCGCGGATATGGCTTGGCCGTGATTTCCTGCCAAAGGCCGGAGAATATAGTATTCCAGCCGGTGCTAGCCTCGCCGAAACCATGCAAATCATTGATGCCGGTGTCAGCTACCAACGGCGCATTACCGTGGTTGAAGGGCTCCGTTCATCACAAATTCTAGAGGTGATCGCCGCGGCCCCGCATCTAGAGGGTGAAATTGATATAGCTGTTGATGAGGGTAGTATCCTGCCTGAAACCTATTTCTTTACGCATGGGACATCGCGGTTGGCCTTGCTGGAGCGCATGCAGGAAAAACATGCCATGCTGTTGATCGAAGCATGGCAGAATCGGGATAAGGATATCCCAATAAAAACCCGTGAAGAGGCCGTTATTCTTGCCTCTATTGTCGAAAAGGAATCGCGTGATCCGGCTGAAAGACGGCTTGTTGCGGGGGTCTTTATGAACCGGTTAAACCGCGGCATGCGCCTGCAATCTGATCCGACAGTTCTTTATGGCATTGACGATAATCCAGAGCGCACAATCACAAAATCCGACCTGAAACGCAAAACCCCGTGGAACACTTATACAATCAAGGGCCTACCTAAAACGGCGATCTGTAATCCGGGAGAGGATGCGATTGAGGCGACGTTAAATCCGGCAGAGACAAAATATTTGTATTTCGTATCAGATGGAAAAGGTGGATTGTTATTTGCCAAAACACTGGACGAGCACAACCGTAATGTAAGACAATTCCGCCAGATACAAAGGGCAGCAAAAGCACAATAACAATACAGGGATATTGTGGGGCAATTTGCTTGTAAAATGACTTAATGATGGATGAAAGAAGCCAAATGACATCAAGTAAAATGGTTACAAATCAGCAAGTTGGGCGTAGAGGATTGATGTTGGTATTGTCGTCTCCCTCAGGCGCCGGCAAGACCTCAATCTCGCGCCGTCTTTTGGCCGAGGATGACAATATAGAGCTGTCTATTTCCGCAACCACCAGAACGCGGCGACCGGGTGAGGTTGAGGGCAAAGATTATCATTTTGTTGATAACAACACCTTTCATCTGATGATCAATAACCGCGAATTTCTTGAATATGCCAAGGTGTTTGACAATTATTACGGCACCCCTAGCGCGCCGGTAATGAATGTCTTGGAGAATGGCCGCGATGTGCTGTTCGATATTGATTGGCAAGGCACTCAGCAGGTTGCCGATGCAAGCCGCGAGGATCTGGTTTCTGTGTTTATCCTGCCACCATCTACGCGGGATCTTGAAAAACGCCTATTGAGCCGGGCCCAAGACACCGCCGAAGTTGTCGCTAGCCGCATGGCAAAAGCATCAGATGAGATCAGCCATTACCGCGAATATGATTATATTGTGGTGAATGAGGATTTGGATGTGTCGGTGCAGGCGGTGAAGGCGATATTACAGGCTGAGCGCCTACGCCGTGACCGTCAAGTTGGCCTTACTAATTTCGTTAAAAATCTGCGTAACGGCATGTAATTTTACGAAAATTCATTTATTTGAATTTGCCTGATTCATAGAGCCGTGCCAATCGGCAAAATGCCTCTATGTCAATCTCCTGAGGCCGCGCCTGTGGGTCAATTTCAGCCTCATTAAGCAGATCTTCACCACCAATTTTCTTTAAGGACGCGCGTAGCATCTTGCGGCGTTGGCCAAAGGCAATGCGGGTGATGTCTTCTAGGGCTTGCTGACTGCAATCAAATCGTGGCGTGGCTAGCGGGATGATCTGGACAATGGATGATGTGATTTTTGGTGCTGGCACAAAGGCGCTTGCTGGGACATCAAACAGAATTTCGGCATCTGCCAACCAACCGGTAAGAACGCTAAGGCGACCATAACCACTATCACCGGGTTTCGCCGCAATCCGCAACGCGACTTCACGTTGAAACATCAGTGTCATTGATTCAAATGCGTTGGCATGGGCCAGCCATTTGATCAGCAATGTAGTGGCAATATTATAGGGCAAATTGGCCACAATACGCCGCGGTACGTCACCCATTTCCCAAATCGGGCACTTCATCGCATCCGCCTCTAGAAAAGCAAGGCGTGGACCAGCGGCTTGGCTTAGGGACCTTAGGACATCCTCAACCCTTCGGTCCTTATCGATGGCGATGACATGGTTCGCATTTTCTAGCAACAGCGCTCTGGTCAAACCACCAGGGCCGGGGCCAATTTCAATGGTGGTGCCGCGCAGTGGGCTGGCGGATCTGGCAATGCGGCGGGTTAGATTGAGATCGAATAGAAAGTTCTGGCCAAGCGATTTACGCGCCCGCATATCCATATTATCGACAAGAGTGCGCAACGGCATCAAGGCGTCGATTTTGGCATTGCTATCGGCAAAATCGTCGGGGGTAGGGACGGTCATTGTGCTAAATCTTCTTTCGGGCCATTCGACTAGCCATTTTCAATGCGGCTATGACGCTGTCGGGGCGGGCAATGCCTTTGCCAGCTATGTCAAAGCCAGTGCCATGATCAGGCGAGGTGCGGATAAAGTCGAGCCCAAGAGTTACGTTCACGCCCCCAAAAAAATCGACTGTTTTAAGCGGGATTAGAACTTGGTCATGATACATGCCAAGAACCGCATCATAGGTTTTACGGGCCTCGCTATGGAACAAAGTATCGGCGGGAAGAGGGCCAAAGGCATTGATCTTTTCGCCCTGTAGCTGGGCAATGGCAGGGGCGATAATGGCGTCATCCTCATGACCCATCCGGCCTTGTTCACCGGCATGGGGGTTTAGCCCGCATACAGCAATGCGCGGCGCGGCAATGTCAAAAAACTGGCTGAGGCTCTGGGCCAGCAACCGGCCCGCATCGACGATCATCTCGCTGGTTAACCGGGGTGCCACGGCGCTAAGGGGAATATGCACGGTGATTGGCACAACCCGAAAATCATCGGCGGCGAGCATCATCATCGGTGCGCCTTTGCGGGGCGGTGCTAGGCTGCCGAGAAATTCGGTGTGACCGGGATGGCTAAAACCGGCCTCCAATAAAGGCGCCTTGGCAATCGGGTTGGTAACCATGGCGGCGCATTCACCGCTTTGTGCCCAGCCAGCCCCACGCGCAATGGCATCAATGATCTGCGGTGCATTGGCAATGTTCGGCTCGCCAGCAACCGGTTGTTCTGCCCATGTGGTTGAAAGTACCTGTAGGGCGGTGTCATCCGGGTTGTAATCGGCTGGCGAAGCAATTTCACGAATATCGATGTCACATTCCATTTGGCGGGCAGTAGCGGCCAAATAGGTGGGGTCATTTATGGTGAAAAAACCGCCAATACCGGCCTTGTGCGCGCGAATGGTAAGTTCACCGCCAATGCCAGCGGGATCGCCGGGGGTAAGGATAATGGGCGCATCTTGGCCCGGCTTTACCCCAGTGATTGTCACTATTCTACCCTCTAATATCGATTACAGCAGAACGCCGTAAACGGATAAGATTACGCTCGCTGATCGAACCAAAGAGTTTGTCCATAAGGAAACGCTGAACCTCTTCACGGCTTGGCAAATCAATCTTTGGGGCCTCGCGTTTGCACACCATGAACACCGCAACACCCTCGGCAAATGCCAACGGCTCGCTAGCAACGCCGTTTTCAAGTGACGAAACCAGATTTTGCATCTGCGGTGCTAAATCGGCGAATAGCATTTCGTTCAATTTCGAAACAGCGCCTGTTCCGTAAGTATTATGCAGGGCAACAAGGTCTTCGCAATTGTCCAGTTCGTTGCTATCGCGTTCAATCCGTGCGGCCGCTTCTAGGCGGTCTGGGTTGGTTGCGTCTGCGGGAACGCCCAATATTGCGCGGGCTAGCCAAAAGCGCGCCTGTGAGGCGTCTGCGAGGCCCTTTTCACGATTGCCCTCGCGTTTGAAAATATAGACTGCGCCATCAAGCTCAATCGGGTTGGTGATGGCGCCATTTTTGGTTGCTGTTAAGATGTCACGAAATTCGGTGGGGAGACGGTTCGTTACCACCCAGCCAATACGTCCGCCTTTTTGACCAGTTCCAGCGGCGGAATATTGCTCAGCAACAGCGGCAAAATCAGCACCCTTGCGGATCGCGTCAACCATCTGTCCAGCAAGGTCTAGCGTTTGTTTGTAAGACCGTGTCGGGCCTGGTGACAGAACGATCTCGCTCAACCGCAATTGAGGCTGGCTGGCATTGGCAACAAGCCGATCCAGTTCATCATCAATTTTGCCTTCAATAGCGCCGAATTTGTCCTGATATTTCGTGCGTAGATAGTCCGACCATGCGAGGTCAGCGAGATATTTTGATTGGACTGTGGCTGGGTCGAGGCCGCGAGTGCGCAACATCTTGCTACCACTCATCCCATCCTTGCCATAGGAATTGTCAATTAGCTCTTTCGCCATCGGTAGCGCAACACTCTCAATGTCGGTACGCAGACTCTTGGCGGCTTGGATCTTGAGTTTGTCATCGATCAGCATTTGTATGGCGTCATCAAGGAGGCGTTGTTGGTTTTCCTCCGACGCATCTAGATTTGTTGCCAACTGGATGAATTTGGCCCTCTGGGTGAGGTCGTAATTTGTGATCGGTTCGCCATTAACCGTGGCCACAATATTCACCGCGGCATGGCTGGCACCTATCGACAAAAACAGGCTTGTCACTAGGGTAATCAAGATGGATGGCATACGCATTTTGTTTTCTCTCAAGATTCGTCGAGGCGCGCTATAAAGGCGGCTCCGGCTAGGAATACTATCACAGCAGGCGCCCATCCGGCTACTGTTGCTGGGACGCGTAATGACGTGCCCATGATCTTCATAAAGTAACTAAAGAAAAAGATTGTAACAGCGATAACAACGCCGCGCGTGAATAGCTGCATAGGCCGTCCACGCATCACGTTTCTAAGGGTGAACCGCGCACCCAGCATGGAAATTCCAATCATCAACAAGGGTAGGGCCAATAGTTGGTGAAGATAAATCCGGTGCTCGACACTCGGCAAGCCTGCCTGTTCCAGAACGCCAATAAACTGCGGCAGGGAAAATACTGGAATAGTGTGCGGCGGGGCACTAGAGCGCATCAGGTTGAGCGATGTCATCTGCGTCGCAAGCATGATATCGCCGCGCTCTTTTCGAAGACCGTCATTGCTCCATTGTACGGCGTCTTCAACGATCCAACCGCTTTGGGTCAGCCGCATGCTAATACCGCGCATCCGCCATTCCAGACCCTCATCATTTGAGAAGCTGTAGATGATTGGGGCCATGATACTCGAGGTTTCGACATTCAATTGGTCGCCATGGATGATAAACCGGCGGTCTTGCTGAATATCCTTAAGCCAAACGCCATCGGCATTTACCGTCAAGTTTTGTTGATTACCGCCAAAAACCGCATCCATTTGGTTTTCATATCGCTGTGAAGTAACCGAACCAATCGGATTGATGATCGCAATAAAGCCAATACCTACCGCCAGAGCGGAGATGACCACCGGGCTTAGCGATGTCCAGATAGAATGTCCAAGGCCTCTGGTAACGGTGAATTCGTTGGATTTGTTCCAAGCGTTAAAGCACAGCATCGAGCCAGCAAGCAGGCCGAACGGTAGGATGAGCTCAATCACCGACGGCATATTCAAAAATGCCATCGCAATGAAATTCATTTCAACATTGTCACGCGCCAGAACGCTAACGCGGCGAATTAGCTCTACCGTTTGAATGATCGAAACGATGCCAGCGAGGCCCAAGACGCACAGCGCAACCCATGCAAGATAGCGCAATGCAAAATACCGAAACAATGTGCCGAAGACGAACAGGCTGGTCATGAAGGTGACCCCTTTGACACGCGCCGCATAAATAGCGCTTCAAACCCGCCAAGCAACGGCACAAGACTAACGATACAGGGCAGTAGCACGATCGTATAGATCAGCGGAATGGCGATAGGATGGCTAGCAATCAATCCTCTGGTTACAACGGTCAGCATGATTAGCGACAAGCCAGCGGCAATGCTAACAAAAGAGCGCCGCAACCACAGATCGCGCCTAATTTGGCCCCGCAAGGTAATCGCCAGCGTCATCATCACCAAAGCCAAGCCTAAAAAGGGAGAGATGATCCGGTAATGACCCTCGGCCCGCCGTTCAGGGTAATAGCGCGGTGCCGGTGATTTGTCCGGATTAAGCAGGTTAACGATATTGTCTTCGTTCATATCAATTGGCGAGCGGGTAGCCGGTTTTGATGCACGTGGGGTGATCGACAAGGTATGTGTGTCAAACAACAACAACGCACTGGACGATCCGTCATCGCTGAGTTCTGCGCGCTGACCATTTTGCAAAATAAGTTTTGGCACGCCGCGATCATTGATGAATTTTCCGTATTTGGCAGTAACGGAGGTCACCTTGTCGGCGTCTCTTGCGTCATGGATGAACACATCCTCAGCAACGCCATTGCGTGGCCGTTTGCCAATCAAAATGGTCATGCCGTCAACGATATCAATAAACACGCCATCTTGGAGCAAAATAGTCGGGATGCTATTGCGGATCTGGAATTGCATTTCTTTATATAGGGCAAAGGAATTGGGCAGAATGAAGCTCGAATTCACCATCAGCATCAAGGTAATGGTTGTGCCAAAATAAATCGGCGCCCGGGCAATCTGCATGGGGCTTAGGCCAACCGCCTGCATCACGGTCAATTCGCGATCGGAAATGATCCGGTGAAACACCCATTGCAAGGCGACAAACGCCCCAATTGGCATGGCGATCGTAAGCCATAAAGGCATTACCGCGACCGACATCAAAATAAAGTCACCGATGCTAGCGCCTTTGTTCACCACCAATTCCAAAAGCTTGATGGTTTGAAACAACCAGACAATGCCGACCAGCACGCTGGTCACCGCAAAGGTCGTGCGAATTAGCTGCCAGAAAATATATCGGTCAAATTGCATGGGTGTTCCATTGAAGTTCAGGGTGTTAGATAACACATCAGTCTTGTGAAACGCAAAACTAATGAGGGCAATCATCGGCAAATTTACTTTGCTATGCTAGCCTAAAGGCGGCGCGGTCTGTCGGTTGGCGAAAGCGTTTTGCAAAGAGATACTCAGACGATCATGGTTTGATATGCAATTTGACAGGTGATTGGTCTGGTTGTTTTATCAAGCAAGGGTCTAACCACTAAAAGGATTTAAGGTATTCTATGGCTACGAAATTACAGTTTTCATTCGTAAATGACGCCCCAAAGGGTGATTTTGCAACGATCTGCCTCATTGGTGCTAATGCCGAGCTATTGCCGCATTTAGAGCGGGATACCGCGGCTGCGGTTATCGCCGCTATGGCGACCGCCCAATTCAAGGGTGATGCCGGAAAAATCCAGACGATTTACTGTGAAACGGGCTGTTATATCCTTGTTGGCACAGGTGAGGCCGGTAAGGGCCTTAAGGCGGGCCGCAAAGCTGAGGATATCGGTGGTAAGATTTTCCAAGCCGTAGGCGCCGGCGTGCAAAAGCGCGCCTTTATGCCAGAACATAACCTTGATCCAGAGATCATGGCGGACATTGTCTTTGGTGCAAAGCTAGCGGGTTATCACTTTGAGCAATATTTCACTGAGAGCGACAGCGCCGAGAATTCGGTGACTATTCAGGTTCAAGCCGCGGCATTGGGTGATGATGATCCGCTGATGACTGATCGCGATGCATTGGTTGCCGGTGTCACTATGGCCCGCGATCTGGTGTTTGAACCGGCCAACAAGCTATATCCGGTGGCATTTGCTGATCGCTGTGCGGCGTTGGCTGATTTGGGGCTGGAGATCGAAATACTGGACGAACCCGCGATGGAAAAGCTCGGCATGGGCGCATTGCTTGGTGTTGGACAGGGTAGTCGCCGCGAATCTCGCATGGTGGTTATGAACTGGCGCGGTGGCGGCGATGAAGCGCCGATTGCGCTTGTTGGCAAGGGCGTGACATTCGATACTGGCGGTATCTCGCTAAAGCCCCCTAAAGGCATGGAAGACATGAAATGGGATATGGGCGGCGCGGCGGCGGTCACGGGCGCGATGTGCGCTGTGGCTGGTCGTAAATTGACGAAAAACGTCGTCGGTGTGATCGGTTTGGTGGAAAACATGCCTGATGGCAACGCCCAGCGCCCCGGTGATGTGGTAACGGCGATGTCCGGCAAAACCATCGAGGTGATCAATACCGATGCCGAAGGACGCCTCGTGCTGGCTGATGCATTGCATTATACCGAAACCAAGTTCAAACCAAAGGCGATGGTTAATTTGGCGACCCTTACTGGTGCTATTCTGGTGGCTCTGGGTAAGGAATATGGTGGTATGTTCTCTAATTCGGATGATCTGTCCAGCCAGCTATCATCGGCTGGCAGTGCCACTGGCGAGCCTGTTTGGCGGATGCCGATGGGCGAGACCTATAACAAGATGCTAAAATCGCATATTGCCGATATGAAAAATATTGGCGGGCCTTATGGTGGTTCGATTACCGCCGCCTGTTTCCTAGAGCGGTTTGTGACCGATACCCCGTGGGCGCATCTGGATATTGCCGGCAAGGCATGGTCCGATAAACCGATGCCAACTGTGCCAAAGGGCGGCACTGGCTATGGGGTTCGGTTGCTCAACCGACTTATCGATGATTGGAGCGATGCAAGCTTGTCGTCTAGTGATGACGCAGATTGATTTCTACCATCTAACACAATCACCGCTGGAAACAGCGCTCATCATGCTGTTGAAAAAGACCCTCGCGGCTGGGAAAACGGGCTTGATCTTATGCCCAAAGCCAGTCGCGTCGGGGCTTGATGATTTACTATGGAGCTATGAGGACGATTCATGGTTGCCGCATGGAATCGATGATGGTGCGGGCGCGGATCGGGCGAAAGTTTGGATTTCAACGGATCCAGATACTAACCCGATTAAAGCCCCGTTCTTGTTTCTAACGCATGGGGTTATGCCGTCAAAATGGGATGCGGTGGAACGTGCCTTTATCCTGTTTGATGGTGGCTCAGACGCGCAGGTAGAGCAAGCCCGTGTCCAATGGAAACAGATCAGCGCGATGGCGGATGTTTCCGCTAGCTATTTCGGTCAAGATGATGACGGCCGGTGGCAGAAAAAGGCATAGACGCCGCCGCTTGATTTTGCGCTTGTTAAGTGAGGCAGTTTTGCCTATGAAGGCGGCATCTGATCTGGTTTTGCAAATATGTATTTGCCAGACACCTGTTTTAACAGAATTGCGGGAGGCGGCCCGATTGATCAATCTCCGCCAAACGACATCTAGTCCCGAATGACAATCATTCACCAGCTGATATGAGCCAGACTATATCTGGCTTAAGATCTTAACGTAAAAAGGAAGTATCATGGCTCTTCAAAGAACCTTTTCTATCATCAAGCCCGACGCCACCCGCCGCAATCTGACAGGTGCGATCAATGCGCGCCTCGAGGGTGCTGGTCTGCGCATCGTTGCCCAAAAGCGCAAGCAATTGAGCAAAGCCGAAGCCGAAGCATTCTACGCTGTTCATGCAGAGCGCCCGTTTTATGGCGATCTAGTGGCATTCATGACATCTGGTCCCGTTGTTCTACAGGTGCTTGAGGGTGAAAACGCGATTGCTCTTAACCGCGAAACAATGGGCGCAACTAACCCAGCTGAAGCCGCAGACGGCACAATCCGTAAGGATTTTGCAGAATCAATCGAAGCCAATTCAGTGCACGGTTCTGACAGCCCAGAGAATGCCGAGATCGAAATCGCCTATTTCTTTGCAGGTAGCGAAATCACAGGATAATTACCGGATAATCGCACAGCGGTTATATAGCGTGATAACAAACAAAAAAGGCGGGGTAATTCCCGCCTTTTGCTTTGTCTAAATCTGTATTTTCATCCGCTGGGGATGAGGATCCTGTCTAAAGCAGACGGAGTCTAGAGCAGAGTGATTGCCATCACAATCAACGTCAGGATAACCAAGCCACCAACGATTTTGGCGCCGTTCATGACTGAGTGATAAATTGACAGATGCTGATGGGCTTGCTTGTCAAAATTGCTGGTATCCATGTTTTTGTCCTCTAATTCGGTGGCCGTATAGGGCCCCTTGCGTCAAATCTGGCCCTTTTATCGCCGAATGTGAGATCAAAATCAATCCTTGTCCGGCTATTCGGTTTCTAAAAAATATGCACCCTAAATACTGATGTAAAAATAGATGTAAACATTTGTGCAAAGGTTAAGCTGGCCAGATTATTGTGGAAAGCAGCTTTTGCGCCATATCGTCCGGCATTTGCGCCAGAAATTCTGGCCCATCACGCCAATGCACCGCGTCACCATCGATTGTCAAATTCCCCTGGGATAATGCCGCAAGAACAAACGGATAGAGGGCATGTTCGAGGGTTAGAACATGGCCAGCAAGGCTGTCGCTAGTATCGTCCTGTGCAATGGGCAAAGCCGCCTGTGCCAGTATTGGCCCGTCATCCAGCGCCGCGGTAACCAGATGAATGCTGACGCCGTGATGCGTTACCCCGGCGGCGAGGGCGCGTTCATGTGTATCCAGCCCCTTGAAATCGGGCAAAAGAGAGGGGTGTATATTGATTGTTTTATTGGCAAATCGATCGACGAAATCAGCACCCAATATCGCCATATAGCCAGCCAACAGAATAAAATCGACATTGGCGGCGGCAATTGCATCGCCAAGTGCCTGTTCCTGACTGGCTTTGTCGCCATATGCCTTACGTTCAAAAACCGCAGTAGACAGGCCGCGTTGGTTCGCGTTGTCGATGCCGGCGCATGGTTTATTGCTTGCCACCAAAGCAATTTCGACCGGTAAGGCTTGCGCGGCAATGAAATCGGCAAGGCGCAGCATATTGGAACCGCGTCCAGAAATCAGAATGGCAATCCGCATCAGACGAACCTTACCACCACTATGCGCCCCAATGATCAAGATTATGGAGCATTACGGCTGGGCCATCACCGCGTGCGGTCAATGATCCGGCGATAAAGGCGTCTGGCTCGGCCGGTTCGTCGCCGGCGCGAAGAGCGGTGAGAACAGTCTCGGCATTATCGGGGGCGACAAAGATCAGCATGCCGATACCACAATTGAATGTTCGCGCCATTTCCAGCGGTTCTATATTACCGCCATTACGTAGCCATTTGAACAGAGGTGGCAATGACGCGGCGGCACAATCCATCTCAAAGGCGAGATCAGCATCATAGACACGTGGTGGGTTTTCGATCAAACCACCACCAGTAACATGCACAATGCCGCTAACCCCGCCAGTCTCCAGCGCGATTTTTGCGGATTTTTGATAGAGCCGTGTTGGCTCGATTAACGCATCCCCCAACGTCTGGTGGTCATCGCCGCCAAAATTTGCCGGAGCGTGAAGATCAGCGCCAGTCACTTCAATGATTTTGCGGACCAAAGAATAGCCGTTTGAATGGACGCCGGAAGAGGGCAGTGCAATGGCAATATCGCCTTGTTTTGGCTGGCCCGGAACAAGCAAGGTACCCCGTTCCGCCGCGCCAACACAAAATCCGGCCAAATCATAACCGCCGGGGGGATAAACGCCCGGCATCTCGGCGGTTTCCCCGCCAATCAACGCGCAATCGCTAATCACACAGCCATCCGCTATACCGGCGATAACCTCGGTGGCGACATGGGGCTCTAGTTTTCCTGTGGCAAAATAATCAAGAAAAAATAGTGGCATAGCGCCTTGTGCTAAGATATCGTTTGCGCACATCGCAACCAGATCAATGCCAAGGCCGCGGTGTTTATTAAGGGTTTTAGCAAGCTCTAGCTTGGTGCCAACACCATCGGTCGCGGCAACTAAAATTGGATCGGTAAAGCCAGCGGCGCGGGGATCAAACAACCCGCCAAAGCCGCCTAAAGAGGCATCCGCACCGGCCCGACGAGTGCGTTTTGCATGTGGCGCAATGTCCCCAATCAACGCGTCGCCAGCATCGATATCGACCCCTGCATCCCGGTAAGTTAATGATGAAGATGTCGTTTGTTTGTCAGACATGCTGGCGTCGTCCTACGGTAGTGCTATAGTTAATCTGTGAACGTCATCATAAGGCTTTGTAACCATGCGTACAGCACTAATCTTTCGGGAAATTGTCACTGGAGTGAAAAACCGATTACCCGTTTTGCCAAGATCGGCATTTAGAGGTGTTTTCGCTAGCCCGGTTTTGGGCGGGATGCTGTGCGTTATGGTGATATTGGCGCCGCCTCTAGCTGCCCGTGAGGTCTGTAGCACGCCGCAATTTGGTGTGCAGAATATCAGCATTGATCAGCGCGCGGCCACTGCTACTGAGGCGCAAACGATGGGGGTGCGGGCGGCGGCCGAAACCGGATTCGCTGTGGTACTTAATCGGTTGCTCCATGACGAGGCCCAAGCGCGTGATTTCATTGCATCACATGATCTCGATGAATTCACCGATTTTGTCTACATTGCCGAAGAAAACTCACTGGAAGGTCGCTATATCGCGTTGTTAGATTTCTGTTTTGATGCCCGCCGATTGCGCGCGGCGCTCAAGAAAGCCGGATTGCAATGGGCCGAATTGCCAAGCCCCGAGATTTTGGTTTTACCGGTATGGCAGGCCCCAGAAGGTGCGCGGGCATGGCGCCAAGATAACGAATGGCTAACTGGGTGGCGTGACGCGGTTGCATCGGCCACCGGTCTTGTCTCATTTACCCTATTGGCGCCAACCATCACCAACGAACGCAATCTGCGGGCAGAAGATTTGGCGATTGCCGATCCCGACACGCTGACCCGCGCGGCCAAGATTGCCAAGGCCAAGCAGGTTTTGCTGGTGATAGCCCAGCTTGATTATCAGGGCGCCAAACGGGTGTTAACGGTCAGCGGGCAATTATTATCGAACCAAGGCAAGGGTCTAACCCAATTGGGGCGGATGGTGAATGTGCCGATCGAGGATGATCTATCACTCCAGCTTGGCAAAGCGCGGGATAAAATCATCCAAGAAGTCGAAGCAGGCTGGCATGCGGCCAACCTCATTTCGGGGATGGAGACACTGGATGTAACCCTCCAGATACCGTTATCGTCATTGTCGCAATGGTCTGAACGCTTGGCTGTTCTGGATGATATAGCGGTGATTAATAGCTATAAAATTCGTATTCTTAAAGTTGATCAAGCACTTGTTACTATTAGCCTTTCTGGCTCTGTGGCGGCTCTGCAAAATGCCCTTGCCAGTCATGGGTTGAATGTGGCTATACCGCAAGATGGCGACAATATCCTACGCCTTGTGACGCTGGATTAGGATCGGGCAATGGAACAGCTACCACTTGATCTTGAATTTCGCCGTGCTGAGGGCTGGGATGAATTTATCGTCAGCAGTTGCAACGATCTGGCGATGCGCGCCGTAGAGACATGGCCCGATTGGCCGGGCCAGATATGCGGCCTCAACATCACCGGCGCTGTGGGCGCGGGAAAGTCGCATCTGGGCGCGGTGTGGCAGGCACAATCTGGCGCGCATTATCTGGATGGTTTGAGCCCTGACGGGCTTGCGGATCTGGGTGATGACTCGCATTTCTTGCTGGATAACATTATGCCGGGGGCCGATTGGGACGAAGAGGCCCTGTTTTTGTTGCTGACACGGATCAAGGACCGGAACGGTTCAGTGTTGATGTTAAGCCGTATGCCAGTATCACAAATGGAGTGGTCACTGGCGGATTTGCGCTCTCGGATGCGGGCGATAACCCTCGCCAGCATCGACAATCCGGATGATCTGTTGTTGGGGGCGTTGCTAGATAAGCATTTTGTTGATCGCCAGCTTGCGGTCCCTGATACTGTCCGGCAATATGTAGTGGCTCGGATAGATCGGTCGTTTGATGCTGTTCGGCAATTTGTTGAAAAAATTGATAAAAAAGCTCTTGCAGATAAGAAGCATGTCAGTTTGGGACTGGCGCGTGAGGTGTTAGCACAAGAGACGGAAAGTGATTAGTTACGATGCTTGATTTTGGAATTTCTGGCCGCAAGGCGATTGTGTGTGCCTCTAGCCGTGGACTTGGCCTTGGCTGTGCTAATGCGCTTGCCGGTGTTGGTGTTAATCTGGTTATGTGTGGGCGCACCGCCGAAACCCTTGCCGCCTCTGCCGCCGCTATTCGCGCTGAGCACGGTGTCGAGGTCGAGGAAGTTGTGTGTGATATCACCACCGAAGAAGGCCGCGCGGCGGTTCTGGCGGCGGCGGGCCATGTGGATATTCTAATCAATAATGCCGGTGGGCCACCTCCGGGTGATTTTCGTGATTGGAAACGTGACAATTGGCTGGCGGCACTCGATGCGAACATGCTGGCGGCGTTTGAGCTGATCAAAGCTGTAATCGACCCGATGATCGAGAATAAATTCGGCAGGATTGTAAATATCACCTCAAATTCGGTTAAGTCACCAATCCCGGCACTTGGCCTCTCCAATGGAGCGCGTGCGGCGCTTACCGGCTTTTGTGCGGGTTTGGCACGGCAGGTGGCATCGCATAATGTGACGGTAAACGGGCTGTTGCCGGGCCAATTTAATACTGACCGTATCGAAACATTGATCGCCAATTCGGCCAAGGCAGAGGGCAAGAGCCAAGCCGAGATGCGGGCCATTTTCGAAGCCCGCAACCCAAGCAAACGTCTCGGTGAAATTAACGAATTTGGTTTTGCCTGTGCGTGGATGTGCAGTGCGCATTCTGGCTATCTAACCGGCCAGAATATCCTCATCGATGGTGGCAATTTTAACAGCACCCTGTAATTGCGGGTGGCTAGCCTATAGCTCGATTAATTTAATCTGGCGTTGATCAACGGCAAGAGCGATCTTGCCGTTTTTCAATTTCAGCGCCGGTTCGCCAAACAGATCACGGCGCCAGCCGCTCATTGCCTTGATCGGCGCATCATCGTCAAGCGCGAGGCGTTCAAGATCATCGGCCGAGGCAATCAAACGCGGCGCAACACCATGTTCGTCGGTGATATGTTTTAGCAAAACCCGTAACAATTCCATCACCGCAACTGGTGGCCGCTTTGGTAGCTGGCGGGGTTGGGTTTCGGGCAAGGCGCTATCAGGCAGGGCCGCTACCTGTTCAAGAACCCGCAGGATCGGGGTCGTCAGCTTGCCTTCTTTACCGCCCGGAAAATTCCTGATCTTGCCGAAATCAGCAATCTTTCTAGGGTTTGTTCCCGCCAGATCAATCAATGTTTCATCACGCAGAATACGGTTGCGCGGGATGTCGCGCTGTTGCGATTCCTGTTCACGCCATGCCGCTAGATGGATTAGCCGCAATAAAGGTGCCGGCTTCATATGGCGGATTTTAATCCGTTTCCACGCATCCTCGGGCAGGGTGCGATAGGTGTTTATATCGGCGAGCTTGGCATTTTCCTCGGCCAACCATTCAGTCCGGTTTTTCGTCTCTAGCTCGGCGATCATCATCGGGTAGATCTTTGCTAGATAAATAACATCATCGAGCGCATAGCTCATTTGTCGGTCGGTAAGGGGGCGCTTTGACCAATCGGTAAACCGCGAGGTTTTGTCGATATCATGGTCCAGCATCGCCTTGACTAGCCGGTCATAGCCCACCTGATCACCCTGTCCCATCACCATCGCGCCAATCTGGCTATCATAGATCGGGGCAGGCAAATCGCCCATCAAATGCAGGAATATTTCCATATCCTGATGGGCGGCGTGAAAGACTTTGACGATGGCCGGGTCGCGCATCAATTCCCATAGCGGCGAGATGTCGATACCATCGGCCAATGGATCAATGCCAACGGCCAGCTCACCATCACTAATCTGGATCAGGCATAATTGCGGGTAATAAGTGCGCTCACGCATGAATTCGGTATCAACGGCGAGGAAACTGGCACTACGAAACCGCTCGACAACGGCAATCAGCGCTTCTGTTGTGACGATAGGTTTGATCCCATCTGCGGAGATACTGTCGTTATTTGTCTCGGTGCGCTGCTTTGACATTGCCTGTTCCATATTTAATGTGGTGAGGCAGATATAGAGTAAAAACCGCTTATCCGAAAGGCAAACCTATTGAAATGCCAAGTCTCGGCCTCCATGTCAGATAGGTAATGTCCGCCATTCTCTTGTTTGGATTATAAAATGATTAACAATTCTCGCAGAAATGCGGCACAGGTTAAGCGTCTGTCTGATGGTTCGTCTCAAACGCCGGAGCAGGGGCGCCATTATTCGCTCCAGTTAATTGCCGGCGCGATTGCGTTATTCGCCATGCTCTATAGCGTCGCAGGCTTTGCCGCGACCAGTAATATCGTTTCGCACCGTGCCTTTTACGAAATGTCGATGGGCGCGCGGCTCAGTAATTCTCCGGTGGTGGACGTTAAAGGCAGGTCGGCATTTGTCATGGAACATGTCTGTGATGGGTGGCGCTCGGTCGAGGATTATGCCCTCGAATTCATTGGCGAGACTGGCGCAACCGAACAAGTGCTATCGCATTTTGAATCGTGGGAAGCCCTGTCCGGCGATAAATATAGCTTTGATATCACCGAGAACAGCACGTTTCTGGGGAAGAATGAATTTGCCGGATTCGCCCATATAGACGAAACAGGCAACGGATTGGCCGCTTTTTCGGTAGCGCAAAGCGACGAGATCACTCTGCCGGATGACACATATTTTCCGATCCGCCATCTTGAGACCATTTTGAAATCAGCCAATGATGGCGAAACCATATTCGCCTCGACCATTTTTACCGGCGCAAAGCCGGAAGATGCGCTGATGACAACGAATACTGTGGTTGGCAAATGGCAGTCACATAATGATAACGCAGACGATATCCTTGGCGATGACACCGGCATTCTAGCCAAAGATGGATACTGGCCTGTACGTATTGCCTATTTCAAACCCTCGGCGCAGACCTCTGAGCCTGAATATGAAATCAATTTTTCAATGCAGCGCAACGGTGTGGTCCGTGCCTATGAAATAGATTATGGCGATTTTTCAATCATTGCCAATCTGACCAAGGTTGAAGACGTGACGCTAGCTAGTTGTAGCTAGCTCTCGGTTTGGGCCGGTAACATTGCGGCACCGCATAGCACAGCGCGCGTGGTGTTTTCTGTCGCGACCAGTTCTGTCTGGGTTTTTTTGGTGATCACATAGCCCGGCCATTTGCGTGGTAGGTTAGTGATCAGGCGGTCAAGTTCGCCCACCATACCGCCCAGCACGATCACATCTGGATCAATAATATTGATAATAGCCGCCGTAGCGCGTCCTAGACGGTCTTCTAGGACCTGTAGCGCACTCTCGGCGACAATATCGTTATTCTGTGCCGCGGCGGCGATCTGGGCCGCGCTTTGGTGGTTTTCGGTGATTTTGAAGTAATCATCCTCTAATCCAGATGATGATAAGAATGTCTCAAGGCACCCAACGCGCCCACACCAGCAATCCTGCCCCTCTAATTCATAGGGAACCGGCGCCGGAAGTGGCAAATGCGCCCAATTACCAGTGATGCCGTTGCGCCCTTTGAGCAGGGTGCCATTAACGCTCAGCCCGCCGTGACAGCTTGCATCTATGACCATACCGAACACATTTTTCACGGGGCTCGCATTATCAATTGCTCCCGCGGCCACTCCCTTTTGGGCCTCGAACAAAGTGAAGCAATCACCAATGTTGCCAAGGTGGATCTCACGGCCCAATGCGGCTTGCAGATCGCTGTGGAGGGTTTTGCCATTGAGATGGGGAATGACCGAATGGGTGATTACGCCATTAGCCACCACGCCCGGAATTGCTACGCCAATAGGCCCCGAATTTGGTTGTGATGAGGTGATCTGGGTGATTTGGTCGGCGATGGCGACAAGGCAATCGCGATAGCTATCACTGGGGGCAGGGCAATCTTGGCCACAAACGAAATCACCGCCATTTGAAAAAATGGCGGTGTGTATTCTATTTTGATCAATCGAAATCCCAATCATAGGACTAGCGCATTCATGCGCCGGATCGATTTACTTGATTTTTGCTTCACGGAACAACACGTGCTTGCGCGCGCGTGGGTCATATTTCATGACTTCCAGCTTTTCTGGCTTAGTCCGTGGGTTTTTCTTAGTGACGTAGAAAAAACCGGTGTCGGCTGTGCTAACGAGCCGGATTTGAAGGGTAGCTGGCTTTGCCATTGCTATAACTCCTAGAGAGATGTTGTCCGTGGTTGCACTTGGGGTTTGCCCAAAGCCACCACACGGCGCTCAAAAACTGCGCCAAATTGCTGGATAACGCGGCTTTTGTCAAGCACTGATCAGCGCCTTTTTCGTTTACCAGATTTCTTATTGCCGCGCGCGGACTTGTGATGGCGTCCTTTGCCCGCACCTGGCGTCGATTGTTTGCGGCGGCTGTTCGATGAACGGTCATTCGGAATGCCGCCTTCCTCCCAGCCAAGAAGGATCCCGCCACTAATTGGCGTTACTTCGAGAATTTGTACTTTTAGCTTTGTGCCTGTGGTGAATGACCAGCCCGTATGCCGTCCGGTTAATACCTGACCAGCCGCATCCAGATTGTAATAATCATCGGGCAAACCTGACAGCGGCAGGAAACCATCTGCCGTGCCATCTTCCAGCCGGACAAACGCACCAAAGCCGGTGATCCCAGCAATCGTGCCATCCACAATGTCGGTCACGCGTGAACTGAATAGCGATGCCGCAAAGCGGTCAATCGTGCGGCGCTCGGCACCGGCGGCGTTGGATTCGGTCTCTGAAATATGCTGGCAAATCTCGGCAATGCTCTCGCCCGCCATGCCGTTAAGACCATCCTTTGGCGCCTTTGTCGTAGCGAAATTATCGACCAGAGCACGGTGCACCAATAAATCGGCATACCGCCTGATCGGTGATGTGAAATGCGCGTAATTGCGCAGGGACAAGCCAAAATGGCCAATATTATCAATGCTATAAATTGCCTTGGCTTGACTGCGCAAAACCGCCTCATTGACCATCAATTCATCGTCACTATCGCGCACATGAAGCAAGATTGCGTTAAAGTGATGCGGCCGCAGAACCTGACCCTTGGTAAAATTAGCCCCAACAGTTTTGGCGAGGTCATAGAGGCTATCAGCTTTTTTCGGATCAGGCTGGTCATGCACCCGAAATACGCACGGGCGTTTGCCGGCAATCAAAATCTCGGCGGCGACGACATTAGCGGTGATCATGAAATCTTCAATGAGACGTTGCGCCTCGTTTTGTGATCTTTGCGAAATCGCCACGGCCTGGCCAGACTCATCCATGACCACGCGCCGCTCTTTCATATTGAGGGCGAGGGGTTCCCGTTCTTGGCGGGCAATATCCAGCGCGCGCCATGCGGCGAACAAATTATGAAGAACACCATGCCCAACGCCAATATCATCCTCATCATGCGTGCCTTCATAAACCGATTGCACCTGATCATAGGTGAGGCGGGCATGCGAGCGTATTAACGCGCGGAAAATCCGGTGTTCGGTCTTGTTACCCTCTGCGGTGATAATCACCTCGGCCACCATCGCCGCGCGGTCTTCAAGCGGTCGCAATGAACATAAATCATTGGAAATGGCCTCAGGCAGCATCGGCACTACCATATCGGGCAGATAGACCGAGTTACCACGGCGGCGGGCCTCTGTATCAAGCGGGCTATCGGGGCGCACATAATGCGACACATCCGCAATCGCGATGAGCAAACGCCAACCGCCATTATCGAGCGGTTCGGCATATACCGCATCGTCAAAATCACGCGCATCGGCACCATCAATCGTGACTAATGACAATGACCGCAAATCCTCACGGCCTTTTGCGTTTGGCGCTTTTAAGGCGTCTGCCTCGGCGATGACGTCATCGGGAAAGCTATGGCGGATGTTAAATTCGGCAAGGGCCAGCGCACTAAATGCACCGCGCTCATCGGCGGGGCCAAGGGTGCGGATAACCCGTGCGGCTTTGCCCATATAACCACGCGATGGCATCAACTCGGCTTCAACAAGATCACCATCTTGCCAATTGATACCACCGGAATTTTTGGAGGTGTCGGGGCTGGATTGAATGGTTATCGAATCGCGTTTGCCGCGTTCGGCCGGTGCAAGGCGAAAGCCCTTACTGGTTTTCGTAACCACACCGAACATCCGCTTTTGCTGGCGATCAAGAAGCCGAATGATCCGCGCTTCATAGTGATTGGGACCCGTTTTAGCCAACCGCGCCAAAATACTCTGGCCAATGGCTGGGGCGCGGCCTGCTTTTTTGCTCAATAGCACGCGAATTTCTGGCGCTTCATCCTTGGTGTTTGACGGCGCAACCGCCATACAATCACCCTGATCGTCAAAGCCGGTGATCTCTAGAACGGTGACTTCGGGCAATTGATCTGGTGCGGCAACACGGCGGCCTTCTTGACGCGCAATGGTCCCGTTTTCCGCCATTTGACGGATCATTCGGCGAAGTGGGGCCCGCAATTCTTGTGGTAATTTAAGCGCACGGGCAATGTCGCGAACACTCGGTGGGGACACGCAACTATTGATGTAATCAAGGACCAATTCTTCACTTGGGAGCGCTGTATTGGAACGCTCTTTATTGGGAAGCTCGGTCTCTGGATCTGACACTATTGGGCCTCTTTCTTTGCAATAGTCGCCATTTTAGCCGCGGCCTTTTTTGGGGCAGCTTTTTTCTTGGCGGCAGTCTTCTTCTTGGCGGCAGTCTTCTTCTTAGCGGTGGTTTTCTTTTTTGCGGCCTTCTTTTTAGGGGCCGGAGATTTAGCCGCTTTTTCCGCAATCAGAGGAATCGCCATTTCCAATGTGACATCAGCAATTTCAGTGTCGCGCGGTAAGGTTGCGCGCGTTTTCGCATGCTGGACATAGGCACCATAACGACCGGCCTTTACATGGATATCACCGCCGTCAGGATGCTGGCCAAGAAGCCGGCCCTTTTTCTTTGCGGCTTCTGCCAACAAATCGACCGCCCGGTTAATGCCGATGGTGAGCAAATCATCTTCAGCCGGCAGGCTACTGAACCCGCCCTGATATTTAAGATAGGGACCAAAACGACCAAGTCCGGCTTGGATCATATCGCCAGTCTCTGGATGTGCGCCAACATCGCGCGGCAATGCCAATAGGCCGATGGCGCGCTCTAGATCCATATCTGCGGCGGACAATCCCTTTGGCAGGGAGGCACGTTTCGGCTTTTTGGTTTCCGGATCACCCAGCTGGACATAAGGACCATAAGGCCCGCGCCGCATATAAATCGGCAGTCCGGTTTTTGGATCGTCACCAAGGTTTTTGTCGCCTACAGGGCCTTGCTCGGCATCATCATTATCACTCGATAATTGCCGGGTGAATTTACATTCTGGATAGTTTGAACAACCAACAAAGGCACCAAATTTGCCCAGTTTTAGGCCAAGCCTACCATTCGCACAATTTGGACAGGTGCGGATCAAGGCGCCAGCATCATCTGCCTTAAAGAAATGGGGGCCAAGCTCTTCGTCAAGAACATCAAGAACATTGGTGATCGTCAGGTCTTTAGTGCCATCAATCGCAATTTTGAAATCGCGCCAGAAATTCGCCAACAGGGTTTTCCAGTCGAGCGTGCCGGCCGAAACCTCATCAAGCTGGCCCTCTAGCTTTGCGGTGAAGTCATACTCAACATAACGATCAAAGAAATTCATCAAGAATGTTGAGACCAGCCGTCCCCGGTCCTCTGGGGTGAAACGGCCCTTGTCTTTGATCACATAGTTACGGTTTTGCAAAACCTGAATGATCGACGCATAGGTCGACGGGCGGCCAATGCCCAATTCTTCCATCGCCTTGACCAGACTTGCATCAGTAAAACGCGGTGGTGGCTGGGTGAAATGCTGTTCAGGGGTGACATTGCGTGTTGCCAAAGCCTCTGTGCGCGATACTTCGGGCAGTAGCTTTTTGCTATCATCGTCACCTGCACCAACATCCTTAGCCGCGGCTTTATCTGCGCTCTGGTCGTCTTTGGCGTCTTTGCTCTCTTTATATACAGACAGGAAGCCATCAAAAACAATGACTTGTCCTGACGCGCGTAACATTACGCTATCCTCGGCATTGCCAATGTCGATACCGGTTTGGTCGAGTTCGGCTGATTGCATCTGGCTGGCGATTGTGCGCTTCCAGATTAGCTCATAAAGCCGGAATTGGTCATGGTCGAGATAGTCACGCATTTGTGCCGGAGCCCGGCTAATCTCGGTCGGGCGAATGGCCTCGTGGGCTTCTTGCGCATTTGCCGCTTTGGTTTTGTACACGCGGGGTGCGTCAGGCACATAGCGATTGCCATAACGGGTGCCGATATCGGCCCGCACAGACGCGATAGCCTCGCCGCCCAGCTGGACACCGTCGGTACGCATATAGGTAATGAGGCCGGTAGTCTCCGAGCCGATATTGATGCCTTCATACAATCTTTGGGCAATCTGCATGGTCCGTTGGGCGGAGAAGCCAAGCTTGCGAGATGCTTCTTGCTGCATGGTTGATGTGGTGAATGGTGGAGACGGATTACGCTTTTGACGCTTTGTCTCGATATTCTTCACAAATAGCGCAGATGCTTTGATTTTCTCAACAGCGGCGAGGGCGGCGGCTTCGGTCTTGATGTCTAGCTTGGCAACCTTCTCACCGTCTAGATGCGTCAGGCGAGCGGTGAAGTTACGCCCATCAGCCTTGCCCATTTCGGCTTCCACACTCCAATATTCTTCGCTGTTAAAGGCTTCGATTGCCGCTTCACGCTCACAAATCAGGCGAAGCGCAACAGATTGCACACGGCCAGCAGAGCGAGAGCCGGGAAGTTTGCGCCACAGCACGGGCGAGATAGAAAATCCGACAAGATAATCGAGGGCGCGGCGGGCGCGGTAGGCGTCAATCAATTCGACATCCAGGTCGCGCGGCTGGTCCATCGCCTTTAGGATAGCGGTTTTTGTGACTTCGTTGAACACCACCCGCTCAACCGGCTTGTCACCAATCAGCTTTTTCGCCTTGAGTAATTCCAGTACATGCCAGCTAATGGCCTCTCCCTCGCGGTCGGGGTCAGTTGCCAGAATGAGTTTATCTGCTTGTTTCAGCGCAGTCTGGATTTCGCTGAGATGCTTTTTTGACCCGTCAGAGACTTGCCATTTCATCTCAAAATCTTCGTCCGGAAGCACGGACCCATCCTTGCTCGGCAGGTCACACACATGGCCAAAAGACGCAAGCACCTTAAAGTCATCGCCAAGGTACCTATTAATGGTTTTGGCTTTGGCTGGCGACTCTACAATGACGAGTTTCATGCGCTTCCTTTCAATGTGGTGGAGCGCTTGCGATAGTACCAAAATTTGGTTTTGTCAAAAAAATCTCGATTATTTTTTTTCAAATCAGGATTTTTGAAACGCGATTTCCGTGAAGCCGAAGTAAAAATCCGGCTAGCTCTAGCTCAAGAATTGCGGCATGGACACTGGCTGGTGAAACCTTGCACCAGCGGGTTAATTCATCGATTTCAATCGGCTCGGCGGCAAGTCCAGACAGAATCGCACTGCGGGCAATAGTAATGTCCTGTTCAGAGCTGGCGACAAAATGCGCGTCGGGTTCGCGATGTGCTGGTGCCCTTACCTCGACGGCGTTGGAAAGCGCCTCGATGATATCAAGATGGTTTTGCACCAGAGTGGCACCTTCGCGGATCAGATGATTACAACCAGCCGCGCGTGGGTCTAGCGGTGATCCGGGAATGGCCATGACCTCGCCGCCGCGCTCCGAGGCTTCTCGTGCGGTGATCAATGAACCAGAGCGTTCCGCCGCCTCAATAACCACTGTACCAACAGCCATACCGGCAATGATCCGATTGCGGATGGGAAAATGCCGCGGGGTAGGGGTGGTGCCGGGCGGCATTTCCGCCAGCAAAAGTCCGGTTTGAGCAATGGCATTTTGCAAATCCTCGTTTTCTGGCGGGTAGACGACATCAATGCCGCCCGCGATCACCGCAACGGTTCCGCCCTGCAATGCGCCGTTATGTGCGGCCGTATCAATCCCGCGGGCAAGACCAGACACGATCACATATCCTTCACCCGTTAACTCCTCGGCCAGTTTCTCTCCATGCCTCTGGGCATTAATGGAGGCGTTGCGGGCGCCAACCATCGCAATCATCGGGCGGTGTAACAGATGCGTGTTACCACAGACAGATATAACCGGTGGGGTGTCGTCGAACTGGGCGAGACGCGGCGGGTATGCATCGTCGCCCTTAAATATGAGCTGTGCGCCGGCAGATGTGTTAGCTTCAATCTCCGCTTCGGCGAGAGATGTTGCGGCAAGAGTAATCTTGCGCCCACCGCGCTTTGATAATTCCGGGACGGCGGCTAGTGCATCACACGCACTGCCAAAACGGCGAATGAGTAAAGAGAACGTCATTGGTCCGATATTATGCGTGCGAATAAGCCTTAAGGTGGCCAGCTTTTCTGCGTGATCCATAAGGATAGGTATAAGGACGAGTTATTAACCTTAGGTTAATAGGGCAGTAATTGATTACTTTTTGCCGATCTTGGACTCGGTTCCAGCGAGCAATCGGCCGATATTCTCGTGATGGCGTGCCCAGATTATGCCGGTGATCACCACCATCGCGCTCACAATCGCCATATCAAGCCCAAGCAAAAAGGCCGCGGCGACACAGCCCAACGTGGCGGTGAGGGCGGCAAGCGATGAAAACCGGAAGATAAACGCCACAGACAGCCACAGAGCGACGAACAAGCCGCCCAAGCGCAAATCATAGGTGGCAAAGACTGCAAGCGCTGTAGCAACGCCCTTTCCGCCCTTAAAGCCTAACCAAATGGGGAAGCAATGGCCGATTACCGCGCTAAGGCCAGAAATTGCGCTTATCAAAGTGATGGTCTCGCCTGTAGCGGCATTGTCGGTAGTCGATGCAAAATGCACCGCGATCAAAATAATCACCGCGCCCTTGCCAGCGTCAAAAATCAAAGTCAGAGCGGCAAGAGGTTTACTGCCTGTGCGCAAAACATTGGTCGTGCCGATATTGCCACTACCAATGGCGCGAATGTCACCCTTGCCAGCAAGGCGGGTGAAAACAAGGCCAAACGGAATGGCACCCGCTAAGTAAGAGATCAAAATAACCCCGCCGATAAACATCGGATCGACAATCATTTTGCTGATCTTTCAAAGATTTTGACGCCGTTAACATAGGTTGCGTCAATCATGCCTTGGGCTGGTGTGCCTTCAAATGGGGTAAAGCGTGATGATGAGACAAAATCGCCACCGCGGATCATCCAGCCAACATCAGGCCGACAAATAATAAGATCAGCCGGCGATCCGGCAACCAAAGTTCCGCCCTGAATGTCGAGGATAGAGGCTGGCGCTAATGACAGCAATTCAAACGCACGAACCAATGAAATATGCTCTTGCTGGACCAGTGCCATTGTTAATGCAAATAGAGTGTCGATGCCAGATGCGCCTGGTTGAGATGGACCAAATGGTTGCGCCTTGGCATCGCCGTCTACGGGGACATGGTCCGATGCAATGGCGTCAATAGTGCCGTCTGCCAAACCTTCGATTACCGCGTGTCTATCGTCTTCACTGCGCAGGGGCGGTGATAATTTGAACGCGGTGTCATAAGTGCTAACGGCGATCTCGTTTAACAGGAAATATGGCGGGGCAGTGTCTGCCGTTACCGGTAATCCCTCTAGCTTGGCACGGCGCACAGCGTCAATGCCGGCTCTGGTTGTGATATGGGCAACATGATACCGCGCTCCGGTAAGGCGCACTAGATGCAAATCACGATCAATGATAATCGCCTCAGCCGCGGCAGGAATACCCAGTAAACCAAGGCGGGTAGAGGTCTCGCCCTCATTCATTTCACCACCAGCCGCAAGGTCGCTATCCTCGCAATGCTGGATCAACACCTTGTCGAGCATGCCGCAATAGGAGAGGGCGCGGCGCATTACTAGGCTATTATCAATGGTGCTAACGCCATTACAAAAACCAACAGCGCCAGCCTCACTCATAAGCCCGATCTCGGCCATTTCAGAACCGCTCAGGTTTTTCGTTGCGGCGCCATATACATAAAGACGCGGACCACCAAAGCGGGAGGCGCGAAGGGTAAGCGAGTCAATCATGCTGGCATCGTCAATGACTGGCTGGGTGTTCGGTAAACAGGCAAGGCCGGTAATGCCAGCTGCGGCGGCGGCCCGCAACAATGTCGCCAAATCTTCAAGATGCTCGTTGCCCGGATCAGCAGTCTGTACCCGCATATCAACAATGCCGGGGGCGAGGCATGCGCCTTTGCAATCAATAATTTCATCGGCTTTATGCGCTTCGTCACTCGCCGATGGTTTGCCAAGACCCATTAGCGCAATGACCCCGTCTTTTATTCCCAAATAGCCGATGCCGTCGATGTTTTGTGACGGATCAATCAACCGGGCATTGGTAAATAATGTGTCCATCATGATGCGCCTCCGCTCTTACCTGCCTTGGCGTGACGCGACTTGTCGATACCGCTGGCAATGGCCTCAAGACAGGCCATCCGTGCGGCAACACCCATTTCGACCTGTGTACGGATAAGGCTCTTATCGGCATCATCGGCGGTGGCGGAGTCGATTTCCACACCGCGGTTCATTGGCCCTGGATGCATAATCAACGCCTCAGGTGCGGCCCGCATTAATTTTGCCTGATCGAGGCCGAACAGGTTGAAATATTCCCGCTGGGATGGGGTTTCTGTGCCGGCCATGCGTTCTGTCTGGAGCCGGAGCATCATCACGATATCGGCCCCATAGATGCCTTCTTCCATATTGGTAAAGACATCAATGCCGAGTTGGTCAATCGCCGCCGGAAGGAGTGTCGCCGGACACACCAAACGAACCTCTGCGCCCAATGATGCCAACAGCTGGATATTAGATCTGGCGACGCGGCTATTTGCGATATCACCGCAGATGGTTATTTTTAGGCCCTCAATATGGCCCATACGGCGCCGGATCGTTAGTGCATCGAGCAAAGCTTGTGTCGGATGTTCATGGCGGCCATCACCCGCATTAATCACCGCGGCATCGACATGCTGGCTTAATAGCTGGGCGGCACCAGAGCAATTATGCCGGATCACCAAAATATCGGGATGCATGGCATTAAGCGTTGTTGCTGTATCAAGCAGGGTTTCACCCTTTTTGACCGAGGAACCAGCCACTGCAATATTCAGCACCGATGCACCGAGCCGCTTTGCCGCCAATTCAAATGACACCCGTGTGCGGGTCGAATTTTCATAAAACAGATTAATGATGGTCTTGCCTTTGAGAACATCGCTCACGGCAAAATCATTGTCTTGGTTTTGAATGGCATCGGCGAAATGGTTGCCGCGATCTAACAAAGCGCGGATTTCGAGAGGGGACATGCCCTCAATGCCTAGGAGGTGGCGGCTGGAGAGTGCCACGGCCGCGCTCGTATCTGTTGAAGCAACAGTTTTAGATGACTTATCAATCATGAATAACAGCTTATATCTGAAAGGCTTGGTTCTGGTCTAGCCTTAATTGACGATTACATCGTCCGCTAGGTCTAATTGACGATTACATCGTCCGCTGGGTCTAATTGACGATTACATCGTCATGGAGACGATCAAGCGCCGATTGCAATATCCAGACCGCCGCAAGGGCATCACGGCGCTCAGCGCGTTTGGCTCTTGTCATGTCGGCCGACACCATTGCCGATTCGACCGCGCTTGTGGACAGGCGCTCGTCTTGAAAAACGACTGGGATATCGCGTATCCGCATCATTGCATGGGCAAAATCACGTACAGAGTCGCAACGTGGGCCAGCACTACCATCCATATTTGCGGGCCAGCCAAGGACCATGGCGCCAATGTCCTGTTCATCAACAAACGCGAATAGCTCATGCACATCGGCGGTAAACTTGTTCCGCCATAGGATTTTTACGGGGGACGCAATTGTCAGGCTTGTGTCAGAAAGGGCAAGACCAATGGTTTTCTTGCCAATATCCAGTCCAAGCAGTCTTTGACCGCTAGAAATTGCGTGTTTTACATCGTTAAGCTTGCAGATCGCCATGTCGAGTGATAATTGCTCTCTTCATTAATTGTATGTAACAGCAAAAAGCACAGTGATATGTCAGTTGACAAGAGCACAGTTGCCAAAATCGCTCGTTTAGCACGATTGCATGTCGCCGAAGACCGGCAAGAAGCAGTCGCTAGCGAGTTGAATGGCATTTTGGATTGGATCGCCGAATTGAACGAGGTAAACACCGACAATGTTGAGCCATTGGCTAGCGTTACCGGTCATGCCCTGCCATTGCGCGAAGATGTCGTCACCGATGGTGATTATATCGATGATATTCTGGCGAATGTACCGGAGACTGCCGGTGGATTTTTTGTTGTGCCGAAGGTGGTTGAATAATGACTGATTATCTCTCCCTGTCTGCTACCGAGGCGCGCGCGGCGCTGGATAGCAAGGAAATCTCGTCGGTTGAGCTGACCACAGCCTATCTTGGTGCAATCGAAGAAACCGCTGGATTGAACAATTATGTTGCAGTTACCGCTGACAAGGCGCTGGAAATGGCGGCAGCGTCTGATGCGCGGATTGGCGCTGGCGAGGGCGGCCTTATCGAAGGCTTGCCGGTCGGTGTTAAAGATCTGTTCTGTACCAAAGGCGTTGCCAGTACCGCCTGTTCAAACATTCTGAACGGATTTACCCCACCTTATGAGAGCACCGTTACGGCCAATCTTTGGCGTGAAGGTGGCGTTATGCTCGGCAAATTGAATTGTGACGAGTTTGCTATGGGTTCGGCCAATGAAACCAGTGCCTATGGCCCGGCGATTAATCCGCATCAGGCGGCCGATGGTGTTAATTTGGTGCCGGGTGGATCATCAGGTGGCTCAGCCTCGGCAATCGCCGCCCGTTCGGCATTGCTGGCAACCGGCACGGATACTGGTGGATCTATTCGCCAGCCAGCCGCCTTTTGCGGTGTTGTCGGGATGAAGCCTACCTATGGTCGTTGTTCGCGTTGGGGCATTGTTGCCTTTGCCAGCTCGCTGGATCAGGCTGGACCGTTCACCAGAACAGTAGCCGATAACGCGCTAATGATGGAAGCTATGGCGAGCTATGACGCGAAGGATTCAACCTCCGCGCAAACCCCATTGCAGGATCTATCAGGCGCCGTTGGCAAGGGTGTCAAAGGTCTTAAGATCGGCGTGCCGTCCGAATATGTGATGGATGGTATGGACAGCGATGTCGTGCGTTTGTGGGAACAGGGGCAGGAATGGCTGAAAGCGGCTGGTGCAGAGCTTGTTGAGATTTCTCTGCCGCACACAAAATATGCATTGCCAGCCTATTACATCATCGCCCCGGCCGAGGCATCGTCCAATCTTGCCCGCTATGATGGGGTTCGCTATGGCCAGCGCGTTGAGGCGGATACGCTTGACGAGATGTATGGCGCAACCAGAGCCGCCGGTTTTGGCGACGAAGTACAGCGCCGTATTATGATCGGCACCTATGTTCTATCGGCTGGTTATTACGATGCGTATTATCTCAAGGCACAACGTGTGCGCCGCTTGATCCGTGATGATTTTGACGCCGCTTTTGGCAAGGTTGACGCGATTTTAACGCCAGCCACACCATCCGCGGCATTTGCCGTTGGGCGTAAGGTTGACGATCCGGTGACAAATTACCTTAATGACGTGTTTACCGTTACGGCTAACCTTGCCGGTATTCCGGGCATGGCGGTTCCGGCCGGCGTTAACCAGGATGGATTGCCATTGGGCCTACAGGTTCTTGGCCGCCCGTTTGATGAGGCCACGCTGTATTCGGTTGGTCAGGTTTTGGAAGATGCCGCAGGCTTTTCAGCCGTACCGGCATTGCGCGCAGGAGGGGCATCATGAGCAATCTTGTGACAGGTCGCACTGGTGAGTGGGAAGTTGTGATCGGGCTAGAGGTGCATGCGCAGGTGACCTCAAATGCCAAGCTGTTTTCAGGTGCGCCGACAAAGTTTGGCGCCGATCCGAATAGCAATGTGTCGCTGGTTGATGCGGCGATGCCCGGAATGTTGCCGGTGATCAATCATGAATGTGTGCGCCAAGCGGTTCGCACTGGCCTTGGGTTAAACGCGGAAATCAATCTGGTTAGCGTGTTTGACCGGAAAAACTATTTCTATGCGGATCTACCGCAAGGCTATCAGATCAGCCAGTTCAAACAGCCGATTGTCGGCGAGGGCGTGCTCCGTATTGATATGGCAGATGGCACCACCCGCGACATCGGTATCGAGCGTCTGCACCTTGAACAGGATGCCGGCAAATCAATGCATGATCAGCACCCAAGCAAGAGTTATATCGATCTGAACCGGACCGGTGTTGCATTGATGGAAATTGTCTCTCGGCCTGATATGCGCTCTGCCGCTGAGGCTGCTGCCTATGTCAAAAAGCTACGGTCTATTCTGCGCTATCTTGGGACCTGTGATGGCAATATGGAAGAGGGATCAATGCGCGCCGATGTGAATGTGTCTGTGCGCCGCCCCGGTGAAGAGCTTGGTACAAGAACGGAAACCAAGAATCTGAATTCATTGCGTTTCATTCAGCAGGCCATTGACCATGAAGTGGCGCGCCAGATCGAGTTGATCGAAGATGGTGGCGAGGTTGATCAAGAAACACGGCTGTTTGATACCAGCACAGGATCGACCCGTACCATGCGCTCGAAAGAGGATGCGCATGATTACCGGTATTTCCCTGATCCGGATCTATTGCCGTTGGTTATCCCGCAATCAGAAGTCGATGAACTCGCCGCGGCTTTGCCCGAATTGCCGGACCAGATTAAGGCCCGCTTGATGGGTGAATATGGTCTGTCTCCTTATGATGCGGCGGTGATTACCGAGGAACGCGAAACCGCGATTTTTTACGAGGCCGCCAGTGACGGTAGGGATCGTAAATTGGTTGCGAACTGGATGACTGTCGAGCTGTTTGGTGCGCTTAACAAGGCCGATCTATCGCTTGCCACTAGTCCGGTTAGCCCTGAAGCGTTGGGCCGGTTGGTTGATTTGATCAGCGAAGGCGTCATTTCCGGCAAGATCGCCAAGGAAGTCTTTGCCGAGATGTTCGAAAATGGCGGTGAGGCCGCTGATATTGTTGAGGCAAAAGGTCTAAAGCAAGTATCAGACTCCGGTGCTATTGAGGCGTTGATTGACGGTGTCATGGCGGCCAATCCGGATAAGGTTGAGGAATATCGCGGCGGTAAGGACAAGCTGTTTGGCTTTTTCGTCGGTCAGGTAATGAAGCAATCTGGTGGACAGGCCAATCCGGGCATGGTCAATCAGGTGTTGCGGGCCAAGCTGGACGGCTAACGGCTATTCAATCGATAAATCTTCACGCGGTGTTGTGACGGGCTATAGCGATGCGCGGCGGGCGGCGTCGCCCATTGGCTCGTCGCGCTCCTCCCAATAGGGAACGGTGCCATAGACCTCTAACAGAAACTTTAAGAAGCTGTCGATTTTTGGCTGTTGATGCGGGGTAGGGGCGGTCACGGCATGGATTGGGAAATCCTCCATGACCAGATCATCGAGCACAGCAACTAAATTGCCATTGCGCAGATGCCGACCGGTCACATAGCGCGGTAACATTGAAATGCCGCCATGGTTAAGCACCACGCGCAACATCGCATCGCCAGAATCCAGCACCATGCCCCCGCGCGCCTTAAAGGTTTTCATGACCCCGTGTTCATCCTTGAAATGCCAGTCACTGCCGGTGCTGGTATGGCGCAGAGTGACCAGTTTATGGTCGGCAAGATCGGATAGGGTTTTTGGCGTGCCATGCGTCTCCAGATACTCTTTTGACGCGACCAATTGCCGGTGATTAGGCGCCAGCTCGGTATAGGCAAGCCCGTCACTATCACTCAGCGGCTTCATCCTGATCGAGATATCAAGGCCGCTCTCAACCAGATTATGCGACACGTCGGTGGTGGTTAGCTCGATCGACACATGGGGATATTGGTTCATGAATATGGGTAAATGCGGGGCGATATGACGGTGCGCGAACCCCGGTGGGGATTCGATCCGCAACACGCCCTTAACACTGCCCGCCGCGCCGCGCACGATGTCTTCGGATAGATCAATGTCATGCAGAATTTTCTGGCATTTTTCCAGATAGGTCGCGCCAACCTCGGTGAGGGCAACCTTGCGTGTGGTGCGGGCCAGCAATTGGACGCCAAGGCGGCTTTCCAGCGCGGCGATATGCTTGGACACAGCAGATGGTGACAAATCCAGATTGCGCGAGGCCTTTGCCAGCGAGCGTTCCTGCGCCACGGCAACGAAAATACGCATCGATGCTAGCTGGTCCATTTAGATGTTCCTCTCACATTCACGCCGAACCAAAAACCGGCGGTATTGATAACATGTGGGCTGGGGCCCCCTGTTTCAATCGTAATCCGGAACATGACCATAAATTATCGCATAAATTCTTCGCCAAAAGCCGTATTTCCGGTTTGACAGCAACGATTTTCAAAGCTAGTACAAAGCCAGCATACGCCGTGTATGAACGAATGCGCGCCGGCCCTGTTTACAGGCGGCCCGCAGACCCCGGCGGAGGGGTGGCCGAGTGGCTGAAGGCGGCGGTTTGCTAAATCGTTAAAGGAAGAAATTCCTTTCGGGGGTTCGAATCCCTTCCCCTCCGCCATTTTCATTTTTTTGAATTTTTGAGTGTTACCTTGCGTTGTGCAAGGGCGCATTGATGTATGTCAAAGCCTAAACAGATGACCCTAAAGTAGTCAATATGCACTTAACATATTGATTATATGTTAAAAAATTCTAATCTTTTGGGTCTTTTGTGTCGACCCAAAACACGTCGGCAAAACCTCTCCAACCCACTACAAAAATTAAAGTAACCAACATGAGAAGTGGGGCTACCCCGAACCAGGAGACGCCGGTGGCATAATAAGAAAACAGTCCGGGTTTTTTACCGTATTCTATCAATATCATTAGAAAATCTGGCGAAATTACTGTCCAGAAGACCAGCGCTAGTAAAACAACACCCGAAAATAGCCCGAGTATTTTTTTGCTGGCGTTTTTATCTGGAGGGTGTAATGGTGTTAGAAATCCGCAGAAGGCGGTTTTTTTTAGCAATTATGCACAATAAATTTGCTTAATTGTTATTAAGGCCGTATTTTGCAACATCTCCGATTTTGGAGATAACATAATTGTCTAATACGATAAGCTGGTTTTAGGTTTCCTAGATGCGGTTGCTAGTGTTGGCAAAACAAAGGAAATATGAAGATGGCTAACGGAAAAGTTAAGTGGTTTAATTCACAAAAAGGTTTTGGTTTTATTGAGCCGGAAGACGGAACACAGGACGTATTTGTACACATCACTGCTGTTCAGGGTTCAGGTATGGACGGTCTTGGCGAAGGTCAGGCTGTTTCTTATGAGCTTGAAAAAGGTCAGAACGGTAAGACATCAGCTGTTAACCTAAAGGCGCTTTAGTCGCTTTAACGGTTTGCTAGCGCTGCATAAGCGCTAACAGTTACGAAAGCCAGGCATGAAAATGTCTGGCTTTTTGCTGTTTGGGATCTGCATAACAGTACCGCCACGCCGTCATTTCTGGCCAATTTAGCAATATACTCGGCTCGTTTGCCGCGCATGCGACAAAATTTTCCCATTGGTTTCTAGACCTAGCGTGATTGAGCTCCTACATTAGACTTGTTCTAAATGGAGGCTTACATGCTGGTTGTTGTTTCACCCGCCAAAAAACTTGATATGACACCGATCGATGGTGATTTCCCGATCACCCCAACAAGTCCTGCCTATGGCGATCACGCACAGGAATTGGCTGGGGTTGCGGCCAAGCTCGGCGTGGCGGATATCCAAAAGCTGATGGATCTGAGCGAAAAGCTCGCCAGCCTCAACGTAGAGCGCTTTGCCAATTTTGGCGCACAGGAAACAAAGCCAGCAATTCTGGCCTTTGCTGGTGACACTTATCAGGGGTTAGAGGCGGCAACGCTCGATGCCGATGAGATGGCATGGGCGCAAAACCATCTGCGCATTCTATCTGGTCTCTATGGCGTGTTGCGGCCGCTAGATGTGATCGAGCCCTATCGCTTGGAGATGGGCAGTCGATTGAAAACCAGCAAGGGCAACAATCTATATGCCTATTGGGGGGCACAAATCGCGGCGAGTTTGAACGAGCAGGCGGCGGTTACCAAATCCGATCATTTGATCAATTGCGCGTCACAGGAATATTTTGGCGCCGTTGATCGCGGCGCCTTGGATCTAGGGGTGATAACGCCAGTGTTCAAAGAACGCAAAGATGGCAAGTCGAAAATTGTGAGTTTCTTTGCGAAAAAAGCACGCGGCGCAATGGGGCGCTATATCATCCAGAACCGCCTAACCAAAGCCGACGATATTAAGGGCTTTGGCGCAGGTGGCTATGAATTTGCACCGGATCAGTCAGACGCCGAGAATTGGGTGTTTGAGCGCGATTATCCTGAGCCAGTGAAATAGGTTAGCCACCCTAAATATTAAATTTGCGCAGACTATTGGCGGTGTTTGCAAATTCACCAACAGCCGCCTCTATGCGATCAAACATGTCGTGCAACTCGCCCTCGGTCATAATGAGAGGCGGGCAAAAACCAATGATATCCCCTGGCAATGCACGCAAAATGACGCCTTTTTCCTGAATTTTGGCGACTAGCTGGGCGGCGATTTTGTGCTGTGGGTCAAACTTTTGTCTGGTGGCCGGATCGGCGCTAAATTCCATAGCCCCAATCATCCCGATAGACCGTGTGTTGCCAATGAAATCAAAGCGGTCAAACCGGGCAACGCGGTCGCTAAAAGCCGGGGCCAGCTGTCTGACATGGCCAATAATATCGCGCTCCTGCATCAATTGCTGGGCGCGAAGGGCGACGGCGGCGCATACGGGGTGTGCCGAATAGGTATAGCCATGCCCGAATATGCCCAATTTTTCGGCTTGCTCGGCCAGTGTTTCATAAACCTTATCCGACATCAGTACCGCCGAAATAGGCAAATAGGCGGACGATAGCGCCTTGGCACAGGTCAGCATATCTGGCTGGACATCCATGCTCTGGGACCCCCACATGTTGCCGGTACGCCCGAAACCGCAAATCACCTCATCGGCCACTAGCAAGACATCATACTTGTCCAATATTGTGCGAATTTTGGCAAAATAGCCCGTTGGCGGGATAATCACCCCACCAGCCCCCATAACAGGCTCTGCGAATAGGGCGGCAACGGTGTCTGGCCCCTCGGCAAGGATCATCTCTTCGAGCTCTGCCGCACAGCGTGAGGCAAAATCCTCCTCACTCTCGCCGTCTAGGGCGTTGTTGTAATAATCGGGCGAGGTAGTGTGTTTGACGAAATCGAGCGGCAGGCCGAAACCATCTTGCGCATAGGCGAGGGCGGTCATGCTGGCGGCGGCCATCGTCACCCCGTGATAGCCCTTTTTGCGGCTGATAATCTTTTGCTTTTGCGGCATTCCGCGCGCGGCTTGGTAATACCAGACCATCTTGATCGCGGTATCATTTGCCTCTGATCCCGATGAGGCAAAGAAAACCTTACCCATCTTGCTATCATGTCTGGCTGGCGGGGCATGGGCGATCAACATCTCCGCCAGATCAATCGCTGGGCCAACTGTTTTGCCAGCAAAGCTATGATAGAACGGCAATTTCTGAAATTGGGCGATGGCCGCATCAACCAGCTCGGGCTCGGAAAAACCGAGAGAGGCGCACCATAATCCGCTCATGCCCTCATAAAATTGGTTGCCAGCATCATCATGCACAAAAACACCGCTACCCTTGGCCATGATATGCGGGCCACTATCGGCGAGCATTGCCGGATTGGTGTAGGGATGCATGTGATTGGCAATATCACGGCTGGCTGGCGAATTTCCGCGCAGGTCATTGCTATCCTGCAGATCAGCATTTTCAGCCTTATCAAAATCCATAATTGCCTCCGTGAAAGTCGGGCCGATAGCATTGGCCGTTTGGATGGCGATGCGCCTTGCCATCACCGCGACTCAAAACTGTAATGCAATGTTTAGCAAAAACCACCACAATTCTATCAACAAACAGACGCTAATTCAGCTTTTCGCACTGTTATTTTGAAGTGATTTGGTCTAGGTTCCGCCTATGAAAAATACAAAACGCATTGCAGAAAATATTATTGAACAACTGACCGCGTCTATCGCCAAAAACGGGACTGCCAGTCTGGTGGTGAGCGGTGGCTCTAGTCCGCTTGCCGTATTTGCCGAATTGGCGGCGCGCGATATTGGTTGGGACAAGGTCACGATCACTCTGGTTGATGATCGCCTTGTGCCGGCGGACCACGCTGATAGCAATCAGGCGTTACTTCATCGCCATTTGCTGGTGGATCACGCCGCGGCGGCGCGCTTTATGCCGCTCACACAGGCGGTCATGGATGTTCCTCGCCCCTTTGACGTGATGTTACTGGGGATGGGGCCTGACGGCCATTTTGCGTCGTTATTTCCGGCAATGGTCGGGGATGATGAGGCGTTTGGCCCTGATCATACTCCGAAAATCATCACCACGCCGCCTATGGGTTCGCCGCAATGGCCGCGTATTTCTATGAATATGGCGATGATCTTGGAATCAAATCTCGCTATTCTGTTGGTAAATGGCGCCGAGAAACAAGCGGTTCTTGCCGCGTCTAAAACAGATAGCGCCTTACCAATTCACTGGCTGCTAAAACAAACCAAACGTAAAATTGAAGTGGAAATTTCGTAATGGGTGGTCAGAACGAATTGAACCCAATTGTCAAACAAGTCATTGAGCGCATTCGTGAGCGCAGCAAGCCAACGCGCGAGGCATATCTTAATTCGATCAGCGCAATGGAGCAGGATCCAGATTCTGATCGCCGCACAGTCTCATGTTCCAATCTAGCGCATGCCGCGGCGGGTGCAGGGGCTGATCAGAGCGATGTACTAGTATCGGCCAAGCCGCATCTTGGTATCATTACCTCATATAATGATATGCTATCAGCGCATGCGCCATTTGAGCATGTGCCGACAATCCTAAAGGCGGCGGCGCGTGAAGTAGGCGCGACGGCACAGGTTGCCAGCGGTGTTCCGGCGATGTGTGATGGCGTGACCCAAGGGCGGCCCGGCATGGAATTGTCGCTGATGTCCCGCGATGTGATTGCCATGGCAACAGGTATCGGCCTCAGCCATGCTGTGTTTGATGCGGCACTGTGCCTTGGTGTTTGTGACAAGATTGTTCCCGGATTGGTCATGGGCTCGCTTGCCTTTGGTCATTTGCCAACAATTTTTGTTCCCGCCGGACCGATGAGTTCAGGTCTGCCTAACGAGGAAAAAGCATCCGTGCGCAAAGCATTTGCCAGAGGCGAGGTTGGCCGCAAGGAATTACTGGCGGCAGAGGCGGCGGCCTATCATGGGCCGGGAACCTGTACATTTTATGGCACTGCTAATTCTAACCAGATGTTAATGGAGATCATGGGGCTTCATTTGCCGGGCGCGGCCTTTGTGCACCCGCATTCTGATTTGCGTCATGCCTTGAGCGTGGCCGCTTCCCAGCGCGCCGTTGCCATTAGCCGCAAATCCGATGCACCGCGTCCTGTTGGCGCGATGCTGGATGAACGTAGCTTTGTAAATGCCGTTGTTGGCCTGCATGCGACTGGTGGTTCGACCAATCATACATTGCACTTGCCGGCGATGGCGGCGGCGGCTGGTATCCAGCTTACATGGCAGGATTTCTCCGACCTATCTGACGTGGTGCCGCTATTGACGCGGATTTATCCAAATGGCGGCGCGGATGTGAACCATTTCCACGCGGCTGGCGGTATGGGCTTTGTTATCCGTGAATTGCTTCAGGCCGGACTTGTAGACGGGTCGGCAGAGACGGTGTGGGGCGACAATCTGGCAGATTATGGTGTTGAGCCAGTGCTGGACGGATCAAACCTTATCTGGCGTGATGCACCGTCTAAATCTCTTGATGAAGACATTGTGCGCGGTGTTGATAAGCCGCATCAGGCAACTGGTGGACTTAAAATGCTGGACGGTAATATTGGTAAGGCCGTGATCAAAGTATCTGCGGTAAAGCCAGAACATCAGAAAATCACCGCTCCTGCGGCTGTGTTCACCAATGAGGCCGATGTCAAAGCCGCCTTTGCGGCTGGCGATCTTGCCCGCGATGTTGTTGTGGTTGTTATGGGGCAGGGCCCACAGGCCACTGGCATGCCCGAATTGCATTCGCTAACACCGATGCTAACCAACCTGCAGGATGATGGGCATGCTGTTGCGCTAATCACCGATGGGCGGATGTCTGGCGCGTCTGGCAAAGTGCCTGCGGCGATCCATATTTCACCAGAGGCATGCGCCGGTGGACCGATTGCAATGATCAAGGATGGCGACATCGTTACCCTAGATGCGGTGACAGGCGAGCTCAGTGTGGACGCAGATTTGACCTCACGCACCGCGGCGACAATTACCCAGCCACAAACTGGGTTTGGCCGTGAATTATTTGCATCATTACGCACCCAGGCGGCGACTGCCGAGGCTGGTGGCGGTATTAATCTATTGGGAATAAACTAATGAACATTACTGACATTCTAAAGCTAGGGCCGGTTATGCCGGTGATTGTTATCGACGATGCGGCACAGGCTGTACCGCTTGCTGATGCCTTGTTGAATGGTGGCATTAACGCTATCGAGATCACCTTGCGTACCCCTGCGGCGCTTGATGCCATCGCGGCGGTTGCCAAGGCCCGTCCACAAATGGCGGTTGGTGCTGGAACGATTTTGACGGCGGATGATGCGGCAAACGCGGCTGAGGCTGGTGCCGTATTTGCGGTTAGCCCGGGCGCGACCGATGCGATTATTGCTGGCTGTGCAAGCGCGTCGATCCCGCTATTGCCCGGCGCGGCTAGTGTTTCAGAGATGCTAGCGCTTGGTGAGCAGGGATTTGATTGTCTTAAATTCTTCCCGGCGGGGCAATCTGGCGGGGTTAAATTCCTTGCCGCTTTGGCTAGCCCATTGCCGCATTTCACCTTCTGCCCAACTGGCGGTGTATCGCTTGAAAATGCGCCCGATTATCTCGCTCTTGCCAACGTGGCCTGTGTTGGCGGCAGCTGGATTGCGCCAGCAGATTTAATTGCCAAAGGTGAATTTGAAGAGATTTGCACCCGTGCGAGCAAAGCCGCCCAATTGGCTAGTCGCCTTCAATAGGCCTATAGGTGGGCTAGAAACTGGCTGATGATTTCGTTTTGTGGCGTGGTGAAAAAATCCGCCGCAGAACAGCTGGTAACAAGTCGCCCTTTATTCAGGAACAATACATGCTCAGCCAGCCTTTCGGCCTGCGACCGGTTGTGACTAATCATCAAAATGGTCATGCCAGCATCGCGTGCCTTGATGATCATATCCTCAATGAAAATGGTCGCATCGATATCAAGATGCGCTGATGGTTCGTCCAAAAATAAAAGTTTTGGTGCGGCGGCGAGTGCCCCAATTAACGCCAGTTTTTGTTGCTCACCGCCAGATAGCGTATGGCAATTGCGGTTGGCGAGATCGGCAATGCCAGCGGTGTCTAGCCACGCCATCACCTGATCACGGTTTTGCCCGGGACAGACATAATCAAAATGCTCACGCACCGTACGCCGTAGCAAAATTGGCTTTTGAAACACCATCTTTTGATCAGCGTGAGGCGGTGCGGTGATGCTACCATCATCACAATCAATCACCCCATGCAGGGCCCGTGTCAAAACCGTTTTACCAGCGCCATTATGCCCCAATAGCATGGTGATTTTGCCAGCTTGCAATGAGAATGAAATATCCTGAATGAGGGTTTGCCCGTCTCTTACGATGCGCAGGTTATGGGCGGTCAGGATATCAGACATAATCAGATCCCTTGGCCAGATGTTGGCGCAATAGCTGGATGAGGATATTTACCGCAAGCGCGATGCCCAACAGAACAATACCCAGCGCCATCGCCGTGGCAAGCTCGCCTTTGGATGTCTCCAATCCGATTGCGGTGGTCATCACCCGCGTTGAATGCCTGATGTTGCCCCCCACAATCATCACCGCGCCTACCTCTGAAATAGCCCGGCCAAAACATGCCAGCCCGATCGTGACCAAAGCAATGCGTGCGTCCCGCATTAGGGTGAGGGCTTGGCGAAAGACACCGATTCCGAGCGAGCTAAACAACGGTGCATATTCCCCATGCAGATTTTCCAGAACCTGACGCGACAGGGCGATTGAGATGGGCAGTACCAAAATGGTTTGTGCAATCATCATGGCGACCGGCGTGTATAGAATGCCCAAAAAGCCAAAGGGGCCTGACCGCGAGATTAAGATGTAAACCAGCAAGCCGATTACGACTGGCGGCATGGCCAGAAAGGTATTGGTGACAACAAGCACGATCGAGCGCCCCGGAAACCGACAACTAGCCAGCAAAGCCCCCATAGGCAAGCCGATGGCCAGAGATATGGTGACCGCGACCAAGCTTACACTCATCGATAGGCTGACGATCCCGATAAGTTCAGGATTGAGCGACCAAATAAGCTGTCCGGCAATGCGAAAGGGAGTGAAAAAATCCATGCGCTATAATGGCCTGAATTGGCTTTGGTTTCATCAGAAAAATGCGCTGAAACTAGGAAGATTTGTGGTGGTCTTAGTCAGACCGAGGGTGGGCGTGATCAATTCCGGCTCGGCGGGCGCGTTCAACCATGTCGGTTATGTCGCGTGCCAGAACAGGTGTCTCAGCTGGATGCAGAAATTCACCAATGGGCAAGATCACGCCATGCGAACGAATGGTGATTTTCTGATGATAGCGCGCGGCAAGATCTGGCGCACTCGATGGTGATATACTGACCGTTGCCCATGACGTTGGAAATGCGTTCTCTTCGGTTTTTCCATTTGGGTGAGTGGTGCGAACAGTGACTTCCTTATCCGTGACAGTCACCGATTGGCGTTTTTGTGCGGCCCGATAGTTCATTTTAAAGACTGCCCAAACGACCAGAATTTCCAGCCCCAAAAAGCCGATAACAGGCCATGCACCAAGGAGGAAAAAGCCAAGCCCGATGGAAAAGGCAAGGCCGCAAAGCACAGCCATAAAGATCGCGAAACCACGCGGAGATAACGAGCGATATGGCCAGATCGTTATGGTCTCACTAAAAATACTGGAAAGCGGCGATGGCTGCGTCATTACTCTGCATTTTTCCAAAAAACTGTCTAAAACATATGAGCGTATATATGGTCTCATCGATAATGATAAAAGGCCTGACTGGCATGTAATCAATGTGATGACTCACTTTATACATTATCCACCCAATCATTGATGAGGCGCTACAAATGGTAGCTCTTATCTGTCGATTGTCACAATTAAACTTTACGCTCCGGAAATTTTCCCTCTAATATAAATTTTTGACGGGGAATCTATTGTGGCAATCACTGCTCTTGGATACATGGGGGCCCGATCACCTAAGCTCGACGAATGGAGCTACTTTGCGGGCAAGTTTCTCGGCATGCAGCAGGTGGATAGTGGGGCTGGGACCCTGTCCTTTAGAATGGATGATTGGCGCCAACGCTTTGTCGTAACCGATGAGGTTGGTAACTCTTTGGGCTTTATGGGCTGGCAGGTAGAGCATCCAGATGATCTGGAGCATTTTGCCGCCGTGCTGGATAAGGCCGGCACCAAGGTGACAATCGGCGATAAAGGCCTATGCGATCAGCGCTTTGTCGATAAGATGATCTATTTCCATGACCCTGACGGTAACCGTGTTGAATTATTCTATGGCGCGGAGACAGCCACCGATCCATTTATCTCTGGTCGCCCGATTGAGGGATTTGTGACGGGCCCCTATGGCATGGGCCATGCGGTTATGCATGTTGAGGATGCCAACAGACTATTGCCATTTTACCGTGATCTTCTGGGCTTTTCTGTCTCTGATTACGGATTAAAGCCATATCCGATGTATTTTTTCCATGTGAATGGTCGGCATCATAGCTTTGCGATTATTGGATCAGGGCGTAGCGGTCTGCATCATTTTATGGTCGAATTTGCCAATCTTGACGATGTCGGTCAGGCCTATGACCTTGCCTCTATGGAGGATGACCGCATTGCCTATACCCTTGGTCGTCACACAAATGACTGGATGACTTCGTTCTATTCTCATACGCCCTGTGACTTTTTCATAGAGAGCGGATGGGGTGGGCGCATTATTGATATGAATGAATGGGTGCCGCATGAAACCAATGTCGGGCCTAGCTTTTGGGGGCATGAGCGGATCCATCTAAAGGATCATGAGAACCGCACACATTTGCGTGAAATGCGGTTGCAGGCAGCCAAGGATGGATTGCGTGTTCCCAATGTAGTTGATTGCCCTTGGTTGTATGACCAGCTTGTAAAATAGGCTTTGCGTAACCCGATTTACGCTGAAAATGCGGTGAATTATATGTCTGATGATAGTTTTGACGTGGTGATTGTTGGTCTTGGTCCTGTTGGCGGCGTGTTGGCCAACATGATGGGCAAGGCTGGTATTAACACCCTCGTCATAGAGCGCGAAGCCGCCGCCTATCCACTGCCAAGAGCCGTTCATTTTGATGATCAGACCATGCGGGTTTTCCAATCCATTGGCGTTGCCGAAAAGGTCGAGGAAGTGGCGCGGATTAACCCCGGCATGCGCTTTGTCGATAAGCAAGACAATTTGTTGCTCGATTGGCCGCGGCCCCAAGAGGTCGGCCCGTTCGGCTGGCATCCTAGCTACCGCTTTCACCAGCCTGATATTGAGAAAATTATGAATGACGGGCTGGATCGTTATGATTGTGTGAAGGTGATGCGAAATACCAATGTGCATAGCCTCAAAGAGGCAGAGGATAGCGTCACTCTGATTGGCAAGGAAAAGGGTCAGGATTTTAAGGCGACTGGACGCTATGTTGTTGGTTGTGATGGGGCTAAATCCATAATTCGTCAGCATATCGGAAGCGAAATGATCGATTTTGGCTTTCAAGAAAGATGGCTTGTCGTCGATGTTGTGTTGACTAAACCGCGTCCTGATCTTGGTGATTTCACAATACAAACCTGTAATCCGGAACGCCCTAGCACCTATGTCCGGTGCCCACTTGATCGCCGGCGGTGGGAAATTAATCTGCTCGATCATGAAGATGACGAATTGGCGGTTAGCGATGATTTTGTCTGGGCACGACTGGCGCCAAAACTGACTAGTGATGACGCTGTGCTTGAGCGCAAGGCGGTATATCGCTTTGAGTCAAAGCTGGCCGATATATGGCGGCGTGACCGGATGATGATAGCCGGTGATGCGGCGCATTTAATGCCGCCTTTCATGGGGCAGGGGATGTGTACAGGCGTTCGTGACGCTAGCAATCTTGGCTGGAAATTAATCAGCGTTCTGCGCGATGGCTATAGTGATGATCTTCTGGACAGCTATGGCAGTGAACGCGCGGCCCATGCTGAAACCTATATCAAGACGACAATGAATGTTGGCACCTTGATGAATAGCTGTGAAACGGCGGAATCGCTTGTCTCGGCAATGAATCCAGATGATGGTACGGCGACAATGGCGTCAATCTTGCGCGGGTTGGGGCCGGGTTTGGCGAATGATGACGATCCCAACGGTGGGACTATGTTTGCCCAACCGACCCTCTTAAACGGTGTCCGGCTGGATGATTATGGTGATGGCCGGTTTATCGTGTTGGCGCGGGGCGATATCGATGTTGGCGGCCGTAATGCGGCGGTGATAAATCCCGATCACGAACCATCCGTTGCAACCGCTCTAGCAACTATTGGCATAGAGGCGGCGATTATCCGGCCAGATGGCTATGTGCTGTGCGGATATGCAAACGCGCCATCACAAGGGGAAATAAACGCGGCTTTAGCTCTCAGCTAACCCTATTCCAGATTTTCTGGTATCTGCGGCACGTCATTATCGTCCAATGGCATTGGGGTTACGGCGATGACCGCGCTCATTGGCAAATCACCATATAGGTGCGGGAACAATGCGCCGCCGCGTGATGCTTCCCATTTTATCTCTAGGCTTGCCGTGTTGACACTCACCAGCACCAATCCGCTCTTGCCATGAAAATGGAGCCGAGCTGTCTCGCCGGCCTGTGCCGCTGTTGAGAAATGAATAAACCCATCGGCAATATCAATGCCAGCGCCAGTAAATTTTCCTGCTGCTTCGGCCTCCTGCCAGATGTCTGACGGGCAAATCTTATAGATAGTCTCTGACATGATGTTACCTAAATGACTGTTGTTCTGGTTTAGCTTTACTTAAAACGGCATCGGGTGGGCCTTATGGGCTTTTTCAATATCGGCCATGACTTCGTTTGATAACATCAAGTCAGCCGCGCCCAAAGCCACCTCTAACTGGTCCAGCGTGGTGGCCCCAAAAATCACAGACGCCATAAAGGGCCGCATGCGGGCAAAGGCCAATGCCATCTGCACCAGATTCAAACCGTGCCGCTTGGCAATCCCCATATAGGCATCAATGGCGGGCCAAACACGTGCGGTTGTGCGTCCACCTAAATCATCGGACGAGATGTCCCGCCGAGAGTCCGCCGGACTGTTTTCCGGGCTGTATTTACCGGTCAATAGGCCGCATGCAAGCGGCGAGAAGGCGAGCAGGCCAACATTCTCATTATGGCTAAGTTCGGCCAGATCAGTGTCATAAAGGCGGCATAACAGGCTATATTCGTTCTGGATGGTCATCACCCTCGGAAGCCCCTTATCCTCTGATTGCCGTAGCCATTGCGCGGTTCCCCATGCGCTCTCGTTAGATAGGCCGATATGGCGAATTTTGCCAGCAGTAACAAGCTCTTGCAGGCATTCCAGAATCTCTGCGATATGCTCGAGAAATTCCTGTTTATTCTGTGTGGTCGGATCGTAGAACCAGTTTTTGCGGAACATGTAGGATCCGCGATTAGGCCAATGCAGCTGGTATAGATCAATGTAATCGGTTTGCAGTGATTTAAGCGATGCCTCAACCGCCGCGACAATTGTTTCAGGCGAGATCGACGCGCCATCGCGAACATTGGCATAGCCTTCACCGGCAACTTTGGTGGCGATGATAACATCACTGCGGCGTCCAGATTTGGCCACCCATTCGCCAATAACCCGCTCGGTATCGCCCTGTGTGGCTTTTGACAGAGGGGTGCTTGGATACATCTCCGCGGTGTCGATAATGTTTACGCCGTGATCCAGTGCCATGTCGATCTGTGCATGACCTTCGGCAAAACTATTTTGTGTTCCCCACGTCATAGAGCCAAGGCATAGGGCGCTGATATCAATGTCAGTTGTGCCAAGTTTATTATAGAGCATTATGTCCTCCGAAACCGGTCATGCAAACGCGGTGAAGATGTGGTAGCCCAGCTAGGGCCAATTTGAACAGATAAATGTTTTACTTGGTGAAACAAAATTCGGTTTGCTGAATATAGCGCTGATCTGGTGTCAATTCGGCTGATGGAAAATGGTCGTGGTTGGGCGCATCTGGCCAGATTTGCGGCTCTAGGCATACCCCCGAAAAAGCGCGGTAAAGCGGCTTTATGTGCCCCCTGACTGGCGGGCCCAATTTATGACCAGTATAAAGCTGGAGGCCGGGCTCGGTGGTTGTTACTTCCATGCTAATACCGGAATAGGGGCTGTTTAACGTAGCCACCGGCCGCGGTGTCCCGCGTGCCTCGCCAATGCAGTAATTATGGTCGATGGCATTGTCACCGATTTCGCGCATTTCCCGAAAATCAAAACCTGTATTGGCTACAGCCGCAATCTCGCCAGTCGGGATCAATTCGGCGTCCGTTGGCAAGTAATGTTCGGCCGCAATACAAAGATGATGGCCGCGAATATCATTGCGGTCATCGAGCGAGAAATAGCTGTGATGGGCCGGATTAAAAATGGTTGTCTGGGTGGTGGTTGCCTCAACGGTAATCGCAAGAATATTCTTCGCTTTGATCTCATAACGACAGGTCACGGCACATTCACCGGGGAACCCCATCATCCCATCCGGATCGCTGAGGCCAAGGGTGACAAAATTATGTTCGTGATCGATGATGTCCCAACATTGGTTGCCATAATTAACTGTGCCGCCATGCAGGCAATGCTTGCCGAGGTAATTGGTGTCGAGCTGGTGCGTCTGTCCATCGATTCGTGCCTGCCCTCGGTTTATCCGATTGGCGTAACGCCCAACCATTGCGCCAAAAGATGGCGAATAGCGTGGGTAATGTTTGAATTTTGGAAAGCCAAGAACCAACGGCAGATTATGCCCAACAAGGCGCAAATCTTGGAGTACCGCCCCCCAAGTCAACACCGTCGCGGATAACCCATCTTGCCAAATATCAATAGACTGAACGTCAGTATTGTCACGCGCAATCCCAACAGTTTTGATCATTCATTACTCCACAGAAAGATAAGCCAGCCAGCATATATAATACGCGTGTCCGTGTTTATTATACCCGATGAGACACGGTAAGGGCTAACAATAGCTAGCATCTTCACTTATAGTTTAGTGATAACTTAAGTTTAGGCTATTATCTTGAAAACAAAACTAGATAACGGCTTGGTTAATAGGGATATATAATGCGTGTAGCGGTTGTTGGATCGGGAATTTCCGGCCTTGGGGCGGCCTTTTTGTTAAAGGATGTTGCCGAAGTTCATTTGTTTGAAAATGCAGATCGAATTGGTGGACATAGCCATACTGTTGATGCGGATTTTGACGGCGTAAAGGTACCGGTAGATACGGGCTTTATCGTCTATAATCCCCTAAACTATCCAAATTTAATCGAATTGTTTCGGGTTCTGGACGTCCCCACGCAAAACACCGATATGAGTTTTGGCGTGTCTCTGGATGATGGTGCCAGCGAATATGAAGGATCAGTAGCCGGATTGCTGGCCCAGCCATCCAATCTGTTGCGCCCGCGTTATTGGTCGATGCTGTATGATCTGGTCCGGTTTTATAAGCGCGCTCCAAAACAGGCCTATAACGGGCCGGCGGACGAGACTTTGCGCGATTTTATCCAGCGTGAGGGATATGGCACCGCTTTTGTCGAGGACCATCTATTGCCGATGAGCGCCGCCATTTGGTCCTGTACATCATCGATGATGCTCGATTTCCCCATTCGGTCGTTCATGCGGTTTTTGGAAAACCACAAGCTGTTGAACTTTATCGACCGGCCGCAATGGCGCACGGTTAAAGGGGGATCGCGCCAATATGTGAATCGGATCGTTGCCGCGCTTGGTAAATCCATTCATCTATCAACGAATATCACCGGCATAAAACGCGACCAAGGCGGGGTTATCCTGTCGATCGAGGGGCAGGGTGATGTCTGGTTCGACAAGGTTATTATGGCCGCCCATGCTGATCAATCGCTGGGGTTGATTACTGATCCGACCGCGGCCGAGAACGAAATCCTTTCTTGCTTTAAGTTTCAGGAAAACCGCGCTGTTCTGCATTCAGATGAACGGCTTATGCCGCGCCGCCGTGCGACGTGGGCGGCATGGAACTACCTCACCGGACCCAGCACGGGAGGCGAATTATGCCTCACTTACTGGATGAACCGGTTACAATCGATTGAGGAGAAATATCCGCTATATGAAACCCTAAACCCGCATATCGAGCCTGACCCAGCCTTGGTTCACGGCACATTTCTCTATGAGCATCCGATTTTTGATGAGGAGGCCATTGCCGCTCAATCAAGATTGGCTGAGATACAGGGACGTGATCATTTGTTTTTTGCGGGGGCATGGACAGGGTACGGGTTTCATGAGGATGGTTTGAAATCGGCGATTGCGATTGCCAAGACATTGGGCGCTACGATACCGTGGGACAGCGCGGTCGATGGATATTCCAACGTAACCGAACGCGAGCGGGAGATCGCCTAGATGCCAGCATGTAGTCTGGTCCCATCGATTATAAATCACACGCGGCACGGCGCGCCATCGCATTTTCTGGCGCGTCGTGGCCTTTCGATATGGCTAGACCTCGATAATTTACCGGCGGCAAACAAGCTTTCTGCGTTATTTTCGATAGGGCGTTTTAACCTCTTGTCCTTTTTTGAGGGTGATTACGGGCCTAATTTCAAATCAACCATGCCGCCGCAATCTTTGAATAGCTACGCCCGCAAAATGGCGGCGGAATTGATCCCTGATGTTACCATAAATTCGGTGCATCTATTGACCTTCCCACGGATATTGGGATTGGCCTTTAATCCGGTGTCTGTCTATGTCTTGCGGGATCGCGATGGCCGTGACCGGCTTTATATCTATGAGGTTAGAAATACTTTTGGCGACATGCATTCCTATATTGGAACGGTCGAGGCCAATGGTGCTATCCTAGAGAGTGCCAAGCTATTGCATGTATCGCCGTTTTTTCCGTTAACGGGTGAATATCGTTTGAAAATAAAGGCAAATAACGATCAGCCTATCCGTGTGCTGATGCGGTATTTGGCGGATGGTAAGCCACAATTAACAGCAACATTGCGCGGTGATGTCGAACCGCTTACAAATGTCGGGGTGCTCAAATCTCTGGTGAAAACAGGGCAATGGCCCCTCCGCCCACTGGTTTCAATTCACCTTGAAGCCGCTAAATTATGGATGAAGAAAGTTCCTTTCTTTCGGCGTCCCGAACCGCCCAAGGTTTGGTCTAAGGCACAGGAAGTTAGAAGAGGGTAGATTTGGTAATGAAGTTAGGTTTTTTCGACCGTAAGCGGGCTCAATTTTTGATCAAAGTGGTCTCCCGTATCCAATTTGGCAGTGTTCATTTGATCCTACCCAATGGCGAGGAGCATAATTTTAACGGGCCCGAAGCCGGTCCAGCCGCCCATTTGCATCTGCATTCGATGAATGCGATGACGCGGATCATGCGCAATGGCAAGATGGGCTTTTGTGAGGCGGTTATGGATGGCGAGGCGAGCAGCAATGATTTGCCGTCCCTGATCGAGCTAGCGGTGTTGCATGACGAATATATCGATAGTCAGCTAAAAGCAGGCTTTCTGCGCAAAAATGGCCTCCGCCTGTTTCATTATATGCGCCGTAATAACAAATCCGGTTCGGCGAAAAACATCTCCTACCATTACGATCTCGGCAATGATTTCTATGCCGCGTGGCTGGATGGCACGATGACCTATTCATCGGCTGTATTTGAAGGGGAAGACGATGATCTATCCGCGGCGCAGATTAATAAATATCGCCATCTAGCCGAGATGGCCGATATTCAACCCGGCGATCATGTTCTTGAGATTGGCTGTGGCTGGGGTGGTTTTGCAAAATATGTGACCTCGACCATTGGCGCCAAGGTTACCGGCATTACGATTTCCAAAGAGCAATTTGATTTTGCCGAAAAACAGCTTGCCGAAGCCGGATTATCCGATAAAGCGCAATTGCGGCTGATTGATTACCGTGATCTTGAGGGTAAATTCGACAAGATAGTCTCGATTGAGATGTTCGAGGCTGTTGGCGAGGCCTATTGGCCGACCTATTTTGCCGCGGTGTCGTCTTTGCTCAAAAAGGGCGGACGCGCCGTGATTCAGTCTATCACCATCGATCATCAGGCCTTTGCCGCCTATAAGGCCCAGCCTGACTTTATCCAGCGTTATATTTTCCCCGGTGGGATGTTGCCATCGATGGAATTGTTGAACGCGCCGGTTGATGCGGCTGGTCTCAAGCTGGTTGAGGATCGTGGTTATGCGCTCCATTACGCCCGCACATTGGCCGAATGGCGCACACGCTTTAACGCGGCATGGCCGCAATTGGCAAAAGGCAAGTTCGATGATCGCTTCAAACGTATGTGGGAGCTGTATCTAGCCTATTGTGAAGGTGGTTTTCGCGCCGGTATGATCGACGTGAAGCAAATCTTGTTAACGCATAAATAATCACGCCTAGCAGCGGCGAGGGCCTAGCGCGGCACCTTCACCACGAAACGTGCCATAATTGGGCGCAACAAGGCGCCAATGACGGGTAACTTGGCAAATAGCTGGCTGGCACTGTCCCAATGGTCGATATGCGCGCTAATGAGGCCGTTATCGCCGATATGGACTTCGGTCATGCCCTCAAAATCAAGCGCAGTATGTGGCCAGCCATTGATCTTTCCCGTCATGCGCCAGCGTAAATAGGCAATTTTGTTGTCATTTGTCGCTGAATAGGCAACGTCAGTGACATCAAAGCCGGGATCAATACAGGTCTCGAACATATGGTCGAAAATCGCGGTAAAGGCGGGTTTGCCAGTGGTTTTGTTAAATGGATCACTAAAGAAAATGTCGTCATCAACGACGGCTAGTAGCGCATCCATATTATTAGGTGTCAGGCTGGTAAAGGCCGTTACATATTGCGAAACCACATCATTTGATTTGGGCATTTTTACTCCTGTGCAAAACCAGTTTGCTTGCCAACGATCTTGAAATACCAACTATCAGGTAACCACCGCAATAGGGCTAGTTTGCGGGTGAATGATTTTGGGAAATGGATCAAAAAATCGGGAAGAGCGATGCTCTTTATGATGGTGTCGGCGGCGGCATCACTGCTCATCAAGCCCGGCATGTCAAAATCATTCACTGCCGTTGCCTCACTCTCGACAAAGCCGGGGCAGATGACCTGAATTTCGATATTTTTCGGCCGTAAATCAAACATCAGTGATTCTGCTAACGAGATCAGCGCGGCCTTTGTTGGTCCATAAGCGGCAGAACGCGGTAGACCGCGCCAACCCGCAACCGAAGATATTAGAACAATCTTACCGCCACCCACTTTAATCATGTGTGGAACAATGGCCGACAAAGCATTGATAACGCCCATATAATTAACGTCCATGTGTGTGGCGTAAATACTTGGGTCAATGCTGGTGCCGTCTTGTGGTACATACATGCCTGCGTTCAAAATGGCGACATTGATTGGCCCGTATTTGGCAATGCTGGCGTCTATGGCTTTGGCTATTTGCGCGGCGTTGGTGACATCTGCTTGCACGCCGAAGAAGTTTGATAGCTCTGATGACAGCCCGTCTAGCCGGTCTTTGCGCCGTGCAACCGCGCTGACCTGATTGGCTGTATCACCAGCATCATTGCTCGCTACGCCGGTGCATAGCTTTGTCGCAATGGACTTGCCAATGCCGGCACTGGCGCCAGTGATAAAATAATGGGTCATCGGGTTACTCTTAAAAACTCTAAACATCACGGCCAAATGTACCGTTCCCTATATCTAGTGCGTCATCGCCGATAGTCAAAGGGGACGTTGCAAAGCGCGCCATTTTAGGCATTTAATGGGGGAGGGTTGTTGATCGCAGTTTGGGCTTGCTAGGGTCGCTTAATTGAGGTCTACCGGCGTAATTGGCGCTAGCGCGTTTCAGGTGAGTTATGGCTATGCATGAGCAAAATATTATCCGTTGGCAAGCGGCCCTGTGCCGTGATTACGGTATCGATGGCGTTCTGCAGCCGCTTGATGGCGAGTTTGACCTGAACTTTGCTGTTATCTGCGATGGTAACATGGCCTTTGTGCTAAAAATCATGCGTCCTGATTGCGATCCCCAACTGGTCGAAATGCAAATAGACGCGTTGCACCAAATAGCCAAAAACGCCCCTGATCTTGCTGTCCCGCGCGTAATCGACACGATTGGCGGCGCATCCTTTGTTAGATGGGATGATGATGCGGGGTCCATTGCGTGGGTTATATCGGCATTGCCCGGTGTGACCCTCGGCACCGTTGGGGCCTATGATCCAGCGTTAATTCACCAGATTGGGCGCAACCTCGGGACGCTAACGAATGCGCTAAAGGGGTTTGATCATCCGCATTTGACCCGTGATTTCAAATGGCATCCGCTCCAGCCGCATTGGATTGAGGACCATCTTGATGTTATTGTTGACGGTGAATTGAAATCACAAATAACTGATATAATACAGAATTTTAAGAAAAATATTGAACCTAAAATATTAACTAAAGATCATACCGCCATTCATTGTGATGCGAATGATTATAACCTGTTGGTAACCAGATCAGTTGAGGCGTGGGCGTTGTCCGGCATTATTGATTTTGGTGATATGACCAGCGCGCCGGCCATTTGTGATCTGGCGACCGCGGCGGCCTATCTGGTTCTAGGGCAAGAGCGCCCCTTAGAGGTTTTGAGCCGGTTTGTGGCGGGTTATCATGAAACGCATCCGTTAAAGCCAGACGATCTTGAATTGATATTTAGTTTGATGCTGACCCGTCTGGCGGTATCGGTCGTCAATTCCGCAATGATGAAAAAGATCCGCCCTGATGATGATTACATGGTCATTAGCGAGGCGCCTGCGCTTGCGTTTCTGGCGATGGCACGCGATATCTCGCCGGTGATTGTCCTTGGACGGTTGCGGCTTGCCATTGGATTGGAAATAGTTTTGAACGCCAATCGGGTCGGGGATTGGTTGGTGCAGAATAAATCCGAGTTCGCACCACTTTTCGGTCCTGAGATACAGCCTAGCCTAGGTGATGCGCCGCGTTGTTCTTGTGCGATTGGTGATAGCGTGATGCCGGTAAACCCGACCGCGATCAGCATGGATGAGGCGGTGCGGTTAGTCCCCGAAGCCATTGGCAATCGCATCCCGCATGTTGGGCATTATCTTGAACCAAGGCTTGTTTATACAGAACCTGCGTTTTTTCTGGGGGCGCATGCCCTTGATGGACGCCGCACAATGCATCTAGGCATTGATGTGTTCATGCCAGCTGGTGCGTCTCTTTTCGCGCCCTATGAGGGAATTATTGTGGCCGCGATTAACCGCCCGCAACGGCTCGATTACGGCGGTGTGGTCATCATGGCCCATGAAACCAGCGATGGTGATGCGTTTTATTCTCTCTATGGCCATCTTGATCCGGCCAGTATCGCAGACTTGGAAACAGGCCAGCACATAGCCAAGGGCGAGACATTTGCCGCGCTAGGGGATGTGGCGGTGAATGGTGGGTGGCAACCGCATGTGCATTTCCAAATAAGCGTCTCGCTAACGCATTTCGGTGATGCGCGTGATCATGACTGGCCGGGTGTTGGTGATGCTGATGATGTGGACTATGCCGCCGCGCTCTATCCCAATCCTGCGGCGATGTTGGGGCTTGATCCAGAAGACATGCTCTATCCCATCGATGATATCGATGACGGCATTGCCGCGCGAAAACGGTCTTTTGGGGCAAACCTGAAATTATCTTACACAAAGCCATTACAGCTAGTGCGTGGTTGGCAGCATTATCTCTATGACGAGAGAGGGCGCACCCACCTTGATGCCTATAATAATGTGCCACATGTCGGCCATTCGCATCCCCGCCTGCATGCCATAGCAGAGCGCCAATTGCGTCTGATCAATACCAATACAAGATATCTGCATCCGGCGCAGATGGCCTTTGCCGAGGCCTTGCAAAGCCGATTGCCGGATCATCTCACGCATTGCTATTTTGTGACGTCGGGGTCGGAGGCTAATGAGCTGGCCCTGCGATTGGCGCGGGCGCATACTGGTGGGAAATCAATGGTGGTACAGGATCATGGCTATCACGGCCATACCACAGGGACGATTGATCTAAGCCCGTATAAATTTAACGGGCCGGGCGGTGATGGCTGTCCTGATTGGGTTGAGATTGTCCAAGTGGCCGACAGGTATCGTGGGCCATTTGGCTATGATGACGCGAATGCTGGCGTTAAATATGCGGCGGATGTGGACAAAGCCCTCGACCGGATAGCGCAAAAGGGCGGCACATTGGCCGGCTTTATCGCCGAGAGTTTCCCTAGCGTAGGCGGCCAGATAGAGCCCCCACAAGACTATCTCTCGTCGGTGTATGAGCGGATACGCGCCGCCAATGGCCTATGTATTGCCGACGAGGTGCAAACCGGCTTAGGGCGCCTAGGCGACGCCTATTGGGGGTTTGAAACCCAGAACGCCATGCCGGATATTGTCGTTCTTGGGAAACCCATCGGTAATGGTCATCCTATTGGTGTGGTTGTAACAACTGCGGAAATAGCGAAATCCTTTGCCAATGGGATGGAGTTTTTCTCAACCTTTGGCGGAACCACGCTTGCCTGTCTGATCGGGGCCGAGGTGTTGCAGATTGTCGATGATGAGGGGTTACAGGCCAATGCCGCCGAGAGGGGACGCCAATTGCTAGACGGCTTTTCCTTGTTGAAAGACAAATATGACATCATCGGTGACGTTCGCGGGCGCGGTTTGTTTTTGGGAATTGAGTTGGTAAAAGATCAAAATGACAAAACACCAGCGCGTGAATTGGCGGGGTTTGTCGCCAACCGTTTGCGGGAGTACCGTATCCTTATCGGCACTGATGGGCCTTTTGATAATGTCCTGAAAATCCGGCCACCTCTCACTATTGGGGCGCAAGATTGTGACTTTTTATTGCGGAAACTTGATCAGGTTTTTGCGGAAACAATTTTGCTAAATTATTGAAAAAGAATATAAAAATGTGTCATTTTCGTGTCAAAGCCTTGTCTTGATAGATAGGCCATAGTAAGGTCTGTCCAACAAGATGCTTTTGGATGTTCCAAAAGATGGTGGGGTAACCTTATCCGACCTTGGACCATCCAAAGAATAATCTTTACCGATGTGTTCTGGGGCTTTGTTTCTCCATTAGTTTTCTCATCTGTTTCGTTCCCCTGATCACGATCAAATTTCGTCGTTTGATGAAAGGAACGAAACATGGAAATGATCAACAACTTAGTTGGAGATTTGAACGGCATTGTCTGGGGTGTCCCAATGCTGGTTCTTATACTTGGCGTTGGATTATACCTAACAATTGGCTTGAGATTTCTCTCTATCTTAAAAATTCCCTTCGGTTTTTCCCTTTTGTGGAAAGGCCGTATTCCTGGCACTGCCGCGGGTGAAATTAGTCCGTTTAACGCGCTAATGACCTCGTTATCTGCAACTATCGGCACTGGTAACATTGCTGGTGTTGCTACTGCGATTTTTCTTGGTGGCCCCGGTGCCATTTTCTGGATGTGGGTCACTGCGTTGGTTGGCATGGGCACGAAATATGCCGAGGCTGTTTGTGCGGTTCGTTTCCGTCAAAAGGATTCGAAAGGCAATTTTGTCGGTGGTCCGATGTATTACATTCAAAATGGCATGGGCGCGAAGTGGAAATGGCTAGCGATGGTCTTTGCGCTATTCGCCGGTATAGCCGGATTTGGAATTGGTAATATGGTGCAGGCAAATTCGATTGCCGACGCGCTTTATAGCAATTTTGGTGTGCCTCATATGGGTACTGGTCTTGTTACGGCGGCCTTGGTTGGCGCGGTGTTGCTTGGCGGCATCCAGCGTATTTCCAATGTTGCTGGCAAGCTCGTGCCGATCATGGCGTTGCTTTATGTTTCTGCCGGTGTTCTGGTGCTTATGCTTAACGCTTCGGAAATTCCAGCCGCATTTGGGTTGATCTTTAAATACGCATTCCAGCCTAGCGCTGCTGCTGGCGGTTTTGCTGGTGCGGCGGTTTGGATGGCCATTCGTTTTGGTGTGGCCCGTGGTGTATTCTCGAACGAGGCTGGACTTGGTTCTGCCCCGATCGCGCATGCGGCGGCCCAGACCAAAGGTCCGGTTTCTCAAGGACTAGTGGCAATGTTGGGAACTTTCATTGATACGATCATTGTCTGTTCATTCACTGCCCTTGCGATCCTGAGCACAGGCGTTTGGACAAGTGGAGCAACAGGTGTGGCCCTGACCTCAGCCGCTTTTGAGGCGACTTTGCCGGGGTGGGGTGGCTATCTGATCGCGATTTCACTGGCGATCTTTGCCTTCACCACGATTTTGGGCTGGAGCTATTATTCAGAGCGGTCTCTGCAATATCTCTTTAGCCGCAAAGTCATTACACCGTTTAGGGTCGTCTGGTCCTTGGCGGTCATAGTGGGGGCAACGGTTGAGCTTGAATTTGTCTGGCTATTGGCCGACACGCTCAACGCGATGATGGCTGTTCCGAACTTGATCGCCTTGGCGGTTCTCTCTCCCATCGTATTCAAAATCACCAAAGAGTTTTTTGATACGCGCGGGGAATCGGAAAACAACCCGTTCTAACCAATTCGGCTTAACTGACTTGGTTTACAATCGATAACGAACTGATAATGAACTAATAATTAAAGGGCGGCTCTGGTCGCCCTTTTTTCATAGTGGGTTCTAATCTCCTAAAAATCTTGGGACGGGGCATGATTAACCGGCTGGATGAAAATTTTACTTTCGCTCTGTGTTGAATTTGCGCATTCTGCAAGCCTAATTTCGTAACGGTGAGAGAGATCATGCGCCCACCTCGTAAAACCCTACCGATCCATAGCGCCGAGCCACTGCATGTGTCGGTGACTAGAGGCGGCGCCGAGGAAAGTAGCCATCTGGTTGATGTGGCGCTTTGTGATGGCGATGGCACCGTTATAATCGGGCTTGGCGATATTGAAAATCCGGTTTTTCCGCGCTCTGCGATGAAACCGTTGCAATCAATTGCCCTTGCGGAAATGCTCCCGCAAATGAACGAGCTACAGCGTCTAAGTCCGGCTGAATTGTCGCTGATCTGTGCTAGTCATAATGCCCAAGATGGCCATGTCGACGCGGTTCGCGGCTTGCTAGGCAAGTTCGACATATCACCAGATAACCTGTCATGTGGGCCGCAATGGTCGAGCGATCAGACGACCCTGATTGAACAGGCGCGGACAATGGAAACACCGCAACGAATTCATAATAATTGTAGCGGCAAGCATGCTGGCATGTTGGTGCTAGGGCATCTCATGGGTGTCGATACGCATAATTACGCCGATGTGACACATCCGGTGCAACAACGCATCCTCGGCATTTTAGAGGCGATGACAGGCGTTGATCTGATGGGGCATCCAAGCGGGATCGATGGGTGCGGTGCACCGGCCTTTAGTGCGCCACTTGGCAATTGGGCGCGGGCATTTGCGTTATTCGCTGATGGCGATAGCCTTGCCCCTGCGCGCGCGGCCGCATGTCAGAACATCCGCAATGGTGTGGCATCTGCGCCATTTCTAATCGCGGGCGATCGGCGTCTCTGCAGTGAACTCAACGCCGCCTTTGGTGATGGTATAACCGCAAAGACAGGCGCCGAGGGAGTGTTCGCCGCGGCATTTCATGAACTCGGCCTTGGTATTATGGTAAAGGCGAGAGACGGCAATAAACGCGCCGCAGAGGTGGCATTGGGCGCGGTCATTGATTGTCTGGGCTATGAGACGCCAACGACATTGCGGCCTTATTTCCAGCCAGAATTACGCAATTGGGCCGGGGATCTGGTTGGTGATATTCGGGTCATCGGCCCGATTGTCACGCAAGCCTAGTCAAATGCGAGGGTCCGATACACAAGCCCGAGAGCATGGCGGCAATGTTGACGCGGCGGCGATGCGTTATGGCATCCCAGATATGCTCGATCTATCAACTGGCATTAGCCCCATAGCCTATCCAGCACCGCCGATTACCGCGGACGCGCTGCAAGCATTGCCAACCGATAGTGCGCTCGCCGATTGTTTGGGTGCGGCGCGGCAATTTTACAATGTGCCGGAATATCTGGATCTTGTTGCCGGATCTGGCACCCAGATGTTACTGCAAAGCGCACCAGCGATAATACGTGCACATAACCATAAAGCGAAAGCAGCGCCACAGGGCGGGTCGGTCTGGATTAAAACCCCCAGCTATAATGAACATGCACCCGCATGGCAGGCGGCGGGGTGTAATGTGGTTGATGCTGATGCCCTGCCACCAGAGGCGATGTTCGCGGTCATTATCGCGCCAAATAATCCCACAGGTGAATATGATCCGGCCGCCATTGTCGATTGCGCACAGGCGTTGCAAGAGCGCGGTGGGTGCTTAGTCATTGACGGTGCTTTTATCGATAATAAAACTGGCGCGGATCTGTTTGGTCGGTTGGGTGATAATCCGGCGGTCATTCATCTACGCTCATTTGGCAAGTTTTTTGGCATGGCTGGCTTGCGTCTTGGATTTGCCATTGGCCAACCTGACATCATCGCCGAATTTACCCAGCATTTCGGGCCTTGGGCACTAAGCTCGCCAGCTCTGTCAATCGGTGCTAAGGCCCTTGATGATAGCGTTTGGGCGGAAAATCACCAGCAATGGCTGGCGGCACAATCAACTAGGTTGGCGGGTTTGCTTGGTCAACATCACCTGTCTATTTTGGGCGGAACCAGCTTGTTTCAAACGATAGATACTGAGCATGCTAGCCGCCTTCATCACCATCTAGCGACAGCGGGCATATGGACCCGGGCATTTGGTGATTACCCGCGGTTAATTCGCTTTGGATTGCCCGCAGATGATTCGCAATGGAGCCGCCTTGAAGCCGCGTTAACGGCGTGGTCCGCGTAGGTTTTAAACATCGAAATTCACTTGCTTATACCTAAATGGCGTAGTTTGACTAATCAGTGACGCAATTGGTTGACACGCAAGCTTTCTCTATGGGAACAATGCAGTGTGAAAGGTGGCTGTGGAGCCAAGCTCCATGCCTTAATGAGGGAATATGGTTCGGGTGAAACATGACCATCCAATGCCATAGCCGTCCCCGCGACTGTATGTTGGTCGCTTGTTACATGCCACTGTGTTCCTGCGCTGTGTTGTGGCGCTGTCGGATACGGGAAGGGTACCAAGCAATGACCACGAGCCAGGAGACCTGCCTTCGCTGCTGAATAAACGGTCGGGGTGTGCCGTGAGGATGCTTGGCGTTCGCCACTCTCTTCACATTACCCAAAGACCGTAAATCTTTTTCAGGCCCAGCCGAGCAACGGGCCAACTCTTTGAGGGGAGTATACTCGATGACTAGAATTTTCGCCGTAGCGGCAGCAATGATCATGGTAACCGCGACCAGCGCTTTTGCGCATCACCCGCTTGGTGGTGACGTGCCGCAAACACTAATGAACGGATTGCTGTCTGGTATTGGACATCCGGTTATTGGGTTTGATCATCTGGCCTTTGTCATCGGTGTTGGCTTGATTGCCGCCTTTCATAAAAACCGCGCGATGATGCCAGCTGGCTTTGTTGCGGGTACGATGATCGGCACCTTGCTTACCGTCTCTATGGTTGCCCTGCCGTTGGCTGAAATTGTCATCACTGCCTCTGTTGTTGGTGCTGGTATCGTTGCTATGCGCGGTAAATTGACCAATGTCATGCCCGCGACAATCATCGCCGCGGCGGCTGGCCTGTTCCACGGTTGGGCTTATGGCGCGGCCGTAATTGGTGCCGAGGCGACACCGATCATTGCTTACATGGTTGGCTTTGGTGCGATCCAAATGGTCATTGCCCTTGGTACTGGTATGCTGGCGCATAACATCTGGAAAACCACCGCGAGCGAGGCTCTACAGCCGCGTCTAGCCGGTGCCATGGTTGCGGGTGTTGGTCTTGCTTATCTTGTTGAAAATCTCGAAGGCATGATTTTCCCGGGCATGTAGTTTTCCGATTACTGCAACGACAAAACCAAAAGGCAGGGTCGGACGCTCTGCCTTTTTCTGGTTGTTACTCTCTTTATTCATCGATGATTGTTAGGAAATCCAATGGCTACAGCACGCATTCCAGCCACCGTCATTACCGGATTTTTGGGGTCTGGAAAGACCACTCTTATCCGCAATATCATCACCAAGGCCAATGGCAAGCGATTGGCGCTGATCGTCAACGAGTTTGGCGATATTGGCATGGATGGCGATATGTTGCAGGAATGTGGGGCCGATAGCTGTAGCGCTGATGATATTATTGAACTGGCGAATGGCTGTATCTGTTGTACCGTTGCCGATGATTTTCTGCCAAGCATCCAAAAGCTATTGGCACAAGATCCTGCCCCTGACCATATCATCATTGAAACATCTGGCCTTGCCTTGCCGCAACCGTTGGTGCAGGCGTTTGGGTGGCCAGATATTCGCGCAAAGGTTATGTTGGACGGCGTTGTGACCTTGGTTGATGGTCCGGCCTTAGCGGCAGGCGGCATTGCCCATGACCTCGATGCATTGGAGGCCCAGCGCAAGGCGGATGAAGAACTTGATCACGAGAGCCCGATTGACGAGCTGTTCCAAGACCAAATAAGCGCGGCCAATCTTATCGTTCTGTCAAAGGCGGATATGCTGGATGATGCTGGACAATCGCGCGCACGGGCAGTGATCGAGGGCAAATTATCAGCCGCAACACCGATTATCGTAACATCAGGGGGCAATGCCCCGATGGATGCAATCCTGGGTCTCGATATGGAAGAGCAGGCGCATCACCGCGCCCAGCACCACCACCATCATCACCACCATGATGACGATCATGATCATGACCATGAACATGATCATGAACACGGGCATCATCACCACGAGCATGAGCACGGGCATGATGAATTTGCCTCACATATCATCGAGCTTGGTGAAATTGCCGATGGTGACGCTTTGCAAGCCGAGCTTGGCGAAATTGCCAGCACCTTTGGTGTGTTAAGGGCAAAGGGTCGGCTGCGTGTGGCGGGTAAAGCTTTGCCGTTGGTTGTGCAGGCGGTTGGTCGCCGGGTTGACGGTTATTACGCCA
>CBFHOS010000007.1:0-77706 GCA_965657645.1 Puniceispirillaceae bacterium (SeqCode) | reverse complement strand
AGTCCCGCCCAGTGACTCATGGAACCAATCACCGCCCTCGTTGGGAAGATTGTCGTCACCCACGCAAACACGAATGACAACATTGTTTTCGTTTATCTCGGCCCAGTGACTCATACTTGATACCTCACAATAACCACTCCTGACCCGCCAGTTTTTCCGGTAACGCTGTATGCGTAGCCTATATAGCCAGCCCCGCCGCCACCGCCGGTATTAGCCGCTCCGGCTTGACCGGAGTCGCCGCCGCCGCCAAGACCGCCACTGACAACCGACGCAGTGCGAGAGCCGCCAGCGCCTCCGCCAGAAAAATATACGTTGCCGCCGGACACCTCACCGACAGATTGCGCGGTCGCTACGGCCGAGGGAATAATAGTTTTTACAATTCCAACACCACCGGTCCCTCCGGTGCTCGAGTTAGGGGCGTCTCCGCCGACTCCGCCAGCACCGCCGCCGCCACCACCTGGATAGCCCGAAGCAGCGGGGTATCCCTTGCCGCCTCTAAATCCTTGACCGGATACCGGCAAAGCAGACTCACTCGTGTCTCCGGCGTAACCAGAACCCGAAGCTGAAGCACCCCAGCACGCCATATAAGAATTACCACCACCGCCGCCAGCGGTTGTATCGGTCAACACCTCTTGGCCACTTGTCGCATTGATTGATAGCGCACCGCCAGCGGTAATGATCGCCCGCTCACCAATGCTGATTGTTGCGTCTCCAGTGCTATTCACATCGGCAAAATTGGCGCCGATGGCAACCACGCCAACCGAGATACCTGTGGTCTCACCAAGGCTACGGATCCGGTTATTCGCGGTGATCGTGCTTGAACCGCTATCATTGAAATTAAGATCGGCGCCGATTTGAACCGCGGCGTCAACATCCACATCGACATCCACATAAGTCGCGTTCGCACCGGCCAAAGCTCCGCCAGACGCGGCAACCGCATTTGACTTTGCTGTATAGGTCGAGCCATCACCCGCTATTGCTTGCATGGTTGTGCTATTCGCCGTCATCGTCACATTGTCACCAACGGTAAGACGTGCGTTGCGCGTCACATCGAGATCAGTAAAGACGCCGGAAAGACCAATACCCGCCGCCACGGCAACACCAATCGCATCACCTTGGTTGCTGGTGTAATCCTCGGCCGTTACCGACAAGGCACCGCCAGCATATATCTTTGTGCCATTATCAATCAGCACCTCGGTCGTGCCGGTATCATCCATATCAACAAAGGCACCGACAAGCGCACCGGCATAGGCAAAGCCAGCCGAGACAGCCCGTGTTTTCTGGCTGGAATTATTGCGGGCCCGAATTGTCACCGCGCCTGTTTTATTCGCCGCTGTACCAAAATTACTATTTTTACCAATACTCGCCAGCGCATCACCAGTGGCATTCACGCCAACATAGGAAATACCCGCCGCGGCAAGACCAGCAGTAATCGCCGCCACATTCGCCTCGGCATCAACATCACGTTCTGCGGTAACGGCAATGCTCGGCGTATTTGCCGAGCTCACCGTCACATTATCACCGATCGTGGCTTTGGCATTTTCCGCCAGATTAACCCTGGCAATCGATGCCGCCAGACCAACCGCGCCAACCGCCGCGCCAATGACTGTGGTGTTCACCGCCTTGACCGTTATGTTGTCACTGCCAATATCGATAACAATGTCGTCACCTGAATTGAGCTCAGCCGCAACGCTAAGACCGGTAATATTGTCAAAGCTGGTATTGCTGCCAATCTTTGCCGCGACCGAGCCGTTATAATCTGCCACCGCCACAAAGCCGCCCAGACCAACAGCACCAACCGCCGCGCCGCCAGAAACCTGTGACAGATTGATTGTCTCCTCAGCCCGAACCGAAACATCACCGCCAGCAACAACCGTCACATTGGCGCCGATTTCTGCAAGGGTCGAGTCTGAACCAGTGCCAGAAACGTCATTCTTCAGGCCGGCGGTTTCACTCTGGGCAAGGGCGTTGCTCTCATTGTCATAGGTGCCCGCATAGGCACGGGTATTGGCCTTGGCAGACTCATTGTCACTGCCATCATTCTGTTGGCGGCTAGCGGTTGATTGGCTCTCAACATCATCCAGCATATTGCCATTATCATTGGTCATGGTGTCGCTGGCATTATCCGACATGCCGCCACCAATGAGCGATAGCGCCACCGAACCAGCCGCACCGGCGATACCGCCACCGGCAAACGCAATGCCCTGATTGGAAATGTTCTTTGTAGAATCGGCCAGCACATCGATATTGCCACGTGCGGAAATCACCGCATTATCGCCAATCCGCGCCTTTACCGTGTTGCGTGTTACCGTTGCGGTTAAGCCAATACCAACACCCGCGCCACCCGACACCGCCGCCGCACCAGCCGCGCCCTGTGTACTCACCGTTTCAATGGCCGAGACGGTAATGGACTGGCTGGCATTATCGTCATAGCCCGCGGTCTGGTTAATTTGGGTATTGTCACCAATCTCGGCAGTGGTCGATGTTTTAAAGACATTAATGCCAAGCGATCCAGAGATCGCCGTTCCCATACCGCCAGAAAAACCAACCACATTCTGATTCAGGCTGTTATCTGTCCGTGCGGTTACCGACAGATTATCGCGGGCCGTCACATTTGCGTTATCCCCGATCCGCGCAGTCGTTGATGAACGGGCAACCAGCACACCAAGCGATGATCCGCTACCATCGGTGAGGCCACCAGCAAGATTGCCCAAGGTTTGGTACATATTGATATTCTGCTGGGCATCAACCGCAACATCGCCGCCAGCAATCACTGTACTATTATCGCCAATTTCCGCCTTCACATCATCGGCAATAACTGACACGGCGACGATACCGCCAACCGCAGAACCGCCAACCGCGATACTGCTGGCGGTCTGGTAAACTTTGTTGGTCGATTTGGCCGCAACGCTCACGTCATTTGTCGCGGTCGCATCACCTAGCATCTCAGCCGTTACGGTTTTCTTGAAAATCTGTGTGTCGATATCAAAGGTAACGCCGACTGCGCCGCCACCAATACCCGCGCTGATATTATTGAGGCTCGTCTCTGATGCGGCCAGCAAGCGAACATCCTGATTGGCACCGGCGCCAGTATTATTCGCATTAACCGTGGTGCCATTGCCGAGGCTGGCTTTGGTTGTTGATTGGCTAACCGTGGTTGCCACAACACCGGCCACGCCAACCGCGCCGCCCGCAACCCCGATTGGCGCGAAATTAATATCCTCATAAGTAACCGCCGCAATCGATAGGCCGCGTGTGGTCTGGTTGTCGAATGAGGCCGATACCACAGTGAAATTATCGGTGGTCGTATTATTGTCACGGTCGCGCGTAGCCTTGCTAACGATCGTGGTTGTGCTGTTATCAACAGAGCCAGAGGCAACCGCCATACCGCCGCCAGCATCCTCAGCCAGAGCGGTGATCGTTGCGTTATCGCCGATGGTGGCCGAGGTCGAACTCTTGATCGTATAGACACCAACCGAACCGGAAACGCCGACTGCGCCACCAGATCCGGTAATAACAATCGCATCCACTTCGGTATCATCAGTCGCCTGCACTCTGATCGAATCTTCGGCAAAGACCACGGCGCGGTTACCGATGCTGGCCGAGGTTGTGTTGCTCGCAACGGTCACACCCGCCGCGCCGGTCACACCAACAAGACCACCATTGATCGACAAGGCTATCTGGAGCAAATCAGCCTTTGCATTTGCATCAACCGACACATCACCGCCAGAACGAACCCGCGCATCATCACCGATATAGGCGGTGGTTTCCTTTTCCAGAACGAGGGTATCGCCAGTAATGCCTACACCGACAAGGGCGCCGCCGCCAGAACCAGACACTGATAGCTGGCTTGTCGCGCTATCCGCCGACACCGCAACCGACTGGGCGGTGGTGCCGTTATCCGACTGGTTAATCGAGGCGTTATCGGCAATATAGGCGCGTGTAGTAGAGCGCGTCACCTGTGCCATGACCGTACCCTGAACAGAGGTGATGCCAGCACCGCCAGCCGATAATGCGGCGCTGGTTACATCCTCGGATGTGCGGGCTTTAACAACGGTATTCCGTGTCGCATTGACCTGTGCATTCTGGCCAATAAAGGCCTCGGCTGTATTGTTCACGATCATCACACCGACAGTAACGCCAACGCCAACAACACCCGCACCGCCAAGTGCGCCGCCTGTATAAATGCTGCTTGTAGTGTCCTCGGCCGACACCGTCACATCGCGGCCGCTAGTCACCACGGCATTATTGGCGATATAGGCTTTGGTCTGGTTCAACGATGTGGTCGCGCCGGTATTATTGAACTTAGAACCAATATTTGTTTGCGACTGGCGGCTGTCAATTTCTGTGCCAATAGTCGCGTAATCATCACCGGTCCGGCTATAATCGCCAGACGAATTATCATCATTAAAGATATCCGCGGTGGTTAGTGAATTTTGGCGGCTATCTGAATCATCGGCAAGGTTGTTGCCGCTACCAGTCATCTGCTTGTCGGTTTCTTCATCGGCCTGTGCACCAACCAAAACAACCGCGACGTTGCCGGCAACCGATACAGTACCGCCAGCGGCGCCCGCTAGGGTAAAGTTCTTTGTTGATTTAGCCGAGATTGCCTCAACCGTGACATCTCTCTCGGCCGAAACTGCGGTGCTAGTGCCGCCACCAATCCATGCTTGGGCTTTGTTATGCACAACCAACGCATTCAAGGTCACGCCAACACCAACCGCGCCGCCGCCGCCAATACCGCCAGTCACATCAATTGTGGTGACATCGTTGCGCGCCGTGACCACAACATCCTGATCGCTGTTTCCGCTCGTATAGCTCTGGTTCACATCGCCATAAATATAGGCCTTGGTGACCGAGTCATGAACCTTGATACCGCCCGAAACCGACACACCAACCGAACCACCGATACCACCAGCAAGAACCGCGGCAATAGATGTCTCGTCAGTATCGGCAGTTACCGATGTGGTGCCGCGGGCATTGGTTGTTGCATTATCGCCGATATAGGCAATGTTCGTACCCTTGACCACCGCCACACCAAATGACGCGCCAATACCGGCCGAACCCCCGCCGCCAACCGCACCGGCAATCTGGATTAATTCAGTGTCACCATTTGAGGAAACTGAAATATTATCCTCTGCCGTTACGGTGCCTTCGATATAGGCGTTTGTGGTATTTACCAGAACACCAACCGCCGCCGTTCCGGCAACACCGGCGCTACTGCCGATACCAAGGGTCGCGGCGGAATTAATGATCTTGTCTTTTGACGATGCCAGCACTTCGACATTCTGGTTGGCCTTGACGGTGGCCCCATTGGCAATAAAGGCGTCGGTGTTTTTCACCTGCACCACAACATCGCCGCCAACACCAACACCGGCCGAGCCAGTGCCAACACCCAGCGCCGCCGACAAATCAACCCAATAGGTATCTGAGATAGCGCGAACGGTTACATCCTGATTTGCATGCGCCGCGCTGATATCGTTATTGATCGTCGCATTGCCAATTGATGCCTCGGTCGTGCCAACACCAACACCCGCCGAAAGGGAAATGGCGATCGCGCTATCGGATGAAACCGCGCCCGATGCCGCAATTGAAATCACATCCTGATCCGCCGTTGCCGTCACCGATACACCGCGCTTGGTCTCGGTCGTGCGGGTCTCGGTTAAAAACAGGTCTTTGATATTATCAAAGGTGAAATTGTCATTGAAGCTGCCCAGCGCGTCTCTGGTTTCATCATCGCCGCCGCCGCTAATGCCATCCAGCAATGGTGACGAGGTGGTTACGCCGGTCGTGTCAACATCGATGGTGCTTTGACCGCGCGCCGACACCACCGCACCGTCTTTGATTTGCGCCTTGGTTGAACCTAGGAACACCGCCGCGCCAACCGCGCCCGCTAGCGCCGTGCCACCAGAGGTAAAGCTAGCCGCCGGCTCGAGCATGAATATATCTGTATCATCGCCAGCATGTAACTTTACCGAACCGTCAGTGTCGATATTCGCATTGCCATTGATCGCCGCCGCCGTGGTGGTTTTAACCAGACCGAATGACACCGAGCCCGCACCAGATGTACCACCGCTAGATGCCGCAATACCAACAACGGTTGCCGTTAGATTTTGCACTGTGTCGGCGGTGATACCAACATTACCATCGGCAATTATGGCCCCATCCACACTCGCCTCGACATCCTTCCATAGGACATTGGCCGCTAGCGCAACACCAACCGACGTGCTTGATGAGGCCGCAATCGTACCGGTCAAATCGGTCAATGTAGTGTTGTCATTGGCATAGACAGAAACCGCCTGCGCCGATGCACCGGCAGACGCATTCAAAGTTGTATTGTCATTGATATCCGCACCGCGCCGGACCAGCGCCTTGCTCTCGCCTTTGATCGTGTTGGACGACAGCGCACCAGAAATCGCATTATCCGAGGTTGAAACCGACGCCGAAATAATACCGTTGGTAATTTCCTGTTTGGTATCCACGCCGATATTCACATTCGTTGCGGCATTAATCGAAATGTTGTTATCCGCCGAAGTGCTCGTGCCGATCACCGCTTTCTTGTCGGTTAGGAACAGGTTCAATGCCAACGATCCACCAACCGAATTACCGCCACCTGATCCAGAAATGGCCAGTGCGAAATTGCGGATATTCGTCATGCTATCGGCGTTAATGCCAATGGAACCTGTGGTCGCCTGAAGGACGGCATCCTCAATAATGGTGACATCAACATCACTATCCATGACGTTAAAGCCAAACGAACCAGCCGCCGCCACATCATTTGTCGAGACACCACCAGCCGCCATATAGGTCAGCGTATCCTGATCCGCCTTGGCATCAATATCGATGCTGTTATTCGCAATGATCCGCGTGGCAGTACCGTTATCGGTGCCATTTTCCGCGCCAATAACAACCTGCACATCTTCGCGCAGATAAATGCCGCTGATCGATGCGCCAACTGCTTTCTTGCCACTACTAAGCGCCAAAGCACCAACCAAATGACGCGCATCAGATTCGTTATAGGCATCGATATCGATATTTTCAGTAGCGTTCAGCGCTACACCTTCGCCGATCACCGCCTGGGTTTTACCGAGCGACATGGTAAAGGCAAGCGAACCACCAATGGCGTTACCATCCTGTGCACCCGCACCGGCAATAGCCTCGGCATAATAGGATGAGTTTTGCAAATTCGCCGTATAATTGGCGGTGATATAATCCTCGGTCGTGGTGCTATTATCCGATGGATCAAGAGTAAAGGCGGCGTTGTTCGGGCTTAGGTCACGCGCCTCGATTGTAATGTTATCACCGCTGATCTGGGCGTTCTCGCTGATCGTTGCGGTGTTATTATCCAACACCAGATTAACCGCGATACCAGCACCAACCGCGGTCCGGTCACCATTGCTGTTACAATTGCCGGGGTCGCTACATGTGGCACTGGACGCCACCGCCGCGGCCCATGCGCGCGTTACAATCTTGTTTGTTGCTCTTGATGAAATCACCACATTACGCTGAGCTGACAACACCGAACCAGTGCCAACATTCACTTGTTGTTCATCATCGGAATAAACCAGCGCCAATGATCCAGCCACACCGATATCACCACCGCCCGCACCCGCAATGGCCTCGGCCGAGGCATAGCTGCCAAACGGAATAGACGAATTATCCGGGTCATTGCCCTGATTTTCGCTAGTGATTGCCGATATTTCGATATCGGCATCAGCGGCGCTTGTGGTCAGGCTGGTACCATTGCCAATGCTGGCATTGGTGTTCTGGCTCGTTGCCAAAATGCCGACACCAACACCAATGGCGTTATCGGCAAACACCGCCAGACCAGAACCACGGGTGCGGTATTGCACATCATTCGTTGCCGCCACGGTGATGTCTTTGGCGGTCGCCACACTCACCCCATCAGCCACCGTAGCGGTTGCATCATGGTCGGCCCACGATACCGCGACCGAAGCGGCGATATTTATCGAGCCCGATTTTTTGCCCTCACCGCCCTTACCGCCAGCATCTGTAGAGCTATTATTCGTATCGAATTGTGCGCCCTTGCCACCAGAGAAATCACCATTCAGCGCTTCCATAGAGGCTGGGGTTTTATTGCCACTTGTCTGGCCATTATTGCCAAGCAGATCAGCCTTGGACATGCCAAGCTTGTTGGTATATTCATCGAGCACCGTACCCGCCGCAACCGCGTCAGCCAGAACGATATCGGTGCTGTCAGAGTCCGCCCGCAGGTTTAACCCACCAGCGCTAGAGGTGAGCGAGCGACCAAGATAGGCGTCATTATCCTCAAGCACGACACCAACAGCAACCGACGCACCAACCGCGGTATCGGTCGCACTCACCTCACCTTTGGCAGTCGAAGTTGATGTGGTTGTGGCCACCGAAGTAACGGTCACATTATCACTAACGGCAAAGCTGGCACCGCTACCGATATAGGCGTCAACATCCTTGACCAGAACACCAACCGCAACCGCCGCATCCAGTGAGGTCTTTGCATCAGGGTCAGTACCAGTGCCGGGCTTTGCACCAGCAACCGCATTGGTCTTCATTTTCGTCGTTGCTGTACTGGTGACCGCTAGGCTCTGGGCGGTATTATTGATCGTTACATTATCAGCCAGTTCGGCGCGGGTTTTGTCTTTCACAATCACATTAAGCGAGATACCGGCACCAAGGCCAAATCCGCCTTCATCATCATCGCCGCCATCATCAGATGAGTCCGCCGCGCTAGTTGCATCAGCCTCGGAAAAGGCGGTGTTAATTTCCTTTTGCAGCATGTCGGTAAATTGCGCCGAAACGTTGGCGGTCCAGACGGTGATGTCAGACAAGCCGCCCAGCGCCGCATCAATACCGCTAAACAATCCGGCGGTCTCACCCACTGTGGCTAGCGAGTCAGCGTCATATGTGTTTGTTGCCACCGCACCAATGGCGATGTTCCCCGACACGTTATCCAAGATCGCGCCACTCTCGACCGTGGCCACTGTGTCATTCTGGATCACCACGTTCAGCGCCAACGCACCGGCCACCGCAACCTCGCCCGTGCCGGCGCCTGATGTTGCAGATGACGTGATGGTGTTGGTGACGTCGGTCGAATTATCCGCAGCTAGCTGGCTCAGCATTTTGGCATCAACCGCCAGATCACCCGCCACCAAAGATGCACCCGAACCAACACGCGCATTATTGCTGGCCGTTGCGATATTGAGGCCCAAGCCGCCGCCAATATTATAATCACCGCCAGCAACAGAGGCATCGCCCGTTGCAGTGATATCGGTGTTCTTGCGTGAGGCAACATTGATCGCATTGGTCCCGGCCGCGACCGTAACATTATTGCCAATTTCAGCGGTTGCGGCTGATTCAACATAGGTGACACCAAACGCGCCAGCCACCGCAACCTTGGTGCTGTCATCGCTATTACCGCCGCCACCAAGCGGTGTATCACCGCCCGTCACATTTTTCGTATCAGTGGAAAGCCGGTCCGTGACCACATTGACATTAACGGTCTTGCCAGAAAAACCATTACCCATACCCATCATGCCATTCACCGCATCATCGGTACTGCTATTGCTGGTATTATCTGTTGCGGGGACATTCTCAACTGCCTCTGGCTCGACCACTTGGGCCGATGATTGGGCACCGGATTGGGCGGTATGCGAGGTGTCCGCCAATACCGACAAACCACCAGCCGTCACCGAGCGGCCTAGAGACGCGCTGTTATTGTCGAAACCGATCACAAGACCAGCCGACATGCCAATGGCAACCTTATTATCCTGACCAGAGGCCTCGGCAAGGCCGTTACCAACGGCGGTGCTGGACACTGTCTGGGTAGAGGTAATGTTCATCGCGCCGGTTGATTGCACCGCGCCCACACCAGCATCGATTGATGCACTGGCATTATTGCGGGCGACCGTAACCGCGGCCAATGGGATAATCGCCAAACCACCAGCACCCGCGGCGCGGGCCTCACTTGCGGTGGTTCCTGTTTGCTGGGCGGAAACAGTAATGTTATCACCCGCGGTCACAATTGCGCCGCTAGAGATGTTTGCCCGCGCGGTGTTTTCAGCAACCGCAACCGCAACCGATGCACCCAAACCGAGCTTGCCGCTTTTCTTGCTAGTGGAGATCACACTATCGACCGGCGTTTCATCCTTTAGCACGGCCATAAAGCGCCCCGATGCCTCTACCGCTGTTTTTGATCCATCCGCCTTGACCTTGATATCAGTGATGTTGGTCGCGTTAACATCAACATCATTGGTCGCATTAGTCGTGGTGTTATCACCAAGCGTCGCGGTGACCTCGTTGGTATTGCTGATGCCAATAGCCAGCGCACCAGATAGGCCAATGGAGTCGGATGATGATGTGCCAACACCCGAGATTGCATAGACACCAAATTTGTTGGTGGCCGAAATATTATCCTCATACCCCTCGGTAAGCGCCGCGATGGTGATGTTGTCACCAGTCAATTGGACATTCGCTAGATCAGATCCAGACACGGTCGTGGCCATCCGGTTGGTGATCTTTTGAATGGCAACACCGGCCGAGCCGCCATAGGTGGCATTATCGGTCCGGCCCGAGGCGAATGCCTGACTATGGGTAATGCCGCGGCTACGGATGGTTAAATTGCCAGCCGCCTGCAATGAGGGTGCGCTGGCTGATAGTGCCGGATCGGCCACCCCGATGATCGTATTCGTATCATTGACAAGATCAGCATAGATCAATGATCCGGCGAGCTGAACGCCGCCGCCAGAGCCGCCCATGCTGGAACTGAATTGGGTGAGGACATCGCTAACCCCGGATTTTAGCGTTGTTGCCAGATTAATACCGGCAAAGGTCTGGCTTAGCTCGGAGCGGTTATCAATCGCGGCATCAAATTTGCTCTGCGCGGTCGAGGCAAAATCATCATCAAAGGCGGCGCGTCCGGCAAACACTGTCTGGACTTGGCTATCCGCCCCGACAAGAACCCCGCCGCCGGTTGATTGGATTGAGGCGTTATCCATAATATCGGTCGTGGTATTGTCACGCACAATGCCAACACCGATTGCCAGCGATCCTGATAGGTTCCCAAGGCTAGCGGCAGACGCATCGGCGACCGAGGTGATCTGGCTTTTGCCAACCGAAGTGACGTTGATATCGCCGGCGGCCTCGATAGAGGCTGAGCCACCGACATCCAGATTGGCGTTGTTTTCAGTAACCGAGATCGCCGCCACCAACGCACCGCCTGCTGAATTTGCTTGGGTAAAGATCGTGGATTGCGTTGTTGCCTTGGATGCAAGCGACACCGCCCCGCCTGTTGACTGGATAGAGCTCGTTCCATTTAGCACCAGATCAGAGCGTGACGACGTCACCGCAACACCGATGCTAAGCGGCAATAAACTTCCCAGCTGGGTCCAACCACTATTTGACATATCGGTCTGGATGGTCGAGGCACTGGTCACCGCTATATCATTCGCCGCCACAATCGATACGCCAGTCAAATTCACCGCCGCCACAGCATTGCGGTTATCAGTATTGACCACCACACCACCAGAAATACCCGGCGTTCCCTGCAACGCAACCGCACTAATCGTTACGTTATCGGCGGTGCTATCACCAATGATGGAATTGTTATCGGCTGTAATGATCGCGGAAACATCGCTGTTATAGCTAGCGTAATTTGTCGTTGGGTTGCGCGCCGCGTTGGCATCTAGAACAATCGATTTGCCATAAATTGCCGCGCCATCCAGCGTGATGCTGGCATCGGTATCGGCATCCACATCCAAGGTTACGACCCCGCCATCAAAGCCATTATTGCCCCGCGCCGTGATCATGCTGTCATTTTCCATGACGATGTTTTTCGATTGCAATGTGATATCGCCAGAAGCCGCAATCGAATTGTCATTGCGGTGGGCGCTGGCGCTTGATGAATTTGTTACGCGCCGGCTCGATACCGTAACCGAACTACCCAACCGAATTGTGTCAGTTGCTTGCAATGTAAGGCTTCCGGCGTTCCAACTGGTATTGTTATCACCCGTGCCACCATCAGATGAGGCATCGCGCAACAGATCCGAAGAAATCGTAATGTTGTCAGGATCGATCAAAACCGAACCGGCAACGCCGTTACTAGCGGCCGCCGACAAAGTACCGCCTGCTAGCTCTACTGTGCCAATGGCGGAAAATTCAACAAAGCCACCGTCACCAGAAACGCCGCCATCGGCCCGGATCTGTGATCCTGCCATCAAGGTTGAGGTCTCATCGGCAAAGATGATGACATTGCCACCATCGGAATTTGTGCCCTGACCGGATGCCGACACCAGAGCGCCATCACCGGTAGTAATCGTCTCGCCAGCGCGAATATCAATATCACCCGCATCAGCATTATTGTGACCATCGGCAATCACCCGGCCAGTTATGCTCACATCGCTTTGTGCCGACAGCGTGATTTGTGGGGCGCTGGAGAGATCAACTGAATCCATTCCAAGATTGACCAATTGGCTGGCGCTAATCCGCGCTGTCTCACCGGTGTTGAGCGCGCCAGATATATCGATATCACCACCGGTAATCCGCGCCGCGCGCATGGCGTTAATCGTACCACGAATTGAAATCAAGCCGTCACGCGACAGAGGTACGCCATTATTCACAATCTGGTTAAAGCTGGTTGGGTTAATGACCCCGGGGGCGGGGAACAGATTGCGCATGAAATCATGCGTTGGCGTCATCATTCTTAATCGACCAACATTTACCGCACCGCTTTCACCGATCACCACGCCATGAGGATTGAGGAAATAGACATCACCGTCAATATTGCCCGCCTTATAGCCGTTCAGAATACCGTCGATGCTGGTTTGCTTGTCATGGACAAAGTTAAACAGGCTATCAGTGCCGGTGGGCAGATGCATGTTAACAACATTGCCGTCATAGACATCGAAGATGGAGAATGAATTCAGGCCGACATTGCCAGAAATCGTACCGGTGGTTACATCGGTGACCGCGCCATTGATATCGAGATTTGTTTGGGTGTTTCCATCAACGACAATTTGCGGCCCAGATTGGGCAAATGCCATTGGCGGTACGGCGAGCTGCACGCCGATAGCGAGCATTGCAGAGCCTCTGAACCACCGAGTTTTTCGCCAAGAATAACCCACTAAACCCTCAAACGAGCATCGCATAGATGTTCCAAACTAAGGGAACAATATTTTATATTAGATTTTTCTAAACAATACAATATTTTGCGCAATTTATGCGTGCTTTTCGCCGGCGAAAGACGCCCCAAAAAAAACAGCGCCAAGATTGCCTGCAATCTGGCGCTGTTTATGACCTCAAAACCCCCTGTTTCCAGAGCGTCCTTGTTTCAGGATGAGGTTAATTATGAATTTGGTACGGTCGCCGCAGCGCCATTGGCGTCGGTTGCAGGTGCCTGTACTTCGAGACATTTCACATTGATCAGATCAACGCGCCGGCCCTCATATTGCACAAAGACAGTGTTACAATCATTGTTGCCGGACTTGTTGATGATATCGGTGTAAATCTGGCCCGACGCAGCCGCGGCGCCTTCTTTCAAGCCATTTTGAAACCCAGTTTGGGCACCGGCATCAACGCCGTTTTGAAAGACCGTATTTTCCAGATAATTCCAACCAATGACGGCAAAACCAATTCCAGAAATGATTGCCCAAACCAATAGAATTCCGGTCAGAAAGGTAAAGTTTTCTTTAAACATCGCTAACCCCAAGCTCGTATTATTTTAGAACATGCCATGCATCGTTCACTGACGGTTGCTGTGCTTAGCCTAATAGCATCTTTCAATGCAAACATTAATTAATTCTAATTCACAAACAGAAACCGCCACCACGCCCCCGCACGACTATCAAAACATGTGCAAATATGCGTGATTCAGGTCTATTCCCTATGGGAGGCGGAATTTGGCGGATAGAGAGAATTGGAACATTTCATCCTCATAAGCCTCGCGCTGGGCTTTGTGAACTGACGTATCGAGCGGCGTTGCCCAATAGGCGTCAAAGGTGAAAATATTGGCAATGGAAGGAACCGCCACGCCAATACCAGCGCCAGACCAGAAATTATCCCGCTGGGTCCGGCGTTGTCGGCTTTGCGCAAAGGCATGGTCAATAAAACCATAGGGTTGCACATATGGGATCAGCTTTGGCAGCGTGATATTTTCCCAATTGGCCAGATCAGAGCGCAATTCCAACGAGACAAAATAGCCCTGATGACCGGCCGACACCGATGGTTGATACGCACGAACCGAGGATGGACCACCGATCGACAAAAGCTCGCTAGGGTAATTCAACATGTCCTTGGCATCGGTATAAACAATGTTCGAGCGCAGATTGAAGGTCGCATATTTATTGATGTAGCGTGACGCCGAAATGTCGGCCTTCATCCGGCTTAACCATTTTTCAGAACGGCTAGCAAAGGTCGGTGAGTTCGTTGACGAATTCAGCACGGCAAAGTTTGGTGAGAAGCTGAAATTGGAGACCGCATTACCATAATTCATCGGGAACGCCACTTCCAACTTGCGAACACGCGACTCTGTCAAATTCAATCCCGAATTCGCCAAGGTCACTTCCGAATAGCTGGAGCCATAGGCGGCGCTGGCATAGATCGAATAATCATCGTCAAAAATGAGTGGCATCGAAAGTGACACCGAGTCCGAATTAGCCGCACCGCGTGTACCGATAATGCCCGAAGCACCAGCGCCATCATTGGTGTAAATGGTGTTCGATTCAGAACGCCCAACAGACATATTCATGCCTTCACTGCCAATCGGGAAGCCCAGATTAACCGTGGTGCTCTCCGACCCGTTGCTATCATTATAGGAGACAAATAATTCGTCATCATAGCCTAACAGATTATTGAAGGTGACAGAGGCAGATTGTTGCCGCCAATCGGTCACTTCCGAGGCGTAATTATTGATCGATAATGTTGGCAATTCCACGCGGTCAGGCTCTTGCATGGTAAGAAACACATCGGTCTCGCCAAATTCCTCACCCGGCGCCAATTCCGATGTCATGTTACTTTTATTGGTGGCGTTATATAGGCGGATATAGCGCTCTAGCCGGGATAGCGACAGCAAGTCACCCTCGCGAATATTCAGAAACTTGCGAATGAATTTGGGGTTCAACCGCTCTATGTTCTCGAGAACAATCTTGCCAACCCGCGCCTCGACCAGCCGGATTTTGACGACACCATCGACAATTCTCTGTTCGGGTAGCAACGCGCGGGATAGCTCGTAACCCTCTTCCAGATACCGTTCACCAACGCGCTCGATCATCTGGCGAATAAGCTCAACCGAGACTTCCTCGCCAATAAATGGTGCGGCGATGGCGGCCAGCATAGGATCATCAAACACCGATGATTTGCTAAAATCGAGGCGCGTCACCTTCGTCGTTGCATTGGGATCTAGGCTTAACCCCTCGGCCAAAATGATGTCAGCCAGAACCGGCGCACTGATGGATGGTTCGCCCTCTTTTGTTGGAGCAGGTGCTTTTGGTGGGGCGGGTTGGTCGATATCAACGGTCTTTTCGGCGCTCGATTCTACCGACTGGATGATAATGTCGGTGATCTCACTACCACTAAGCCCACGATCATCTGGCGTTGGTTTGGCAATCGGCAATGTATCGCCAAGCGGCACAGCTTTGCCATCCGCAATAATTGACGGCGTCTTATCCAGTAATGCGGGATCGATCGTAATCGGCTTTGCGATGACCGCGTCACGCATCGCATAGGTTCGCGCCGCACCGGCAACCCCATCATCCGCGCGTGGAATTACCCGCACGCCAATCGTCTTGCCAATATCCTCGGTGGTGATCGTATAGGTCGGCCCATTGGCCCCGGGGATGGCATAATTATCGCGTAGCCAAATGAATTCTGTTGCGCCCTCAACATCGCCGGCATTCTCATCAACAAACATATATTCGGCCCGCAAAACAGTGCCCGTTTCACTCTTGCCGACAATAGTGAGGCCCTTGATTTCAGGTGGATATTCCGCGGCCGCGACCAGCATTGCCAAATCACCGCGGCGTGATTCCAACACCGCATTTTCAGCATCATATATGGTTAGCTCGCCGGTAATAGTCGCGCCAATATCATTTTTGCGAAGGCGATAGCGGCTTGTCGTTGCGCCCGCAATGGGAACCCCGTTGCGCAACCATTTCAACCCCAGCCGAAGCGACGGATCGATCGCGGCATCGCCAGTTAGCACATAGCGGAAAGTGACAATTTGATTTTCAACAGCATCCCCCAGAATGTCAGCCATCGAAATAATCGGCGCGTCAATCGTATCACGCAGGGTCAGCGCGCCGGTGTAAACATCATCGGTGCCACCTTGTGTTTGAAAATCCACTTGCAGGAATTGTGTATTCGCCTGAAACAAATCTAACGCCTGCAGGCGCAATCCAGATTTGGTAACGGCGCTCTCAACGATCGCACTCACCCGTCTCAAATAGGCCGGCGTTGCACAGCCCTTGGCAATACCAGCGCGAATGGTGGCCAGCAAACTGGCATCGATCGGTGTGTTAGCAGACAGATTTATACCCTGAATTGGGCTATCGCAGTGGGTTTCAGCCAGGGCGATATTCGGCTCAGCAGCCCGTAATATTGCAAGCGAGCAAACAGCCAAAACAATGACTTTGATTTGACGCAAGTCCCAATCCTAGATAATAAGTGGCGCAGTGCAAAATTACCGACGTTGATTTACCCTTTATATGCAATATAACTACATTATTGTAAACGTTTTGGACAATCTCTCAATTATGCGAGCAATTTTCAACCGGCACAGTTCCCAAGGTGAACGCGTAGTATGACATCGACAGGTGCTCTTCAAGATCCATCGCTTCATCAATGCCCGAAATGTGGCGTTCAATGTGCGGTTGCCGCTGCCGAGTTGGAAACGGCCCTACGCGCAGAACGTGAGATCCGCATCGCTTGTCACAATTGTAGCGAGACCTTTGAGCCCACATTAGAGAGCACGCCAGACCCAAAAGCGGCACCGGGACCCGCATCAGGGCCGGCGCCAGCGCCACGTATCACCAAAAAGTCAACCGATGACGATGAGGCGGCGTTGGATGTTGCACGCTGTCCTGAATGCAATGACGATTTTTCAGTGCCGACCTTGCCAAGCAACAAGTCGGTGGAAATGCAATGCCCGTTTTGCGCCGTTGTTATATCGTCAGATGACCTCGATTACACCATCCGCGATGGCAAGCCGGTCGGCAAGAACGCGACATTAATGGCGCGGGTTAAAAACCTGTTCAAATCTGGCAAAAAGGATAAAAAGGCGAAGATAACGCCGCGTAGCAAACAAACAAAAGCGGCCGAAAAATCAGGTGAGCCGCGGATCAACAGGATCCGTTTATTTGGCAAATCCAAACAACAGGATGACACCAAGCCAATTATCGACAAACAGCCGGAAACGCCGGTTGATGCGCCAAAAAAACCAAAAGCCGAAGACAGTAAAGACGCGCGCAAAACGGTTGTGACGCGCCTGTTTCAGAATGAACAGAAAGCCGCCAATGATCAGGGCGGAGATACCAAAGACGACACCAAGTCGCCCGAAAAACAAGTCGATGAACCAGCCAATAAATTGGGTGATGAATTGGCTCGTGAGTTGGCGGGTGAATTGACGGGTGAATTGACTGGTGAATTGGCCGACAAACCGACGGAAAAGCCAGCCGAGACCAAGGCGAAAGACAAGCCAGCGAAAAAGCGGGTGTCTCCATTATTAATTGGTTTGTTGGGCGTTCTGATTTTTGTCATTATGGGCGCCGGATCTCTCATCCTAGAACCAAGCAGGCTTGGCAAGACGCTCGAGATTTTCTCGGTGCGGCAGGTTCAACCGGCTAATTTTTCAATTACCAATGCGGTATATGAGCGGATCGAAACCGAAATTGGCAAGTCGGTTGTCATTACCATCAGCCTTGAAAATACCGGTGCGCAAAGCGGCACGCCAGAGACCATCATGGTCGAGCTTTTGAATGAACAGCGCCAACCAATTTTGAGCTGGCCAGTGGCCACCAATGCGATGATCATCGAGCCTGGACAGAGCCGCGCCCTGATAACACGTATCTTTGAGCCGCCATCCGGCTTTAACGATATTCAGGTCACTCTGGTGAAGACTGCTAGCGAATAGGGGCCAGCCTTCTTTGCATCCCTAGTCGTTCTTTGTCGCGCAGTAAATCGGGTTACAATCACGCACGTTCTGCCAATTCTCGGCGCCGCGTAATTCCTGTGCCAAGACAGCTTTCTCGGCCAACACACGCGCCCGTTCAGAATCGCTTGGGTGGCTATGATTAAACATCTTCAACCGGTCATCGCCATTCACCGATAGCGCCTTCCAGATCGCCGCGGCCGCCGCCGGATCATACCCCGCCAATGCCGCATAAACCATCCCAACCGCGTCGGCTTCATGTTCATTGCCGATCGAATAACTGCCCAGCAATGCGGGGCCACCAAGGCCAGCATGATTGTCGGTATTGACCAGATCACGGCTAGATTGTTCGGCAACATGACCAGCCGCAAGATGGGCAATTTCATGGCCAATCACCATCGCCAACGCATCGTCACTTAAGGTTTCGGTGAGGCCGGTATAGAAAATGATTACTGTGCCGCCATTGGTATAGGCCTGAAATTCGTCCCGCTCGACAAGCACCGGACGAAGATATTCATCGGCCAAATGGCTACGCGCCTGCACCTTGGTGAAAATCTCAGACAACCGGTCAAACCGTGGATCTTGCTGGGCATTATTGGCGTCAAAAACATCATAGCCTTGCCGGCGATAACCAACCAGATTAGCCGCCGCGGCACTATCGCCCTGTTCGCGCTGATCGGCCCGTGGGATCAAGTTCAAAACCGGCAAATTTGTGACCGTATCGGTGCGTTGGCGAATATCATCTGGCGACGCCAAGGCGGTATAGGGCTTGGCCGGTTCGACAACGCAGGCGCTAAGTCCGGCGAGGCAAATTACCGGCAATATCGTCGGCAGTAATAATGATAAAGACGCGCGCATGGGTCGACACAATCGATCAATAAAAGATAACATTCCGGTCACAAATTTAGCGGTCCTAGCGGGTCACACCCATCGGCACAACCTCATAGCCGGGCTCTTCTGGCTCATCATCAACGATGTCAGCCGGAAAACCGGGGGCGAGAATATCCACGCCGCAAGCCTCTTCCAGCCGCTTGATAATATTAGGCGACCATTCACGCGGGCCATAGCGATCCTGACCATCTTTGAAAATCTTGATCAGCAACGGCGAAACTTCCAATGGCACATCCGCGCGGTTGGCAACCTCTTGGAACAGGCCGATATCCTTTAACACCAGATCCATGGTGAAGTTAATATCGCGGCTACCGTTCAAAATAACCTGACCCTCGGTTTCATGGACGAATGAATTGCCAGATGAAATACGAATAGCCTCAAAGGCGGTGTTGAGATCCATGCCAGCCATTTTCGATGTGACCAGCGCCTCGCACATGGTCACAAGATTGGCGGTGGCGAGATAATTCGTCACCACTTTCAAAATCGATGCCGAACCAAGCGGGCCTGTATGCAACACACGGCGACCAAGAACGGTCAGCACAGGCAACATCCGTTCAAACACGTCACGGTCACAGCCCGCAAAAATAGCAATGTTACCGGTGGCGGCGCGGTGACATCCACCCGATACCGGACAATCAACTGGCGACCCACCAGCCGCCACAACTTTGGCGCCAAGGCGGGTTACCTCTGCCTCGTCCGTGGTGCTCATCTCGGCCCAGATTTTACCTGTGCTAAGGCCAGCCAAAATGCCATCATCGGCCTCCATAACCGCGGCGCTAGCGGCGGGTGATGGTAGGCATGTGATAATGATATCGCATTGTTCGGCCATTGCCTTTGGGCTCTCGCCCCATTTCGCACCTGCGTCCAGAAACGGTTTTGCAATCGACTGATCAAGGTCGCGAACGGTCAAATCTATTTTGTTACGCAGCAAGCTACCGGCTAGTTTGCCGCCAACATTGCCTAGGCCAATGAACCCAACTTTTGTCATTTTTGTCTCCCCAAAGGATGTCGCCATCACAGCAACCAGTAGGTAATAGTCAGCAACAAAGTAGCGGATTATTACGCTTGATAGCCATCGCGCATAACCAAAAGCGCCCAGCATGTATCGGATGTTATTTCTGAGCTATTTGAAACGCCATAATAAACATAAATCAACAAGTTTTAACGCGCGCGAACGTGATCGGCGCGATTAAAGTTCCGGCGTGATTGTTTAATCTAGGCTAGAGGGTGACAACCCGCATCGTGTTGGTTGTGCCAGCAATGCCAAACGGCATGCCAGCAATGACCACCAGATGATCACCGTTATTGGCAAGGTTACGCTCTTTGATTACGCCAACCGCCTCGTCAATTGCCGATTCAAAATCGTCACTATAGATACTCACCGCCGATTGCGCACCCCATAGCAATTGCAAGCGGCGCTGGACCAGCGGGTCAGGCGTCATCATCAAGAACGGTAATTCAGGGCGCTCGCGGGCAATCCGCACAGCGGTATTACCAGAGGTTGAAAACGCAACAATCACTCTCGCCTCAACGGTCTCGGCAAGCGCAACACTGGCCCTAGCGACCGCATGATAGAGGCTTGGCTCGACCGGCAATTGCGGCAATGCGCTCTCTGGGTTTTCGCGGATATGCGTTTCCGCCGCGGTCAGAATACGCGCCATCATTTCAACGGACTCAACTGGATATTTACCGGCGGCGGTTTCTGCCGATAGCATCACCGCATCAGTGCCATCAAATACGGCGCCAGCAACATCGGATGCCTCGGCGCGGGTTGGTGACGGGGCCTCAATCATTGATTCCAGCATCTGTGTTGCCACGACCACTGGCTTGCCAACCATCCGGCATTCGGCCAGAATTTTCTTTTGCCATCCGGGTACTTGTTCAGGCGGTAATTCGACCCCCAAATCGCCACGCGCCACCATGATACCGTCCGAGGCGGCGATAATGTCACCAAGCTCGGCCAATGCTGCGGGCTTTTCAATCTTGGCCATGAGACCCGCGCGTTTGCCAACGATCGCCCGCGCATCCAGCATATCAGACGCGCGCTGGACGAATGACAGCGCGACCCAATCAACACCCTGAGCAAGGGCAAAATCGAGATCACTTAAATCCTTTTCGGTTAGCGGCTTGCTCGGCAAAACAACATCGGGAAGATTTACCCCTTTGCGGCTGCGCACCGGACCACCTGTAACGACCTCGGCAACAAAACTATCAGTGCCCAGCGAGACAACCTTTAGCACCAGCTTGCCATCATCCATCAACACCCGCGCGCCGGGCTGGATTGCGGCAAAGATATCCGGATGCGGAAGCGGCAGACGGCTGGCGTCACCCACAGCATCATTCTGGTCAAACACAACCTTTTCACCAGCGGTAATCACGGTGCCATCGGCAACCACGCCAACGCGGTGTTTCGGGCCCTGCATATCGGCCAGAATACAACAAGGGCGGCCGGTGCGCTCTTCCATTTCGCGAATGGCCTTAACGCGCTCGCCATGTTCTGCCTGTGTGCCGTGCGAGAAATTCAATCTGAACACATTGACCCCGGCATCGCTTAGGCGTTGCAACATTTCAGGGGTTGATGTTGAGTCGCCAATAGTAGCAACAATTTTTGTGGCGCGCATGATATCCTCACAGACCGAATTAACTCTAAATTTAGGGGCAAATCGGGCTGTTCCAAGCCAAAATCACCGCCGCGTCACATTAGGACTTTCTGCGGGAAAAGCCAACCTTTGCCGTATGAAAACCGGCGTAATCGGCCCTCAATGCTGGGCTGGGCACATAAAATATGGCAAACTAAACGATGGTGGGGCATATGTCCTGCCACGCCGCATCCTGAGACCATTCATTTGGGACCTACCGTTCATGATGACAATCTTTTTCGCCGCTTTGCTGTTGGGATTTATTTTCAACATTGCACCGGGCGCGATATTTGCGGAAACCATCCGCCGCGGTGCCATCGGCGGCTTTCGTCCGGCTTTGTATGTCCAGCTAGGATCTCTTGCCGGTGATGCCATATGGGCGGGGCTGGGTTTGCTGGGCGTTGGTGTATTGCTCCGCGCCGAGGCATTGCAAATTCCGGTTGCGATAGCGGGCGCCGCCTATCTCTATTACCTTGCATGGGATTCGTGGACCGCCGCCGGCAAGCCAGTCGCAACAGGTGATGATGATCACGGGTCGGCATTGCGGTCGGGCATAGTGCTATCGATTACCAACCCCCAGAATATCGCCTATTGGGCGGCGTTGGGCAGTGCGCTTGGGGCCATTGGCATCACCGATCCACAGCCCCTTGATTACGCGGTTTTCTTTGCCGGATTTATGGCGTCATCGCTTGCATGGTGTTTTATCTGTGCGGCGATGATTGACCGGATGTTTAGCGGGCGCGGAGAAATTTGGAAAATCTGGACCTACCGTCTATGCGCCGCCGCTTTTTTCTATCTGGCTAGCGGGGCATTATGGGGGGCGCTATCGCAGGTCTTTTCCTAGCATCAAACGAGTGGCAATCGGCGGGCTAGAAAGGCACGCGCTATTTGCGTGTATCCCAATATTCAGAGCCATAATCATGGAGAATTTCCTCGCCAGCCTTGATATCACGGGCGGCGTAAAACCGGACAAACCGGTTATCATCATCATCGATTTCCCATTTCGCATTCGGCTCTGATCCATGGTTATAGAGCATGCCGCAACCCATGATGCACAGGTAATCATTCGGATCATCCGGGCTGGTAAACAGGTAATCATTAAGCCGGTTCACGTCTTTTAGATCATCATCATCGAGCACCAGATAGCCGCACCGCTCGATCGTGCTATTCGCCGGCAAATCCACCAGCGCGAAAACGCCAAGCCCATGAAGGGGCGAATCTTTAACAATGATATTTGACATTATACTCTCTTTGAACGCGCTCTTGGTATTAGGCATTAGGCCCACATAGGTGTGAGCAGAGATATATAGAAAAAATTACCGTGGGGGAAGGATTGCAAAACACCTGATTGTGTTGGCAAAGTAATAGCCCGAAATTGTAAAGGTAACATGACCATGACATTACCAGCCCCAACGCTTGAACATTTTGCTGATCTTACAGTCGAGCTTGATAGCTTGCGCGAACTTGGTGATGGGATGGCGGGCAAGCGGCGGATTATTCCCATCATCGGTGGGCGTGTGTCCGGCCCCCGCATTAACGGACGGGTGTTGAATGTCGGGGCGGATTGGCAGACGGTATTTACCAACGGGGTTGCAGAGCTTGATACCCGCTATGCCATTGAGACGGATGATGGCGCGATTATCGAGATCCAGAATTTTGGATATCGCCACGGCCCTGACGATATTATGGCCAAAGTTGCCGCCGGTGAGGATGTTGATCCATCACAGTATTACATGCGCACCAGCGCCCGTTTGGAAACCGGCGATCCCCGCTATAGCTATGTTAATGCGATGATGTTTGTGGGCACGGGTGGGCGCAAAAAATCACAAGTGGTGATCTCGCTATTCGCTGTTACATAGGCCGCCAGATCACTAGTCACAGATCACATTAGTGCCAACAACCACACAGCCCGGTTGCACATGTCTGGTGATGCCAACACGGCCGCCCTTCATTTTTTCCACCGGCTTTATATCCAGCCCAACATACCTGCCCAGCTCCGCAAGGTCTTCATCGCTGAGGATTACGGGCGGATCGATACTGCCGGTACTATCATAGCTCACGGACTGATTACGGCGGTTTAGCGACACCGATTTAGCACCGGTCGAGAGGTCTATTTTTCCCGTGAGCAACACCACCTGCGACCGCCTATCAGCAATGCCAATCAAGCGCGTGCCACGTATAGTCAGAGTCGCATTTGCCATCAACACCTTGCGATCAACCTTGGCGAATTTCTTGGTACCCGATGCAAAGGAGAAAGCGCCGTCAATCAACCGCGCGCCCATTGTTAATTCCGCCTCGTCTTGCATGACGAAATCATCAATAATGAACGTCGAATTTGGCGCGATGGTGAATAGCGATCCCTCATTCAGCGCTATTTCCAAACTTGATTGGCCGTCGGTTTTGATCAAATCCCCACGATTTATGACGTCACCAATTTTCCCCATATAGCGTTTTGCCGATGCGCTCCGGATTTTAACCGTACCCGTCAGGGATTGTATCACCCCCACTTCGCTTGCGGCATTGGCGGGCATTATCCCGGTGGGAAGCAGTAGCATTACACTCAACAACAAGACTGTAACCGCGCTGAATACACCCTTTATCCGCACCGAATCAGGGCGGCGTAACAAACGTGATTGCGGGAATGGGTGATCGATGGTCATGTGGTTCTCAAAATAAATCTACTATATACATTATCGGGCATTGTCAGGCATCTGCTGTTCAATTCACGCAAATTTTACGTGAACATGGGCTTTCCTTTCGGATGGCGGGCCCTTCTTTTGATCAATTCCTCACCAAAATATTGCTGGTCCAGTGATTATGGTGCAATTCTTGCACCAAATCTCTTTATTAATTTAAGAATATTGCTTTAGAGTGCCACAGATTTTAGTACGGTTCTGGCAAGGACGGATTTGGAATAGTGCTTTCTTGCTTAGATACTATAATCTTTTGAAAATATGATGCAGGTAGCTTTGCAATGCTATAGTGAGATTGTGTGAGTTTTGGGGTGTATGTAGCATGTATATAGATGTTGAAGTCGAGGATTCCTATTCTCTGGCGACCGCCGAGCGCATGTCAGATGCGATTGATAATTTCGTCAAATTGCTTCGTGAAATCGGGTCGGTTGATCAATATAAAAATCTGTTTTTTGGCGAGCGCATCCGCTTGGAAGAACGGCAACGCGTGCTCACCGACTTTGCCGATGTAGAGCTCGTCGAGCAGGGCAAGCAAACATTTGCGTTGGTTAGCTTGTCAAATAAAGCTGTACTCGAACGGGTTATAGAAATATGCGCGGCGGCCAATTTGGAAATGAAGCCAATCGATGCCACGGGGATGAAGCTGGCGGCACCATTGCCAACCCCCACCGACAATGAGTTCACTATCATGAAAGATAATATCGATCGTCTGGAGCGCACCGGTGTTGGTACTATCAGCCGGGTAAAGAGCGACGCTCTACAGCGCATTGGCGCGGCGGTGAAGCGCGAATATGTCGAAGCGCTTGAGTCCAAAAAAATTCGTGATTTGCTCGATGTCCTGCACGCCGCCAATAGTGAAGTTGTGCAGGTGCTTGCCATGCGCAAACGACGGGACGTTCTTGGCGATCGTTACCGGCCAAGAACCGATCGTGAAATCGCAATGTATGCGCTCATCGATGATGAGAGATATTCAAAAATTCCGATCTAAACACGGCCCTCGGCATTACCGCTTTCCGCCTCTTCCAAGAGCTCTGGATACCGCAATTCCAGCCCTAAAAGCTGGCGCAGTTCTGGCGTCGCATTGGCCACCACATCTGGCGCCACGCTCCGCTTTAGATCTTCCATTGGCTTTACAAATTTTGGCAGATATTGGCCCAGCACCGAGGTCCGATCAGCCGCCGAATTATTCGGCATCGCGCAATGCCATGTCAGGCCAGTAAAGACGAGCAGGCTTCCCGCCGGACAGGGCAATTGGATTTGCTCTTTCTCAAACTCTCCATTGGTTGGATAGACACCGCGTTTTTGCGAATGGGGGGCCACCGCGGTCGCCCCATTTTCAATGGTAAAATCATGCATAGCGATCAGCGATTGGCAATTCATATGAAAGCCTGCATTCATCCCATGCGGAAATTCAGACGGGTCATGCATATCCCAATAGGGATAGTCGATATGCGGTTCTTGACCCGCGGCACCGGGAAGCAAGCGATTGGCGGCGAATGACCCAAGTATAAATTGCCGGCCAAGAATTTTTGAGAAGATCGCCATCACTGCCGGATGCTGGACCATATCGACAAACACCTGACCCTTGTTCAACAGGTTCCAAACGCGGCGTTGCAGATCGATCCTGTCTTCATTCCCACCTTGAAAATGCGTCGCCCCGCCAGGGTTATTTGAATGGGCGTTAATGATCTCATTGGCCGCCGCCACCTCATCGCTATCGAACACCGATTCAAACAGAAAATAGCCCTGCCCATCCAGCAATGCATCGGTGGCAAGTTTAATATCGTCATTCGAAATAGTGCGTGCCATTTTATGATCCTCTTATAATGATATTGGGCGCCCCGTTTGCCATGATTGTGTTGCGGCATCGGCCAGGATTTGCGCCCGTAGCCCGTCGTGAATATCTGGTGACGGCGTTGTGCCTGTGGTCACCGCATTGATGAAATATGCCATTTCCAGCGCATAGGCGGCGCGGTATCTCTCTAGGAAGAAATGCTTGGCTGGGGCACGGGCAAAGCCGTGTTCTGTTGCGCTTTCAACAGTGTTTTCCAACTTGTTCTCGGCCCGCAACATCCCCAACGATCCATGCACCTCAAGGCGCTGATCATAGCCATAGCTGGCCCGCCGTGAGTTTGATATCTGGCAAATTTTCCCGCTCGCCGTGGTCAGCGTAACCGCGGCAGTATCGCAATCACCCGCCGCACCAATGGCCGGATCCACAAGCGTTGACCCAACCGCAAATACGGTGACAGGCTCTTCGCCGAGGATAAAACGCGCCATGTCAAAATCATGGATCATCATATCGCGGAAAATACCGCCAGAGCTTTTTATATAATCGATGGGCGGCGGCGATGGATCGCGCGATAGGATCGTCACAATCTCGATATCACCAATCTCACCGGCCCGTAGCCGCGCCTCAATCGCCGCGAAATTAGGATCAAAACGACGGTTAAAGGCGGTAAAGAACACAATGTTATGCGCGCTAACTACATCGATACATTCGCGGATGCGGTCGGCCGACATATCAACCGGCTTTTCACAAAAGATTGCTTTGCCCGCCGCCGCCGCCGCGTGGATGATATCGTAATGCGTGTCGGTCGGGGTGCCGATAACGATGGCGTCAATATCATCGCTGGCAATGATCTCGTCACTGGTGCGAACCGCGGCACCATATTGGGCGGCAAGGTTTTGGGCCGGCGCGTCAAAGGCATCGGCCACCGCCACGATCACGGCATTATCCAAATCATTAATGGCGCGGGCATGAACAGCGCCAATGCGCCCACATCCAAGAAGCCCAATATTCACCTTTTTATCCATCTAATCAGCTCCCTTAAACGCCGCTAGCACTTGGCGCGTTGCCGCAACCAGAGGATCATGTGTTTCCTTCAAAATAGTCACCCGGTCAAACCGATCAGGATCGGCATTCACCGCTTGGCGCAACGCCCCACCAAAGGCCATCCGCAATTCCGTTCCAATGTTGAACTTGCAAATCTGCGAGGTGCGGGCAAGCAGTGTGCGCTGGGCCACAGGCACCCCAGAGCCGCCATGAATAACCAGCGGAACATCGGTCAATGCCTCGATTGCGGCGATACGGTCAAGATCCAGACCGCCCTCTTTATCCTGTTGCAAATGCACATTGCCAACGGAAATGGCCATAGCATCAACGCCGCTTTCACGCGCGAAAATCGCCGCTTCCTCTGGGTCAGTTCCAGTGGAATTTTCACCGGCGGCATAGCCTACGAAGCCAATTTCACCTTCGCATGAGATACCCGCGGCATGGGCCATTTCAGCGATCGCGGCGGTCTCATCAATATTCTGGCGCAACGGCTTTCGCGAACCGTCATACATCAGCGAGGTAAAACCACTATCGAGGGCCTCTTTGCATTCATCAAAGCTATAACCATGATCAAGATGGGCAACCACTGGCACGCTCGCATTCTCGGCAAGGTGGCGATACATCTTGCCCAGAATCGGCAAAGGCGTATGCGCCCGACATGATGGACCCGCCTGCAAAATTACCGGCACATTTTCTGCCTCGGCGGCGGCAACATAGGCCCGCATATCCTCCCAGCCAAGCGTCACCAATCCGGCAATCGCATGGCCTTGCTTTAACGCTGGCTGGAGAACTTCGGCAAGGGTAACAAGGCTCATTTGAATTTCGCAATCATATCTTTAATACCTGGAATGGTCTCGATTTGGCCCGCATGCGTTGGCTGGAAATATTGCACAAGGCTACGCTGGCTAAGGCCGCCCAGAATGGTGAAATAATACATCTCATAGCCGGGCAAAACGGCGCAGGGGTGATAGCCATTATCAAGGCAAATGGTAGAGCCATCCACGATATGATAGGCATCACCCGGCTCGTTATCGACACGTTGCAACATCTGCACACCGGAGCCGTGGTTCGGGCGAAAGCGGAAATTATAGGTCTCATCATGCCGTGTTTCTAGCGGCAAACGGTCAGTGTCATGCTTGTGGCTGGGAAAGCCAGACCATCCGCCTTGGCCAACAGTGAACAGCTCGCTCACCAGCAAGCGGCCAACTTTGCCATGTTGTTTCTGGCCAAGAATATGTTTGATCTTGCGGTGTGTCTTGGTGTCATCACTGCCATATTGGACCAGATCAAGATCCGCCGCGCGTACATCAAACGGATCCAGAACCTTGTCATATTTGGCCCCTGCAATGAATGTCTCGGTGCTATCGGACTTGCAAATAATGGTCACTTTTGCACCGACAGGAACATAGACGCCTTCGGGTTCCCCATCCCAAACATCGATCGTGCGATTGCCTAGCGCGGCATAGCTAACGCCCTCGATTTCAACATCAACAGTGCCGGTTGCGGGCACGATGCAGGTTTCATATCCGTTCACCTGATATTCAAATGCCTCGCCCTTTTTCAATTTGACGATATTGAAATAATTGAGCGGCACTGTGCCGTTATCGGCGTCAACGATAGGCTTGTTTTGATTACTATAGGGAGGGATATGCATTAAACTTTCCTTTGTTAAATAATTTTAAATTCACCAACACGAATTAATCCACATCAGTTGGGCCGGGATGGGCATTAAGAAATGCCTCCAGCTCTGGCGTTGTCGGCATCGCTGGCGCACATCCAACGCGGCTCACCACCATGGATGCACAGGCTGAGCCGCGCAACACAGCATCCTTTACATCATGTCCAGCGCTCAACGCGGCGATGAATCCACCCATGAAACTGTCACCAGCGCCGGTTGGCTTTAGAACATCTACCGGGTAAATGCCGGTTCGAAATTCACCATCAGCGGTAATTGTGATAGCCCCTTCTTTACCCATTTTATAGATGACAATTTGCGCCGAATCATTGGCGAGTGCGCGGGCTTTTTCAAGGCCGCGATCAAATGCACCAGCCATAAAGCCAAATTCCACATCATTACCGATGACGATATCGCAAGCCGCCGCGGCGCGCGAATAGGTGGCGGCGGCATCGGCTGGCGAGACCCAGCTATAGGGCCGATAATCGACGTCAAAAATCAATGGCAAACCAGCCACCTTGGCCAACTCAAAACCATGGAAAACAGCATCGCGCGATGGTTGCTGGGCGAACACTGTGCCGGTGGTGATCAACGCGTCAAACTGGCTATAATCAACCGCCGACACATCCTCTATGGTCATTTCAAAATCAGCCGCGCCATTGCGGTAAATGACGGATTGATGATCCTCAACGCGGGTTTCAACAACCGCTAGTGAGGTTCGCAATTCGGCGCCAACAGATTTTACATGGCTATGGTCAATGCCATATTTTGCCAATTCATTTACCGCAAACCGGCCAATGGCATCATCCGATACGCTGGTAACTAGAGAGCAATGCCCGCCATGACGGGTTAGGGCAACGCCGATATTCGCCGATGATCCCCCAAGACAGCTAAAGAAAGTGGCCGCCTCTTCGGTCTTGGTGCCCGGTGGGTCTGGGTATAAATCCATTCCCGCCCGACCAAATATTACAAATCGGCCCCCTGCCAGCTTATCGAGATCGGCCATCAAACACCTCTTCTCTGCTTTGACCGGCTGCTCTCGACATCCTCATGGGCCGCGGTCACCTTGGCGCTAGGCGAGATGTGCGGCGTGCCGACTTCCCACCATGTGTGGCCTTTATCTGTCCAGCCTTCATAGGCATCAACCTTCATACATATCACATAGGTGCTATCGCTGGCCTTGGCGCGTTTAAACGCCTCACCCAATTCAGCCGGATTGTCGACGGTTTCAGAAACCGCCCCCATCGATGCGGCATGGGCGGCAAAATCAACGGCAAATGGCTTTTCAATCGTCGGACAGTCAGCCAGTAAATTGTTAAAGCTCTCATTGCCAGTATTATTCTGCAATTTATTGATCACCGCAAAACCACCATTATCCAGCACCAGCAAAATCATCTTTTTCTGGCTAAGAACTGATGAATAGATATCCGAATTTAACATCAGATAGGAACCATCACCGCAGAATGAAATTGTATCGGCGCCCGGGTTGCGCTGGGCCTGAGCAATGGCCGCGCCCCACGCTCCGGCGATCTCGTAACCCATACAGGAAAAGCCAAATTCCACATCGACAGAGCCGATTTCAAGGGTGCGCCAATTGGCCGTGACTTCAGCTGGCAAACCGCCCGCCGCGGCAACAACGCGGTCGCGCTTGTCACATAAACCATTCACTACGCCAATCGCCTGCGCATAGGAATTGGGCCGGTTACCATGGGCCGTATTCTGCGCCACATATTCATCCCATTTCACCCGTTCGCCTTGGGCAAATTCGAGCCATGTCGCTGGTGCGCTATAATTATCACCAGCAAGCACAGCCGATAATTCCTGAAGGCATTCGCGCGCATCACCAATGACCGGTTGCGACATATGTTTCATGGCATCATGCCGCGCCGCGTTAATGCCAATGAGTTTGGCGTCACCAGCAAAGGCGGTCCATGAACCGGTAGTGAAATCTTGCAACCGCGTGCCAACAGCGATAATCACATCGGCATCGGCGGCGACAGAATTGCCACTATCCGATCCGGTAACACCGACAGGGCCAATATTCATCGGGTGATCAGCCAGCATATTGGCGCGTCCAGCGATGGTCTCGATCACAGGGATTTCGTGCGCCTCAGCAAAGGCGGTCATCGCCGCCACAGCGCCAGAATATTGCACACCGCCACCAGCGATCATGACTGGCCGTTTGGCATTTTTGATCATCTGTGCCGCCGCGGCTAGCTCGCCCCTATCAGGACGCTGGCGGCGAATGTGATGAATCCTCTTTTCAAAGAGCGCCAGCGGATAATCATAAACCCAGCCCTGTACATCTTGCGGCAAACCAATAAAAGCCGGACCGCAATCAGCCGGATCCAACATCGTATTTATCGCAGCGGGTAGTGACTGGATGATTTGCGCCGGATGGGTAATTCGATCCCAAAACCGGCTCACCGGTTTGAACGCATCATTGACGCCAAATGTCGGGTCACCAAAATTTTCAACCTGTTGCAAAACAGGATCAGGTAGCCGCGTTAAAAACGTGTCACCGCACAACATCAACATCGGCAAACGGTTAGTATGGGCCAATGCCGCGGCGGTCAATAAATTGGCCGTACCTGGTCCGGCACTGGCGGTGCAAAACATGAAACGCTGGCGAAGCCATGTTTTGGCATAAGCGGCCGCGGCAAAGCCCATGCTCTGTTCGTTCTGGCCGCGATATAGCGGTAGGCTATCACCACTGCGTTGGAGCGCCTCACCAAGACAGGTCACATTACCATGGCCGAAAATACCAAAACCGCCACCACAAAGACGGATCTCCTGACCATCAATGTCGATAAACTGATTTTCAAGAAACCGCACAATTGCCTGTGCTGTTGTCATTTGCACTGTTGTTGCGTTTTCGGCCGCTTTATCCATAATTGATCTCCTGATCGAAAGGCATCAAATCATCATTTCAAATCGATTGTTGCTTGCACCTATGGCGCACCCAAGATACTACTTTTGCAATCGGTTGCAAATTTTAATTCACGGATTGGACTTTGAATGACACCCATAGGCATTGGAATTGTCGGTGGCGGCTATATGGGCAAGGCGCATGCGGTGGCGATGTCTGCTGTTGGTGCTGTTTTCGACACTGACCTGCGCCCAACCCTTGAAATGGTGTGCGCTAGTAGCACCAAAACCGCCGAAGAATATCGCCGTGCGTTTGGCTTTGCTAGGGCGACCGATGATTGGCATGTTCTGGTCAATGACCCGAAAGTCGAGGCAATCGTTATCGCCTCGCCGCAATCAACACACCGCGCAATAGCCGAAGCAGCCTTTGCGCTCGGCAAACCGGTATTATGCGAAAAGCCAATGGGTGCCTCTGTGGATGATGCCACAGCCATGGTCGCCGCCGCAGAAGCGGCCAATGCAACAGGTCACGTCGCCAATATGGTGGCCTATAATTATATCCGCACCCCAGCCAGCCAATTTGCCCGCCAGCTCATTGCCAATGGCGAAATTGGCACTGTTACGTGGTTTCGCGGCGAGCATACTGAAGATTTTTATGCTGATCCAAACACCCCCGCTAGCTGGCGCACGAGCGGCGTTGCCAATGGCACCATGGGTGATCTTGCACCGCATATGGTCAATGCCGCACTGGCATTGGTCGGCCCGATAACCAAATTGATCGCCGAGGTCGAAACCGTTCATCACACCCGCCCCGGCGGCGCGGTTGATAATGACGATCACGCGGCGATGATGTGCCGGTTTGAAAATGGCGCAATGGGCCAGCTTTATTTCAGCCGGATCGCGACTGGCCGCAAAATGGGTTATGCCTATGAAGTTGTAGGGACCAAGGGATCTATCAAATTTGATCAGGAAGACCAGAACGCTATCTGGCTATATAAGATGGATGATGCCGAGGCCGAGCGCGGCTTTCGTAAAATTCTAACCGGACCGGCCCATCCAGATTATTTGCCCTTTTGCCAAGGACCGGGACATGGCACCGGCTATCAGGATCAAATCATTATCGAGGCCCGCGATTTCCTCCAGGCAATAAGCACGGGCAAAGCGGTATGGCCAACATTTAAAGATGGGCTGGACGTGTCGCATATCATCGAGACCGCGATAGAATCGTCACGCGCCAAAACTTGGCTTGATGTGCCAAATCGATAAATAGTGGGCGAGATGAAAGCCAGTTAACAGGATATAGGCAGGCCATAAACGGCCATGTTATGAAGGTAAAAGTTTTTAGGAAGGCTATTTGGTATGACTATTCACATTGGAAATGCCCCTTGTTCATGGGGTGTGGAATTTGCAAATGACGAGCGCAACCCGTCATGGCAGACGGTGCTAAAGGAATGCGCCGGAGCCGGTTATAAAGGCATCGAGCTTGGTCCGGTTGGATTTATGCCAGAAGACCCAGCCATCCTTGGCGAGGCATTGGCAGAGCATGACCTACAATTGATTGGCGGCGTGGTGTTTCGCGCCTATCACGATGCCGCAAAATTTGACGATGTGCTCGACGCAACGCACCGCACGTGCCGCGCATTGGTGGCCCATGGCGCCGAACATCTTGTGTTAATTGACAGCATTGCAGAGCGGCGCGCGCCAACCGCCGGTCGGGCGAGTGAAGCCGAACAGATGGATCAGGCCGAGTGGGATGCCTATCGCGGCCGGATCGAAACATCAGCCCGTATCGGCGCCGAGGAATATGGCCTAACGGTGGGCATCCACGCCCATGCTGGTGGCTTTATGGATTTTGAGCCAGAGCTGGAACGGTTGCTCGATGAAGTCGATAAAAACATTCTGAGCATCTGTTTTGATACCGGGCATCACTCCTATGCTGGGTTTGATCCGGTGGCATTCATGCGCCGGTATATGGACCGAATTTCCTATATGCATTTCAAGGATATTAATCCAGCGGTAAAGGCCGATGTCATTGCCAAGCGGACCGGATTTTATGACGCGTGCGGCCAAGGGATTTTTTGCAACCTTGGCGAAGGCGATGTGGTGTTTGAGGATGTACGGCAGATATTGCTGGATAGTGGCTTTGAGGGTTGGTGTACGGTTGAACAGGATTGCGATCCAACGATGGAAGTCAGCCCGATGGATGACGCCAAGGCCAACCGCGAATATTTGGAATCAATCGGCTTTAACTAGTCGCAAGGTTCACAACGGAGATTTTAGATTATGGCAAAGTTGAATTGGGGCATGATTGGTGGCGGCGAAGGCAGCCAGATCGGACCAGCACACAGGTTGGGTTCAGGGCTGGATGGAGCCTTTTCATTTGTCGCTGGCGCCTTGGACCACCGGCCTGAGAATGGCCGCGAATATGGCGAGCGTCTTGGCCTCGCGCCGGATCGTGCCTATGGCGATTGGCAGGAAATGCTGGCTGGCGAGAGCAACCGTGACGACCGTATTGATCTGGTCACAGTGGCGACCCCTAACGCCACCCATTTCGAAATCACCAAAGCGTTCCTCGAATCGGGGTTCAATGTGCTTTGTGAAAAGCCGATGACGATGACCGTTGAAGAAGGCGAAGAGATCGTCAAGATCAGCGCCGCGACAGGGAAAATTTGCGCGGTGAATTATGGCTATTCCGGCTATTCACTGGTGCGCCACATGCGGGCGATGGTGGCCCGGGGAGATCTGGGCAAGGTTCGTCTGGTAAAGGCCGAATTTGCGCACGGACATCATGCCGATGCCGCCGATGCCGATAATCCGCGCGTTCGCTGGCGCTATGATCCGGCCCAGGCTGGCGTCTCCGCGCAATTTGCCGATTGCGGCATTCATGCCATGCATATGGCCAGCTTTGTAACCGGACAGCAGGTGACAAAACTATCAGCCGATACCGTGTCCTGTCTTGAACAGCGGGTTCTGGAGGATGACGCGATGGTCAATTTCAGGATGGATGGCGGGGTCGTTGGCCGGCTCTGGACATCGTCTGTTGCGATCGGCCGCCAGCATGGTTTGACATTACAAGTCTTTGGCGAAAAGGGCGGTTTATCCTGGGCACAGGAACAGCCGAACCAGCTATATTGGATGCCGCTAAATGGCCGCCTTGAAGTGATAGAACGGGGCGAAGATGGCTTGTCGCCAGAGGCCGACCGGTCGAGCCGCGTAACCATTGGTCATGCCGAAGGCATGCCGCTGGCCTTTGCCAATATCTATGCCGACCTTGCCGAGGCAATCGCCGCGCAAAAGCAGGGCCGCCCAATGGATAAGGCCGCCGATTTGTATCCGCGCGCCGAAGACGGGTTACGCTCTATGGCGGCAGTATTCGCAGTCGCCGATTCGGGTAAGAATGATGGCAAATGGGTGGATGCACGCCCCCCAATGTTCCGCTAAGACCGCGGGTAGGACCACCGGTAGTCGCTATCTAACAGAAACTGGCCGTCTATTGGTAGTCGCGTCGGAGGGGGCGCAATGTGCCGCGCTCAACGAGTTCACACGGGAATAGCCGCATTTCAGGAAGCCGTGGCTCTTCATCCAACATCGAGACAATAAGCTCGACCGATGAAGCAATGATCTGCTTTATCGGTTGCCTGATCGTGGTCAGATTAATGTTCTCCCACCCCGCCATTTCCATATCGTTCAATCCGATAACGCCAATATCCTCTGGCACGCGAAGATTACTATCTTGAATGGCGCTAAGAACGCCGATTGACAATACGTCATCGCCGCAAAAATAAGCTTGGGCATGCGGCCCGCTGACCAATAGGCGCTGCATTTCCGTGCGGCCTGCATCGAACGAATAATTGCTGGCGAAGGAATGGGTGAAGGCAATCTCTGGATGCCCCGCCAAGACTTCGCGGAAACCATCGAATCGGTCTTGGGTTGATGTCGCCGAAGGCGGCCCCCCTAGAAACGCGACCTCACGATATCCCCGATCAATCAAGGTACGCGCCGCCAAACGCCCACATTCCAGATTGTTAATGCCGACAACCGACACATCTGGGGCGGCTGAATAGCGGCCAAAGCTATGGACCACGGGCATGCCAGCATCACGAAATGCCTTGGAAAATGCCGGTGGCAATGTCGAAGAGGCAACAATCACCCCATCAACCGAATATTGCTGGAGCATGCGAACCGAATTGGCCGCGTCCGTCTCGTCACTCAGATTAACCAGCAACGGCCGCAAATCACTGTCCTGTAACTTGCGGGTGAAGTTATCAAACACCTCGAGGAAAATCGGATTGTGAAAGTTATTGGAAACCAAGCCAACCAGCTTGGTCCGGCCAGTGTTTAAACTGCGGGCCAAAAAATTGGGGGTGTAACCGAGAGCTTCGGCGGCCTTTTCAACCTTGCGTCTGGTTTTTACCGAAACCGATGCGCCATCGGTAAAGGTGCGGGATACTGCCGATCTCGACACCCCGGCCAGATTCGCAACTTCCTTTAAAGTAATCGCCATAAACACGCGCCCCGATGCGCTTAATCACGCTTTTAATCAACCTTCTGGGGCCAAGTTTAACAAAGATAAAGAAAAATGGTGGGATTTTTTTGCAATCGGTTGCAAAACGGATAACTTCGTGGTTTGGTTTATCTGCTTAAAGCATTATTCCGGATTGGGGCTGATGCGGAGATAGGAAAATAGACTCCGTGCATTATTCCAATTCTGATCATGGGTGCTTAACTTTTGGAGGAAGAAATGAAATTGTTTTTGAAAAAATTCATGGTGGCTGCCGCTGTATTGGCAGTTCCATTTGCCACAGTCTCAACTGCGTCTGCGGCTGGCGAAAAGTACATCTTGGTAAGTCATGCTCCTGATAGTGATAGCTGGTGGAATACCATCAAAAACGGTATCGCACTTGCTGGCAGTCAGATGGGTGTAGATGTTGAATACCGCAATCCGCCAACAGGTGACCTTGCTGATATGGCACGGATTATCGAGCAGGCAGCAGCATCAGGGCCAAACGGTATCATCACAACACTTGCTGATTATGACGCCCTAAAAGGCCCAATTAAGGCCGCTGTTGATCAGGGTATCAATGTTATCATCATGAATTCAGGAACCCCTGAGCAGGCTCGTGAAGTTGGCGCTCTGATGTATGTGGGTCAGCCTGAATATGATGCCGGTTATGCCGCTGGTCTTCGCGCCAAAGGTGACGGTGTTGGTTCATTCCTGTGTGTTAACCACTATATCTCATCACCATCATCAACAGAGCGTTGCACAGGCTTTGCTGACGGACTTGGCATCGAGCTAGGCAACCAGATGATCGATTCTGGACAGGATCCAGCCGAGATCAAGAATCGTGTGACAGCTTATTTGTCAGCAAATCCAAAGACAGATGCGATCCTGACATTGGGACCAACATCTGCTGATCCATCAATCATGGCTGTTAAAGAGCTGGGTATCGCAGGCGATATCTATTTCGGCACATTTGACCTTGGCACAGAGATCGTTAAGGGCATTAAAGACGGCACAATCCAGTGGGGTATCGACCAGCAGCCATTCCTGCAGGCCTATCTCCCAGTTGTTGTTCTTGCCAATTATGACCGCTATGGCGTTCTACCAGGTAACAACATCAATTCAGGTCCAGGTTTCGTAACCGTTGACGGCCTGACTATGGTTGACAAGTTCGCTGGCGAATATCGCTAGACCCAAATGACGAGGGGCGGTGGTGAGACACTCACGCCGCCCCTTCTCTTTTTTAATCCCTTCGATTAACAGGAGCCAAGGCAATGCCAGACGCCCCACAAAATTCTGCTAATCCTGCTGATGCAAATGGCCCGGACGAACGCGTTCGGGATATTTCACGCTGGCGGCGGGCGCTAATCCGTCCAGAGCTCGGCGGTATTGTTGGCACAGTCGCGGTATTTACCTTTTTCATTCTGCTGGCCTATGACAGCGGTATGTTTAACGCGCAAGGTGTGATGAACTGGTCGACAGTGTCGGCGCAATTTATGATTATTGCTGTTGGCGCTTGCTTGCTGATGATCGCCGGTGAATTTGATCTATCGGTTGGTTCGATGATTGGCTTTGCCGGTATGATGATAGCAATTTTCGCTGTCACCCTTGGCTGGGCCATGTGGGCGGCTATTTTGATTACCTTTGTGATCTGCGTCGCCTTTGGTGCGTTGAACGGTTACATCGTGGTTAAGACCAAATTGCCAAGCTTTATTGTGACGCTGGCAACGCTATTTATTTTGCGTGGCTTTACCATTTTCATTCCCCAGACAATCGAGCGCAAAACCATTATTGGCGGCATCCGTGAGGCCAGTGAGGGTGATTGGCTAGCCCCGCTCTTTGGTGCCAAAATAGGCGGGCCAATTTTCCAATGGCTGGGTGATATGGGCATCATTGGTACCTTTACCCGTGGTAGCCGGATGGGCCAGCCGATTGTCGATGGCATTCCGATGCTGATTTTCTGGGCCATTGGCTTGGTAATTTTTGGCCATATTTTGCTCACCCGGACGCGTTTCGGTAACTGGATTTTTGCCGCTGGTGGTGATCCGCAGGCGGCCCGTTATGTTGGTGTGCCGGTTGATCGGGTGAAAATCCAGATGTTCATGTTCACCGCATTTTGCGCCACCGTGTTTGCCGTCTGTCAGGTGATGGAGTTTGGCTCGGCGGGTGCCGATCGCGGCTTGCTCAAGGAATTTGAGGCGATCATTGCCGTGGTTATCGGCGGGGCATTATTGACCGGCGGATATGGCTCGGTGATTGGTGCGGCGCTGGGGGCCTTGATCTTTGGCGTGGTCCAGCAGGGATTATTCTTTGCCGGTGTCGAATCATCCCTATTCCGCGTATTCTTGGGAATTATTCTGTTATTAGCGGTGATCCTAAACACCTATATCCGCCGCCTGATTACGGGAGAGAGATAATGCAACCAATCATCCAAATGGTGAATATTGAAAAGTATTTTGGCAGTGTGATTGCGCTTGCTGGTGTCACAGTCGACTTTCATGTTGGCGAATGTCATTGCCTGCTTGGTGATAATGGTGCTGGCAAATCAACCTTTATCAAGACCCTTTCCGGCGTTCACCAGCCTAGCGCTGGGGAAATCCTATTCGAGGGCAAACAGGTAAATCTCACCGATCCGCGGGATAGTATCGCCGCTGGCATTGCGACCGTGTATCAGGATCTGGCGATGATTCCGTTAATGTCGGTTAGCCGGAATTTCTTTATGGGGAACGAGCCAATTAAAAAACGCTTTGGCGTTAATTTTCTGGATCATGAATATGCGAATGAGGTCACCATGACCGAAATGCGCAAGATGGGCATTAATTTGCGTAGCCCAGATCAGGCCGTTGGCACGTTATCAGGTGGTGAACGCCAAACCGTGGCTATTGCCCGGGCGGTATATTTCGGGGCCAAGGTGCTAATCCTAGACGAGCCAACCTCGGCCTTGGGTGTACGCCAAGTGGCAAATGTCTTGCAGACCGTCGACAAGGTGCGCAAGCAAGGCATCGCCGTGGTGTTCATCACCCATAATGTGCGTCATGCGATGGCGGTTGGCGATCGCTTTACCGTGCTTAATCGGGGAACCACATATGGGTCGGCCAAACGCGGCGAGATCACCCCGACAGACTTGCAGGAAATGATGGCCGGTGGTCAGGAAATGGCCCAGCTAGAAGGTAGCCTAGGCGGTACCGTCTAGAGCGCCTTGCGAGCAGTGAATTGCTGGATTGCAACCGGTACAAGCAATAATGCGCCCACCAGCATCGTGTTAAAGCCAGGTGCCACGATTAGCAATGCTACCAAGCCCACATACCAGCGCGACCACATCGGCATCGGTGCTAGCATATAGCCGGTAAATGCCGCGCCAATCAGGCCAATACCAATCATCGCCCCAGCAAGGGTGATGGTGAAAATCTGCCATGTAAAGCCATCAGCAATCAGCAATAGCGCCGGAGAATAGACAAATACGAATGGTACAAGGGCCTTGGCAATACCAAGCCGGAAGGCGGTGTTACCTGTCTTGAACGGGTTGGATCCGGCAATGCCCGCCGCGGCGTAGGCCGCCAGCGCCACCGGCGGGGTAATATCGGCCAGCACCCCGTAATAGAACACAAAGAAATGCGAGACTAATGGCTCGACCCCCATCAGCGCCAGAGCGGGCGCCGCCACCGCAACAAGGATGATATAGGTGGCAGTCGTTGGAATACCCGCGCCCATAATGATACAGGCAATAGCGATCAGCACGAGCGATGAGAACAGCGCCAGATCCTCAACCGCAAAGAATGAAAACGGCCAGATGCCGCCAAAGAAGGTGCCGATATCGTTTGCCGTTTGCACCACCACATAGCCAAGCCGGAAACCAACGCCGGTTAGTGTCACAACGCCCACAATAATGCCGACACAGGCCGCCGCCGCGCCAACCGCGATCGTGTTGCGCGCACCACTCGCCAAACCGTCCCATAAATCACCAAAGGTAAGCCGGTTTTCCGGTCGCAAAAAGCCCACCACAACACAGGCGATGATGCCATAAACGGCGGCGAAGTCAGGGGTGCGCCCCGACAGGATGAAATAGACCAGAATAATGAGCGGCGCGAGAGACAGCCAATGGCGTTTCAAGACGACAAACATTTTGGGCAATTCATCACTTGAGAGACCACGCAAGCCAAGGCGTTTCGCCTCTAGATGCACCATGATGAAAATACCAAAATAATGCAGCAATGCCGGAAACAACGCCGCGGCGAGAATATCGCGCAATGGTATTTCAAGATATTCCACCATGATAAAGGCAGCCGCACCCAGAATGGGCGGGGTAATCTGGCCACCCGTTGATGATGTGGCCTCTACCGCGCCAGCAAAATGCGCCCGATAACCAACCCGTTTCATCGCCGGAATTGTTAGGGCGCCCGTGGTCACGGTATTGGCAATAGACGAGCCGGAAATCGTCCCCATAAATGCCGAAGAGAAAATCGCGACTTTCGCCGGACCGCCAGAAAACCGGCCCGCGATAACCATCGCCAGATCGATAAAGAGCTGGCCTAGACCAATGCGCGTTGCCAGAACCCCGAACAGAATAAACAGAAACACATATTGCGCCATCACCCCGATGGCGACGCCATAGATCCCCTGATTGGTCAGATACAGATGATTAACCAGACCGGCAATGCTGGCCCCGCCATGTTTTAACGCGCCGGGGGCATAGGGCCCAAAAAGCGCAAACATGATGAAAATGATGCTGATTAACGGCAGGGTAAACCCGATTGACCGCCGCGATGCCTCTAGCGTCAGAATGATCAGCGATGCACCGATAACAACATCAATAGTGCCCGGATTACCAACCCGATCAGCAACAATCTCAGGTGGCAATAGCGGCAAATACATCGCCGCCCCAACACAAATCATCGCCAGAATAATATCAATAATGGGGATGCCCTGAAGATAGAACAATCCGGTTTTTGGCAATTGCGGTCCGGTCTCACCAGCTTGGCGGCGGACAAAGCCAAATAATAGAAACGCCAGACCAAGGACGAATGAAATATGAATGCCGCGATGCACTAGCTCGCGCACCAAACCAAATCCAGAGGCGTAGAAATGGTAAACCGACATCGCCACAAGGGCGAAGGTGACGATAAACCCGAGAACAGGACCAAATTGCCGGAAGGCGGTTTCAGGATCAAACTTCCGTTCGATTTCTGCCAATTCCTCGGCGCTCAGCTCTTTGGTTTGGCCTGCCTGATTTGTGGTATCGCTCATTGATTGCCCCGTTGAATTGGGTGAAACAAGTCGGTGGTAGGATTAATGAAAATCATAAAATAAACCCCATACCCTGATTAAGAGGGTATGGGGAAATTTAACAAACCGGATGCTATTTCAGCAGGCCAGCTTCTTTGTAGAAACGCTCAGCGCCCGCATGCAACGGCACACCTACACCAGCAAGTGCTGATTCTGGTGTGATCGACTTGCCTTTAGAATGGCCGACATCCATTAGCTTGCGTGATTCTTTGTTCCACAGCGCCTTGGTGATGTTGTAGATCAAATCATCATCTTCCTTCGATGAAGTGAACCATTGTGCACCAACGGCAACTGTTGAGGTTGCGTTCACACCCTCATATGTTCCGGCTGGGATATCACTTTGGGCGAAGAATCCGTATTCGCTAGTCAGCTTGTCCGCACCAGCACCAGCGATTGGCACTAGCTTGATTTTCGCTGATGACGCCAATTCAACGATCGCACCGGTTGGGTAACCAGCAACCACAAAGAACGCGTCAATCTTGCCATTACGAAGAGCCTCAGCCGCGGCATTACCTTTTAGTGCCTCAGCCTGAACATCGTCAGTACCAAGACCGTTTGCGCCCAGAATCAACTTGGCATCAACATAGGTACCTGAACCCGGCTCATCCAGAGACACGCGCTTGCCCTTAAGATCGGCAACCGAATTAATGCCGCTATCAGCAAGGGCTACAAGGTGAATATGCTCTTGGAACAAGGCCGCAATTGTGCGCAGCTCAGTTGCCGGTGGCTTGCCTTCCATTGTACCGGTGCCGGTATAGGCCCAGTACGCAACGTCTGATTGGGCAAAGCCTGAATTACGAAGGCCAGACAGAATGGCGTTTACATTATCGACAGATCCGCGCGATGAAACGGCAGATGCGATCAGCCCTTCAACACCACAGCTTCCGCCCTTGCCGCACTCACGCGATCCAGGAGGCTTTGAAATGGCGTTGGCAATCATGCCACCAACCGGATAATAGGTATAGGCTGTGCCGCCGGTACCAATGGTGAAGAACTTCAGATCCGCAGCCGAGACATTTGCCGCAAAACTTGCCGCAAAAACGCCAGCTACAGCGAGAGTCTTGATAGATTTTTTAAACATTATTCTCTCCCAGTTTTTAACAATCTAGACCTTAAATTAACAACAGTTTCAGACTATTAGCCACCATTAAATGACTCAATCAGGGATTTGTTTAGATAACAGCTTTGGCCGCTCGGCTAGAACTGGCTATAGCCGTCACAAAAGACCTGTTATCTCACTCGGGTAGGGCACCAAGTGGTAAATGCGCCCGCGTATCCGCACCCATCGTTTCCGCATCTGTCGCATCCGCATCTGTCGCATGAGACAGGCCGAGCGGCGTTACATGCCCTGGGCGGCGCCATTCTAAATCGCCAAAGCTACCGCAATCAGGACAATGCGCTTGCCAATGCGCATGCAGGCTATGGCATGACGCGCATTGCCAGCTATGCGGCCTAGCGGCATCGCTGGCGAGGCCAAGGGCGATTGCGGCGCCCGCATCATCATTCTCGTCACTGGCTATTTTCGCGGTCAATTGCCAATAGGGTGCGTCACGATCCGCCGGATCAATCGCGTCAAGTTGGCTCCGCGCTTCACCGATCAAACCAACAGCAAACGCTTGCTGGGCCGCCACCAGACGCGCCAAGGATAGATCATTCGTGACCTGCCCCGCTAGCTTGATTAATTTTGCAATAAAGGCGCCGTCATTCGCATCCCACGCCTGTTTCAACCGAGTGGCAATAGTGCCATTTGGACATGCCTTGAAACCAGCCTCTAGAACTTTTACCGCTTTGCGGCGGGCATCATTGGCCAGATGAAAATCCGCCAAGGCCAGCACGGCGGGCCGAAAGCCGGGATCAACCGCCAGCGATTTGCGCAAATATTGAAAATCCACATCATCCAGTGACGCACCATCGCCCCATTCAGAAGATTGCGGGACAGGTTGCGGGACAGGTTGGGCGAGCAGGAAATACAACGCCGATTTCTGGCGGGTGAGACGCACCCACTCCCGATCACTATCACTTGCCCCAGCACTCACCCCGTCATCCGCCTCATCGCCGGCATCACCAATCAACAGATCAATAACATCCGCCGCCTCATCCCAATTACCGGCCTTTGTCTCTAGCGCGAACAAGTGTTTGGCCGCCATGACTGATTTCGGCTTTAGGGCTTGGGCGTTGCGGGCCGCGACCAATGCCTTGGCATCGTCCCCCGAATCTAGGGCCAATCGCGTTAACCCAACATGGCCCAAAAACGCGGTATCACTATCATTCGTCAGCGCGGTGAAATAACGACGAGCGGCGCGGTGGTCTCCGGCCAGATGTGCCGCCTGGGCAAATAATAAATCGGTAAGATGGGGCGCATTCAATAATCGTCCCGCGCGGTTCGCTTGGCGCATTGCCTCACGCGATTCCCCCGCCGACACCGCCATAAAGCCGAGCGTCAACGCTTTGTGACCCGATGCATCGCGGCGTTGGGCCACGGTCTGGCCTAGCCATGACGGCAACCGCAAAATGCCGCGGATAAGACGATCCGCCAGTAATAGAAACAGGGCCAAAACAATTAGAACGGCCACGCCAAGGCTAGTCGGCATGTCAATCCGCCAGCCAAACCATTCCAGTTGCAACCTGCCAGTCTGGGCCGATAACCAGCTAGCCAGCAAAGCCGCCAGAACACCAAAAATAATGAGACCAATAAGACGTTTCAGCATCAGTTTACAGACCCGTTAGAGCCGTCATTGCGGGTCGCATTCGTCCGCTCCAAATTCACATTCAACCGATTGATTGCATCGCCAAGGGCGGTGATCACGCCCGCATCCAGATCGAGACGGTTTTGTGCTGACGCCTGCCAATCACCCATGCCCACAATCGCCGGACCGGGCCATGTCTCGACCAAGGTCACCGCACCCGCCAGATCGCCCGCCACCAATGCCGCCTCAAAACGGGCAAGATGACCGGCAATTCCGGTTTTAGTCTGATCAATTTTGCGAAGCTGGACCAATTTTCCAAGCTCGGACATTGCCTGTGCAACGATCGTCTTATCACCCTCACCATTCACGCCTTGTTGATCATTAACATAATCAACCATCGCGCCGACCAATGGCTCTGCTGCATTTATAATGGCATTGCGGGATGGCGGCGTTGTGATAAAGGCCGGCCGCAATGCGCCCCATTGCGCCGCTAGATCCGCCGAAGTAGCTAGACCATCAATCACCGGCACAAAGCTATCCAATGCGCCGCCAGCGCGGTTTTCTGCCATGACAGTGCCCAGCACGATCACCTGCATCTGGGCCAGCACTAGATCATTATCCATCGCGATCGCAGATGACTGACCCTGCGGGTTAGTGGGGTTAGTGGGGTTAGCGGGACTAACAGGGCTAACGGGGTTGGCCTCGAGCGCCGAGAGACGGTTATTCAGCGCTGTTAACTCGCTAATCAAACCATCCGTGATATCGTCACTTGGGGCGTTACTTGGGGCGTCACTCGGAATGTCACTCGGGTTGTAGCTGGGGATTTGTGCCACATTTTCTGCCAGCATTTCATGCGCGCTCGCAAGGCTCGCCAGCTGTTGTTGCAGATCGGCTATTTGCGCCGCCTGTGCCCCAAGCTTGCTGGTTAATTCATCGAGGTCGCCCGCCTTTATAGGAGTGGTTTGATCCACATTGCTCGCCGGTGCGGCCACATTTCTTTCGGTATAAAGATAATAGCCGCCCGCGCCGATAGCCGCCACCAATGCCAGAATGATAATAATCATAGAGATGCCAGAGGAAGATTGCCCACGCTTGCCAGTCTTGGCACGCTGGCTAGTCTGGGCGCCTTGGCCAGTCTGGGCGCGCTGGCTAGTTTGCTTGCTCTGCTTGCCCTTATTCATCGGTTCGGCATTTGGGCTTGCCTCCGCGTCCTTTTCCACAGCTTCGCCCTCGACGATCACCGTGTCATTATTCGCTTTGGATGATGATTTACCCGGCATTTTTGGCATTTACGACCCAATCCTCATATGCATGATTTTAGATGCATTGAAACTATTCACCACTCTAACGCTTTCTGGGCGCGGCGTCATCGCGCAAATACCGGCGATAGACCAATGTCGCAATCGCCAGAATACGTGATCTCTTTGGCGCCCGCGCGACAATCACCTCGCGCCACCCCGCACCAGCGGCATCACCGATCGCCTTGCTACCCGCGATAACAATAATATTCGATCGCAAATGCCAAAGGCCTGCATCCCTCATCAATGCGGCAAAGGCCTCGCTTGTCCGCGCCGATAGGGTGACGATTGCTAACAGATCACCACGCCCAATAGCCGCCGCGATATCATCGGGGAAATGATCGGCAAAGACGGTTTCATAAACCGGCCAATCGATAACATCATGCCCACTCTTGGCAAGCGCGATGCGCATATCGAAACTCTTATGAACGCCGCTCGGCCATAATAATGTGGCATTATCACTGCTCTGCTCTGCGACAATCAATGGCACTAGCGACGCACCACCGCCAAGACCGGCAACCACATGGGTAAATCCAGCATTTTCAGCGGCGCGCGCCGATGTTGCGCCAACCACATAGACCGGCTTGTCGGCCCAAGCGCGCATATCAACCATATTTGCAAAATAGGTAACCGCATGGCGGCTAGTGAAAATAAGGCCAGTGATACCCATCGGGTCCGGCGGCATAGTCTCCCGCCGTTTTTGAGTAGAATGGTGCTGAGTAGAATGGGGGGATGCAAGCTGGCGCAGTGACATAACCGGAAAACCCTGCGCCGCCACGCCGCGCCGATTGAGAGCCTTGCTATCATCAGCGGCGGCGGCATCAGGCCGGATATTTAGGATAAATTTCGCCATGAATGGATGCTAACACACAACCAATAGATAGGTGAAGGTAAGCCCTAGGCCGGAAACATCCCTAGGCGAGAAATGACTTAGGCCAAAAACGAGCGGCCGCCAGCTTTTGCCAGCAAAGTTTCGGCCAATTGGGCGCCAAGCTCGCTAGCCTTTTCAGCCGCGCCAGAGATCGTGTCACGATGGGCACTAGAACCGTCACTAGACAAGATCATCCCATCAAGCGTCAGCACATTGTCATCATCGATTCGGGCGCTGGCGGCAATTGGGGTGTGACAAGACCCATCAAGAAACCCAAGCATCGCTCGCTCTGCCGTCACCTCGGCCAATGTACGGGCGCAATTTAGCGGTGCCAGAGCGGCGGCGGCGGCCTTATTACGCTCATTATCCAGAACGCGGGTCTGTACGGCCAACGCACCTTGCGCCGCCGCAGTTGGCATAATGCTCTCTTCCAGCGGGTGATAGGTGACTTGCAAATTAAGCCGTTTCAAACCAGCAACAGCGAGAATGATGGCATCATATTCACCAGCCTCGAGCGCCGCGACACGCCGATTGACGTTGCCGCGTAGCAATTTAACCGTCACATCAGGGCGATAATGTAATACCAGCGCCTTGCGCCGCACCGAGGCCGTACCAACAACCGCGCCAGCTGGCAGATCAGCCAATGTCTCATAGCCACCAAGCAACGCATCGCGCCGGTCTTCACGCGGCAATACCGCGGTGATCTGCGTGCCATCGGCAAAATGCGTTTCCATATCTTTCATCGAATGGATCGCTGCATCGCACTCACCGGCCAATAATGCGCGCTCTAGCTCTTTGATAAACAGCCCTTTGCCACCAGCATCGGCCAGCGATCGGTCAAGCACCTGATCGCCCTTGGTCGTCAATGCCAGAATGTCGCTCGCGACCGGTCCAAGAGACCCTTGCACAAGACGCGCCTGGGCCAAGGCCAGTTGCGAAGCGCGGCTTGCCAGAATTAACGGGGCAGAATCAAAAATGAGCATTTCAGGGTCCATGAGGCGAGGTTGTATAACCACCGCGCTATTTTTGCAAAACAAAAGCTAGTAACAGTCACGAAAAATGCCTAATTGAGCGGTTTTGGATTGTTTCGGGGGGTGGATTTTGTTTACCCCGCCAGCTTCGTTGCAGTAAGCTCCGCCCAACAGACAAATCAGATGCGCAAATAACGGGCGATAATGAAATGGGCCAAACACATTTGATCCTTGGTATTGAGAGTAGCTGCGATGAAACCGCGGCGGCGCTGGTTACCGATGACAAGACCATTTTGGCAAATGAAATTGCCAGCCAAGCGCCAACCCATGCGGCGCATGGCGGGGTTGTCCCAGAGGTCGCGGCAAGAGCGCATCTCGATATGATCGATGAGGTGATCACCGCGGCGCTAAAGACCGCGGGCAAGACCATGGCCGATATCGATGGCGTTGCGGCAACAGGTGGCCCCGGCCTTATTGGCGGTGTTCTGGTTGGCACGATGAGCGCAAAGGCAATCGCGGCGGCGCGCAACATCCCCTATTACGCGGTCAATCATCTTGAGGGCCACGCCCTATCAGGGCGACTAGCAGATGATATCGACTTTCCCTATTTGCTTTTATTGGTGTCGGGCGGGCATACGCAATTGCTGGCAGTGACCGGCGTTAGCCAGTATGAACGCTATGGCACAACAATGGATGATGCCGCCGGTGAGGCCTTTGACAAGAGCGCCAAAATCATGGGTCTTGGCTATCCGGGTGGACCTGCTATTGAACAGGCGGCACGCACTGGCGATCCAAAATCAATCCAATTACCGCGTCCATTGCGCGGGGCCGATCATTGTCACTTTTCATTCTCCGGATTAAAAACTGCGTTGGCCAATCGGTATGAGCAACTCGGCGGGGCGGACAAGGCGCCGGTCAATGATCTTGCCGCCAGCCTGCAAGCCGCCATTGCCGATTGTCTCGCCGATCGATGCAAGCGGGCAATGGCGCGATTTGCCGATGCGCATGGGCCAACAACTTTGGTTATTGCGGGCGGTGTTGCGGCGAATAAAACAGTGTTTGCACGCCTATCTGACAGTGCCACAGCCGCCGGTTTTGCGATCTCTGTGCCGCCTTCGGCCCTTTGCACCGATAATGCGGCGATGATTGCATGGGCGGCGATGGAACGGCGCGACCAGCCTGATGATCTAGATTTTGCGCCGCGGCCGCGCTGGCCACTTGATCCAAACGCCGCGCCGCCACCCGGCCGCGGGGTTCGCGCCTAAATTGTAACGCCTAATTTGAGGCTTGGAAGTCTATGATTGAACATGTGATTATCGGTGGGGGTAGCTGGGGCAGTGCCATTGGCGCGGCGCTCATGCGGGCCGGGCAATCGGTCACAATGCTGGTACGCGCCGAGGAAACCATTGCCGCCTTGGCTACAGGTATATGCCGACAACACCCAGATATAGCGCCTGTCGCCCCCTTGGCCGCGACCATGGATGAACAATGTCTAACCAAAGCGGATAGTATTTTTGTTGTTGTTCCGGTATCGGCGACAATTGATAGTTTTGCAAAGATTGCCGCCAATGCACGCCCCGGAACGCCGGTCATTCTATGCGCCAAAGGGTTGGTTGCGGGGCCGCAATCGGGGCAAATTCTAACCGAGGTAGCGGCAGTCCATTTGCCTGATTTTCCGGTGGTGATTTTCTCTGGCCCGAGCTTTGCCGATGAAGTTCTCATGGGCAAGCCCGCCGCGGTAACGGCCGCCTCTATCCACCAGCCAACCATCAGCATGCTACAACAGGCGTTTACGGGCGGTAATATCCGGCTTTATGGCAATGATGACCCTATCGGGGTTGCCGTTGGTGGGGCGGTTAAAAATGTTGTTGCGATCGCCTCTGGCTGTGCGGTCGGGCTTGGGCTTGGTGACAATGCTAAAGCTGCCATTCTAACCAGAGGCCTGTCGGAGATGACGCGCTTTGCCGTGGCGATGGGGGGACAGGCCCAAACGATGTACGGCCTATCCGGGGTTGGCGATCTCGCCCTTACCTGCGCCGGTCCGCATTCGCGCAATATGGCCTATGGCATTGCCCTTGGTGAGGGCATAAGCCCCGATGGTAAATTGGCCGAGGGACGTCATAGTGTAGCGGCCCTTGCCGCCCGCGCCGCCAGCATCGGCATAGACATGCCAATTACCAATGCGGTTGACCGCGTGGTTAATCACGGTGACAATCTAGCCAGCGTGGTCGCCAGCTTGCTGGCACGTAAAGTCGGCACCGAATAGGGCCCCGACCCCTATAATAAAGGCGGGCACCAAAAAAGGCGGGGGGTTAGATCATATGAACTATTGGCTAATGAAATCTGAACCATCGAGCTGGTCATGGCAGGACCAACTAGCCCGCGGCGAGACCGGTGAAGGGTGGGATGGCGTGCGCAACCACCAAGCATCAAACAATATGAAAGCCATGGCGCTTGGCGATCTGGCGTTCTTTTATCATTCGGTTAACGAAAAACAGATTGTTGGCGTGGTCGAGGTATGCGCGCTCTATCACCCCGATCCCAGCGATCAAAGCGGGCGCTTTGGCATGGTAACGGTAAAGGCGGTTAAAACCTTGGCAAAACCGGTGACGCTTGGTGCGATTAAGGCTGATGAACGGCTGGCACAAATGGCCCTTGTTCGGCAAGGACGGCTATCGGTTACCGCGGTGACGCCCGATGAATGGGCAATCATCATGGCGATGGGCGAAACCAGCCTCTAGTCAGATAATTAGGGATTAATCGTTGCCGCCAGTTTTCGACTCGGTGCGATTGGTCCGGTGCACAAAATATAAATTGCGCAGATAGATAAACAGGCCAAGACCCTGGCCCCACATGATCACCGGATCCTGACGCCAGATTGCATAGAGCAATAGCACCGTGCCGCCACCAATCGAGAAATACCAGAACGCCACCGGAATAACTGACTTTGCCTGTTTCTCAGATGACAGCCATTGCAGAATAAACCGCATGGCAAACAATCCCTGACCGGCAAAGCCAACGATGATCATAATCTGTTCGGGATGTTCAACCAGACTATCAGGCAAAATTGGAATTAAGGTCACCAGCGCCACGGCAATCATCCGCGCCACCGCCTCGATCTGCATTGATAGAAATTCAATCATCCGCAGGGTCCCTAATTCTTTTTCGCTTTACCAGAAGCCTTCGCCTTGGGCTTGGGCTTGGCCTTGGCTTTTGGCTGGGCTTTTGGCTTGGCTTTCGGTTGGGCTTTCGGTTGGGCTTTCGGTTGGGCCATTTCCGTTACCATGCCACTCTTTGGGGCGCGGCGCAGGAGCCAGATCACTCCCAATACATCGGAAATGCCGACCAATAGACGGTCCAGAATTTTATATTTTGACGTACCTTGAATGCGTGGACGATGCGCCACTGATACCCCAGTAACAAAACCACCATGGCGGCGCACTAGGCTAGGCATAAAACGGTGCATGTGATTAAAGAACGGCAATTGTAAAAACAGCTCACGGTGCAGGATTTTAATTCCGCAACCACTATCTGGATGGGTGTCACCAAGCAATCCAGCGCGGATCCATTTGGCCCCACGCGATGCCAATAACCGAAGCGGGCTATCCTGACGCTTGGCCCTAATGCCAGCCGCCATGCCCAGCGCCGGTGATTGTTCCAGCAACGCCTTTTCCAAATTGGGCAGATCGCTCGGTACGTTCTGGCCATCACCATCCAGCACCGCAATCAAGGCGCCGCGTGCCTGTAAAAGACCAGAGCGAATGGCGGCGCTTTGTCCGGCGCGGTTTTCATGGCGCAGAACCCGCAATTGTTTGATGTCGGCCATCGCCATAGCCAACTCTTCGGGGCTGGCATCATTACTGGCATCGTCAATATAGATGATCTCAAACGCACGACCGGCAAAGGCCTCACAGATTTCATCAATCAATGGGCGGATATTGCCTGCCTCGTTCATCACCGGCACCAAAATTGTGACATCAGGTGTCGCTTGCTTGGATGCGGATTTAGCTGGGGCTGATTTTTTACTGGCTGCCATAAGGAATTCCCAAAGCACCTAACATGGTGCGGTAACGAAATGCGTGCCTTTCTTTAACCGCTTGGGCTAGCGCCGTCAAACGTCTCTGCCTGATAAAGCCAGATTAACACATCCTGCCCCTTTGAGATATTAACCCCAATGACCTGCTGTGGTGGCTTTAAGGTCAGGTTAATACCCTTTGCTGTTTCCAAAAAGAGACTTTGTTGGCGTTGTTCGACAATCGCCAGTGAGCCGGGTGCCTCAGCCAGAAATAACGCCGCCTCACGGCCATCCAGCAACAACACATCACCCTTGGTCAGGAACACCAAAGACGGTTCATGATAGCCAGCGGCGGCAATGACTGGCGCGGTGATTTTACTCTCTTCCATGATCTCTGTAATCGCCGTCGAAAGATGGATCCGCGATAGTGACGGCGTTAATCCGCCAAGCAGGATAAAATGAAAGGCCAAGCCAGCCAAAAGCATGCCGCCAAACAAAACCACGCCGCCGCGCTGGTGCCATAAAATGCCCTGCCATATGGCCACACCGGCAACCAACCCGCCGATGACCGCAAAGGCAAAGGCTCTGCCGCCGGTATTGCCGCCCAATTGGACCGCGCCCCACACCAGCATGCCAGCCAACAAAACGCCAATGGCAAGCAACGCATATTCCGTAATGATGGTGGCAAAATATTGTACTTTTTCGCGCAAATTGCCGGCGACCTTACCCGCGATCGGACTATTCACAGCGCAGACAAGCAACACCGCCAGCGCCGGAAATACCGGCAATGGATAATGTGGTAATTTGGTGGGAATAAATTCTATCACCACCCAGAACGGCACAATCCACGCCAGCAAAAAGCGTGTTTCGATATGCGCCAATAAGGTCGGCATCTGGGCTAGGGTACGCGGCAATAATAACATACCGGGCCATAGCAGAACGGCGGCGAGCACGAAGTAGGTTCCGATCGGCGCGCCATGTGATTCTTGAACGGTTTTCACCTTGGCCATGAAATCGGCATTAAAGGCAATTTGCAAAAAGGCGCCATCAGTCGCCAAACTCACGAGGATCGCCCACGGCAATGTCACCAGCGCAACGATCAGCAAACCACGCGCAATATGCAACCGCCGCAACCATGTTACCGAGCGGTGCCAGAGGCATAATGCAACAAGCGTGGTGATCGCCAGCATTGGCGCAATCGGCCCCTTAATCATGATCCCCACGCCCAGCGCCAGCCAGAACACCAGATAATGTTGCCTATTTTCGGGGCGGTCCTGTTGCCATGAACGGTAAATCAGCATCAACGCAAATTGCTGGATGAAACAACACAGCATCAGCACCGAATCAGTTTTCGCCAGATGCGCCTCGGCCACAACCAACACCGACGCACCAAGGGTCGCCGCCGCCAATAGCGCACGCGGTGGTTTGTAAATATAGCTAGCCAATCGATAGGTGCCAAAAACCGTGAGTAGTACCGCGATCAAACTAGGTAGGCGGTAGGATGCGATATCATCGACACCAAACAGCGCGGCGCTCGCCGATTGCAGCCAGTAAATGCCCGCCGGTTTTTTTGCCCGCAAATCCTGTTGGAATCGGACTGTTACATAATCGCCGGAGGTCACCATCTGTTTGCTGGCTTGGGCAAAACGTGACTCGTCACGGTCCATTGGCGGCAAGGTATGGTGGCCGATTAAAACCCCAAGCCCCAAGATCGCAAGAAGCATGAGCAAAGCTGATTTTTTGTTCAGAAATGCCAACGCAATTCCCCGCCCTAACGCAATTCATTATCCACATTCACCGACCGATAATCGCAATGTGCCGACCACGGTTGGTTAAAGCATTTTTCCGTCTGGTTTGCTATATCAATTGACGAGGGATTGCCCTAGCGTGACCGACATATCATCCAAATGGGCTAATGCGGCAAAATGAGGGAAATCAGGTGGGTAATGAATTAACCACAGAAACGACCACAGAAACGACCACCAGAACGGGCAAAACGGGCAAAACTGCCAAAACTGCCAAAAATGCCAAAAATAACGGTCAAGACGCCCTCGTTAAAGCACATACGAGTTGGCGCCATATATGGTCTATTTCATGGCCGATTTTTCTCGCTAATATAACGGTCCCACTGGTTAGCGCGGTTGATACGGCGATGATGGGGCGGATGCCTGATCCGGCCTATATCGGCGGCGTTGCGCTTGGCGCTTTGGTGTTCAATTTTATCTATTACGGCTTTGGCTTTTTACGGCTTTGTTCCACCGGACTGGTGGCACAGGCGCATGGGCGCAAGGACGAAACCGAGATCGAGAATATTTTCATTCGCGGCATTTTCATGGCGATGATCATGGGGCTGGTTGCGATTGCGGCGGTCCCATTGACGCTTGCCCTTAGCAATTTTGCCCTTGCCGCCAGCCCGAAAGTTGAATCGCTGATGAATGTCTATGTTGGCGTTCGGATGTATGCCCTGCCTGCTGGCTTGGCTAATATGGTGTTGCTGGGATGCCTATTTGGACGCCAGCAAATGCGCCTTGGCATGGCCCAGCTATTGATCGTCAATATCGGTAATCTGGTGCTGAATATCTATTTTGTAATGGGCCTTGGGATGAAGATCGAGGGCGTGGCACTGGCCTCGGTGGCGGCGCAATGGATTGGCTTTGTCGTCACGCTCGGCATGGTGTGGTGGCAATGGCGGGTCGCGTTTCGCGGTATTCTTGGCCGGATTTTCAGACGCCGGCCCGCATGGTTTAACCTGATCGCTTTCACCCAATTTTTCAAACTTGGCCGTGATCTGTTGATCCGCACTTTATTATTGCTTGGCTGTGAGGCGTTGCTGTTAAACCAAGCGGCCATTCATGGTGATTTGAATTTGGCCGCGGTGCAGTTGGCGATGGTCGTGTTTGGCTTGATTTGTTTTGGCATTGATGGCTTTGCCCATGCCGCAGAGGCGTTGGTTGGCGAGGCTGTGGGGATGCGCAACAAGGCGATGTTCAATCTCGTGGTGTATCGCTCTAACATCATGGCCTTTGCCTCATCATTGGCAATCGGTGCGGTTATCTGGCTGTTTAGCGAGCCGATAGTTGCCACCCTCACAACCCAGCAACCGCTGGCTGAATTGATCTTGTCGCATTGGATCTGGGTTGCGCTAATGGCACCGGCGATGGTTCTTGCGATGCAGATGGATGGCGTGTTCGTCGGGGCAACCAAAGGCCGGGAAATGCGCAATGGAATGATTGTGGCGAGCCTGATCTTTGCCACGGTGATTTGGTTTATCGCGCCGTTTGGGGTTGCTGGATTGCTGGCGGCGTTTAATATCTATCTGTTGGTGCGGGGCTTTGCGCTATGGGCACAGATTGGCCGGATACGCCAGATGATCACCGCCTAAGACCAGCTAGATAACACCAGAAATCTGGAAACATGCCGAGATATTAAGGAAGATTTGATGACAGACCTAACCCCGATTGCCGCCCTTGGGCTTGTAACTGCGGACAGCTTGGACGCCGACAACACGGTAATTCCACTGCATATAATCGAAATGGCAGACTGGCAGGAATGGCGCGATGGGGCGGGTGCGGCGCATGAAAGCTGGATCGCGGCGCAAGGCTTTGTTGCCAAAGCAGGAGCGGCTTTATGTTTACCTGATGGCGCGAATGGTCTTGGCTCGGCAATTGGTATCATTGGCGATACACCGATCTGGAACGCCGCCGCCATCGCCGCGGCACTTCCGGCTGGGCATTGGTCACTCGATGATTTTTCCGGATCGGGCGAGACGCTAGAACAAATCATTATCGGGTGGGGGTTGTCGCATTACCATTTCGACACCTACCGCAATGCAACGCCAGCGCGGCCACTATCGGCATTGATCCTACCCAAAGCGGCCTCCAAAAAAGGCATGATAGAGCGCATTACCGGCATTGTTCAGGGTATTGTTCTGTGTCGCGATATGATCAACACCCCACCAAACCACATGAATCCGCAAGGGCTAGAGGATGCGGCGCGGGGTCTGGCCGATGCGACAGGTGCCCGTATCGACGTAACGATGGGCGAGACGCTTGCGAATGATTTTCCGGCGATTGATATTGTTGGCCGCGCGGCGGAAATAGCACCCCGTTTGATCGATATGCGCTGGGGCAAAAAGGGGCCGAAAATCACCCTCGTCGGCAAGGGCATTACCTTTGATTCGGGCGGCCTTGATCTTAAGCCATCAAAAGCGATGGAGATGATGAAAAAGGATATGGGCGGGTCGGCAATCGTGCTTGGACTGGCCGCGGCATTGATGATCGCCAATAGCAATATCCAGCTCCGCATATTAATTCCGGCGGCAGAAAACGCAGTTTCAGATCGGGCCATGCGTCCTCTGGATGTGATCGACACGCGCGCCGGTCTAAAGGTTGAGGTCGGCAATACCGACGCCGAAGGGCGACTTGTACTAGCCGATGCCCTTACGCTGGCACTTGAAGAAGAGCCCGATTTCCTGATTGATTTTGCGACATTGACCGGCGCGGCGCGGGTTGCGCTTGGCACTGAACTACCGGCCCTGTTTGCAAATGATGATGCGACCGCCGCGGATATTATCGCGGCCAGTAACGACGCCGATGACGCGCTATGGCGCCTGCCGCTATTTGACGATTACGAACGTCATCTGGATGCGGGCTATGTCACCTTATCGAGCACAGGACCGTCTGGATATGGCGGGGCGATTACCGCCGCCTTGTTCCTGCGCCGGTTTGCTGGTCGTGATAGCAACTGGGCGCATGTCGATGTTATGGCGTGGAATTTGGGATCACGTCCGGGCCGACCAAAGGGTGGTGAGGCTATGGGATTGCGGGCACTATTCCGCTACATCTCCAGCTTAGCATAGCGGCGCCTAGCTGGGTAAATGCCGTTCTAATAGCCGCGACTCCACTCAACCCGATTAGCTGGCTCATCGCCATTTGTCATCGCTTGAATCGCTGCGGCTACCTGTTTAGAGGCACTATCGGGATTGGTCTGTGCGGCGACATGCGGCCAGACCCGAACCTTTGGATGCGCCCAATAGGGGTGCTCTGCTGGCAATGGCTCTATTGCAAACACATCCAGCGCGGCCCCACCAATTTGTCCCCTATCTAGCGCCGCTAATAAATCATCATCATTAACCTGTGGCCCACGGCCACCATTAATCACGAACGCACCATAGGCAAGCCGGTTGAAATAATCGGCATTCATAATGCCGCGTGTTTCAGGCGTTAGTGGCAACACACAAACCGAGATATTCACCCCTTCAGCAAAATCCGCCAAGGCGTCCGGTCCGGCAAAAACGTCAACATTTTCGATTGTCTTTTGGGTCCGCGCCCAGCCCCGCGTTTTAAACCCCAGAGCCGCAAAACGGCGGGCGATCACACTACCAATGGCACCAACACCAAGAACCCCGACAATTGCCTCTTCGTGCGAACGCTGGGGTATCGAGGCCCAGGTTTTTGACGCCTGCTGGTCCCGATATGATGCGCCATCGCGCCAAAAATCCAGCGCATTCAAAATGGCCCAATGGCTCAACGCATCCGACATATCGGGATCGACCAACCGCACCAAGGGGACATCACGGGGCACGCTGGCATCGGCCATCATATGATCAACGCCTTGGCCTTGGAGGATGATCCCTTTTAGGTTTGGCAAATGCGCCAAAGCACCTTCTGGCGGTGCCCAGACCAACGCCACGTCACAATTTCTACCGGCATCGGATACCAGATCGACAATTTCAAAATCATCCAGAAATGGCGTTAATTTTTGGTGCCATTCTTGTGCCTCGGCGGCCTGTCCAAAAAATCCAATGCGGATCATCACACCATTCCTTTATGCAGAGATAACAGCCATTGCCGCGGCGTGTAATGCCGGTGTCGCGGCGCAGACCAAACTGCCTGTTGGTGCGCGCTCACCCGGGGCCAGCGTGACCGGCAGTCCGTCAAAATCGGTGACGATTACGCCAGCCGCCCGCATCACCCCAACAACGCCCATGACATCATGCGGTGCCAGACTATCCTCGACCACTAAATCAATGTGACCAGCCGCTAGCAATGCATAATTATAACAATCGCCACCATAATTAGTGACCGCGGCCAGCTTGCTTATGCGGTTAAAAATGGCCAGTCCATTGGGCGAAAACGCCTCTGGTGATGTGGTCGCAATCCGTGCCTTGGCAAGATCCGTAACGCTGCTTAGCTGGGATTGTTTGCCATTCATGGTAAACTCATTACCAACGCCGAGATATAGCTCATCCAGCATCGGCATGTCACATAGACCAGCGACCGGACTATCATCACGGAGCAATCCAACCAAGGTGCCAAAAATAGGCTTGCCGCTGATAAAGGCTTTGGTCCCGTCAATCGGATCAATCACCCATTTAAAACCGGTAGAGCCATCGCCGTGATGGTCGCTATGTTCCTCGCCAACAATGTCGTCGCCGGGAAATCGCGCGGCAATAGCGGTGCGCAGAGCCGTCTCGACAGCACGGTCAGCAATGGTAACAGGAGAGGCATCTGCCTTGGTTTCCACATCGGGAAGTGAGCGAAACCATTTGGCGATGATGGGTCGGCTAATCTTGGTCAGATCAGCCAGAAATTCAGCCAGCTCACTATTGCTGAGCTGGCTGTGAATTTGGTCGTCTTGTGGCTTAGTTGCCACTTTCTGCGGCAATCTCTTCGGCACTAGGCAACGGCGCCGCGGCGTCTGCTTGCTGGCGAAGATAGGCAATCATATTGGCCCGATCTTGCGGCTTTTTGAAACCAACAAAATTCATCTTGGTTCCGGCAATATAGGCCTTTGGCTTTTTCAGGAATGCGTTCAGTGCGGCGTAATCCCACGCGCCACCGAAATCAGCTAGGGCTGATGAATAAGCAAAACCGTCAGCACCGCCCTTTGACGCATTAACAATGCCCCACAATGCCGGACCAACTTTGTTCGCGCCGCCTGCTTCGAACACATGGCACGCTGTACATTTCTTTGCCAGCTTTTCGCCCGCGGCAACATCCGCGCTCGCCAGCAATGCCAGAATAGGCTCTGGACCGGCGTCTACCGGTGCGGCATCAGCCGTCACTTCACCCTCAGGAACTTCGATCTTATAGGCGTTTTCCGCCAGCTCTGTATGTGGCACAAGGATTTCCGCAGTCTTAATTCCAGCCATCAACAACAGAGCGGCAAGTAAAAGACCAGCGAAGAGCTTGTTAAATCCTAATTCATCCATGCTAATTTCCCCGCCACAACGAGGCTCCCAATCCATAGAGTGATCGGCCCTGATTAATGCGCAGGCCAATTCGTGCTTTGTTACCGAAAATATGTGCCGTTCTCAACCCCTACATCACGGTTTTACGCCTTTTACCTATGCAAAAGACGAAATATGTGATGAATTGCCGCATTATGACGTCATTAAACAAAAAAATTATCGTAATTCCGGCACGCATGGCGGCCTCACGCCTGCCCGGAAAGCCGCTAGCGGATATCGCCGGCAAACCAATGATCCAACATGTGTGGGAGCGCGCAATCGCAGCCGATATTGGTCCGGTACATGTTGCGACAGACGACACTGCCATTGTTGATGTAATTAATGCGGCGGGTGGTTCGGCTATCATGACGAGGGATGATCATCCATCGGGCTCGGACCGTGTTTATGAGGCAGTTCAGGCAATTGACCCTGATGGCGCCTTTGACCAGATCCTCAATTTGCAGGGTGATTTGCCCGAAATGCCGACAGGTATCCCAACCGCGCTTGCCGCGGCGATGGATTATGCCAATTGCGAATTGGCAACGCTAGTGACGCTGGCAAGCCCTGAGGAGAGAGCCCTACCACAAGTGGTCAAGGCTGTGGTTAGCTGGGATCAGGCCCACGGCCAGAACGAATTTGGCCGCGCACATTATTTCAGCCGCGCCGCAATCCCGACCGGCACCGATCAGCTTTGGCATCATATCGGGGTTTATGGATGGCGCCGCGATGCGTTGGCGCGTTTTATCACCCTGCCACAATCGCCATTGGAGATAAGTGAAAAACTAGAGCAATTGCGGGCAATCGAGGCAGGCATGACGATTTCAGTGGCGCGTGTTGATGATACCGCTGGCGGTGTCGATACGCCGGATGATCTTGATGCTGTGCGCCGCCGCCTTAGCTAATATACGGGCTAATATACGGGCTCATTCGAGGAACCAAGCACCACATCATAGCGCCGCTTTGCTCGTACATTGACAGGACGCCTCCGGCTATTGATACTGCCGCGTGCACGGGGGTGATACTGCCGCGTAAGCAGGGGTGATACTGCCGCGTGCACGGGGATTGATACTGCCGCGTGGGCGGCGCACTAGAACATACTAGAACACACTGGAACATAGGATTAGATCGTGTCTGATATATCGAACAAAATAGCGTTTCAGGGCGTTTTAGGCGCCTATTCGCATATGTCGTGCAAAGCGGTTAAGCCAGACATGGAGCCCGTTCCTTGTCGTTCATTTGAACAAATGATTGCCGAAGTTGTCGAAGGGCGCGCCGCCTTGGCGATGGTGCCTGTGGAAAATTCGATTGCGGGCCGTGTGGCTGATATTCACCATCTGCTCCCTGATTCCGGATTACATATTATTGGCGAGCATTTCCAGCGCGTAAATCACCAGCTATTAGCACCGCGCGGGGCGACATTGGACGATCTTGTCGAGGTTCATAGCCATGCACAGGGCCTTGCCCAATGCCGCATTCGGTTGCAACAGTTAGGGTTACAACCGGTTATTCATTCAGATACAGCCGGCGCCGCCAAGGATGTTGCAAAATGGCAAGATAAGAGCATTGGCGCGATTGCATCGGCATTGGCGGGCGAGATTTATGATCTCGATGTTTTGGTCGAATCAGCCGAGGATGCCGAACGCAATACCACACGGTTTTTGGTAATGTCGCGCACCCCTACCGTGCCAGAGATGAACGGCCAAAAAATGCTGACTACAATGGTTTTCCGTCTCCGCTCAGTCCCTGCAGCGCTTTATAAGGCACTTGGCGGGTTTGCCACTAATGGCATTAATTTGACCAAGCTAGAGAGCTATATGCGGGCCGGTGATGGTGACAGCGCCCAATTCTATGTCGATGTTGAAGGCCATATTGATGAACCGGCGATGCAAAATGCAATGGATGAATTGCGATTCTATTGCGCCGCCGATGAAATATCGATCTTGGGCACCTATCCAGCCAGCCCATACCGGCATTAAGCCGTTTTTCAGGCGCCAAAACCCGATAAATAACTTGTCGAATCCCTCGCTTTGTTTCATATAAGTGACAGGAAGGCTGGGTGGACGTTGCACCCGCCAATCCGGTCAGGTCCGAAAGGAAGCAGCCGCAGTGGGCCGCTTACGGGTCATCCAGTCTTCCGCTAACCAACCGTGCGGGGTATAGTGTGACGATGAACCAAGAGGCCCCTATTGCCTACCGCGTTCTGGCACGCAAATACCGCCCCGAGACGTTCTCTGCGCTTATCGGTCAAGACGCTCTGGTGCGCACCCTCGGCAATGCCCTGTCACTTGGACGCCTAGCCCATGCATTTGTGCTCACTGGTGTGCGCGGCATTGGCAAAACCTCAACCGCACGATTGCTCGCCAAAGGTCTAAATTGTATCGGGCCAGACGGCACTGGTGATGCAACGCTGGAGCCATGCGGCGTTTGTGAGCCCTGTCAGGCGATTGCCGCCGGGCGCCATGTTGATGTTTTGGAAATGGACGCCGCCAGTCATACGGGCGTTGATGATGCCCGCGAAATTATCGAAGGTGTCGGCTATCGCGCGGTATCAGCCCGTTATAAAATCTATATCATTGACGAAGTGCACATGATGTCAAAGAGCGCGTTTAACGCTTTGCTCAAGACGCTCGAGGAGCCGCCTGACGCGGTCAAATTTATCTTTGCGACGACCGAGATCCGCAAAGTACCCGTTACCATCCTGTCTAGGTGCCAGCGTTATGATTTGCGCCGGGTTCCGTCATCGATGCTCGCCGATCATTTGCGGATGATTTGTGAAAAGGAATCGATTGCGGTTGAAGATGAAGCTTTAGCCGCTATCGCCAGAGCCGCCGAAGGGTCCGTTCGTGACGCCTTGTCGATGCTGGATCAGGCCGCGGCGATGACCGCCGACAAACTCACCAGCGCGTCTGTTGCCGATATGCTGGGCCGTCCGGGTCGGCGCGAATCGGTGGCTATTCTTACCCATGCGCTTGCCGGTGAGACCGCCCAGAGCCTCGCCGCCTTTAACACCGCCTATGCAAACGGCGCCGAGCCTGAAATGGTCATGGCCGATCTTCTCGATCTTGTCCATCAGGCGAGCATGAAAGCCGCTGGCGGCAATGACGAAGATAGTATCGAAGGCGAGCGCGAGATGATCAGCGAGCTAGCGGCGATGGGCATCGCTAAGCTTGGCCGCGCATGGCAGATGATGCTCAAAGGCCATTCCGAAATCATCGCCGCACCGCAACCTGCCGCGGCTTGTGAGATGATGATTATCCGCTTGGCCCATACCGCCAATATGCCGACCCCCGGCGATATTTTGCAAAAGCTACCAAACGCGGCGCCTACCGGTACACCGGCCAGTACGCCAACAAGTACAACGGCCAGTGCGCCAGCAACTACAACAGCATCACCGCCTGCGCCCACCCCAACCGCGCCACCTATGCCCGCATCAGGCTCCTCTAGTGGTTCTGTCGCTGGTGGTCGGGCCCTCGATATGGCCGACCCAGTTGAATCCCCAGTTGACGCCCCTGTTGAATCCCAAGTTGAATCCCCTGCTGACTCCCCGGTTGACGCCCCTGTTGACGCCGAAATCAAACAGCCTGAAAGTTTGGCTGATGTAATGGGTTTGGCCGAGGAAAAGGGTGAAATGCTATTAGCGGCACGGATTCGCAATCACGTTCGGCTTGTTTCAATCCAGCCCGGATCATTGCAAATTGCCCTAACCAATAATGCGCCGGATCAACTGGCTGGTGACCTTGCAAAATATCTTAGCCAATGGACAGGCAAGCGCTGGCTGGTTTCGCTATCTGATGGTGAGGCCGGTCCAACCTTGGCGCAAGTGGCCCAAGAACAGCAAGAAGCAAAGCGCGCCAATATCGCCAAGACACCGGTCGTTGCCGCCATTCTGGAAATTTTTCCCGGATCCGAAATAGAAGACATAAAGACCGTCGAGAGCGATGACACCGCATCCGATATGCCCGAACAGGATATGCCCGAACAAGATTTGCCGGCACAAGAGGGAGAGGCTGACCAATGATGAAGAATATGGCTGGCATGATGAAAAAGGTGCAGGAGATGCAATCGCGCATGCAGGACTTGCAGAGCGAGATGGAAAACCGCAGCTTTAGCGCCAGCGTTGGCGGCGGGGCCGTTACCGTCACGATGAGCGGCAAGGGTATCATGCAATCGGTTAACATCGATCCTGACGCGCTCGACCCAAGCGAGATTGACACGCTGGAAGATATGATCTGTCTGGCGAGTAATAACGCCAAAGCCGCTGCGGATGCCGAGATGGCCGCACAGATGAAAGACATTACCGGCGGATTGCCTTTACCGCCGGGTATGTCACTACCTTTCTAATATGAGTAACCAACTCGAAACGCTGATCAAAAAGCTGGGGCGTCTGCCCGGACTTGGCCCACGTTCTGGCCGCCGCGCTTTATTATTCCTGCTGAAAAACCGCGAGAGACTGATGGTTCCCTTGGCGCAGGAGCTTCATGATGTCGCCATGCAAATTCGTGAATGTGCCAATTGCGGTAATTTGGATACAGGCGATACCTGTGATCTTTGCCGCGATGACCGGCGCGACAAAAGCCGCATTTGCGTGGTTGAGGATGTTGGTGATCTCTGGGCCATGGAACGCGCCGCGGTATATCGCGGCCAGTATCATGTTCTTGGCGGCACTTTGAGTGCGCTCGATGGACGCGGGCCTGAGGATTTGCATATAGACCGATTGATCAACCGCGCCCGCGATGAGGGTGTTGAAGAAATCATTCTGGCGCTATCCGCGACCGTCGATGGCCAAACCACAGCGCATTATATTGCCGATCGTTTGGCCCCCTTAAACCGCGAAGTCACCCGCCTTGCCCATGGTGTACCGGTGGGCGGCGAGCTGGATTATCTGGATGATGGAACCTTGGCACAGGCGCTAAAGGCCCGCTCCAAACTCACCTAGCCAGCAATATTTCCCCCGTAAAGCTATCCGATTAATTGATCAGATCGGGGGTGGGCGTAACTGGCTTGGCGTCATCAACTTCGATTTTCGAAATTTTATCACCCCGCGACATAATCTTGCGGGTCGACGTCTGGATATCGCCAATATCCTTTTCTGCCTGTTGGAAATGCGAGGCCAATTTGCCGACACGTTCATCCAGCCGAACCATATCCGTCATCAGCGTATCGACCTCAGCCTGGATCAGCCCAGCCGCCTCATGCATATGGGCGTCTCGCAAAATCGCCCGCACAGTGTGCAGTAACAGCATCAAATTATCCGGTCCCGCCATATAGACATGCGCCTTGCGGCTAGCCTCGACCAGCTTTGGCAATTGCAGATTAATTTCCGCATAGACCGATTCGGACGGCAAAAACAGGATCGCACTCTCGGCGGTTTCGCCGGGGATGATATATTTCGCGGCAATATCATTGATGTGCTTTTTGACGTCCACCTCCAACGCGCGGCGGGCCACAACGCGGCTTGCCTCGTCACCGGCGGCGGTCAATTGCCGATAGGATTCCAGCGGAAATTTTGAATCAATACAGACCGAGCCCGGCGGGTTAGGCATGGTAATAAAGCAATCAACCCGCTTGCCATTGCTAAGCGAATATTGAAATTCATACGCACTATCAGGCAATGCATCACGAACAAGATTTTCCAACTGCACTTCACCGAAACTTCCGCGGGCCTGTTTATTCGACAGGATGTTTTGGAGCTGGGTCACCTGACCGGTTAATTCAGAAATATGCGCATTCGCCTCGGTGATCACCACTAGCTTTTCCGCCATACCAGTGAGCGACTTGGTGGTGCGCTCATTCTGGTCACGCATTGATTGCTCTAGACGCTGGCCAAGCCGTCCTTCGCTCTCGGCCATTTGTGATGCGATAATTTTTTGCAGTTCACCGGATTGCGCCGCCATTTGCGCCAATTGTCCGCGCAATTCACCCATCTCGGATGGCGCGCTAGCCGTTGGCCGCCGCAACACCAAAACCGCCAGCAATCCTAGGATCAGGGCCAACACAACAAAGATTGCGATTGAAAGACTGGTCATGATATCTGGTCCATATTAATCTTGCACTAGAGCGGGGTTAGGTATTGGGTTCTGTACTGGGCTATGTACTGGGTTCTGTACTGAGGTCTGTAATGGCACGCATGCTTTGCCAATAATCCGGATGGCAATATAATGGGGATATTGTGGCATGGGTGTTGCTTGACTGCAACGCAACCTTACCCTAATTCAAGAAGCCTATGTGCCGATAAGGTTTAGTTGATACCGCGCTGTGCGATAAATGCGCGGAAAAGAAAGAAAATTCGATGGCTCTTATTCCGATTGTAACTTTGCCAGATCCCATTCTGCGGGTGGTGGCATCGCCTGTTGCCGAGGTAACGGACGGCGTGCGCCAGCTGTTGGACGATATGGCCGACACCATGTATGACGCGCCCGGCATTGGCCTTGCCGCGCCGCAAATCAATGTGAGCCAGCGTCTAATCGTAATGGATTGCGGCAGTGATGAAGAGCCGGAATTGCATAAGATGATCAATCCTGAAATCGTCACGCGCTCTGATGAAATGTCGATCCTTGAAGAAGGGTGTTTATCAATTCCCGACCAGACCGCCGATGTGGAACGTCCGGCCATTGTCGATGTGCGCTATATTGATATCAATGGCGCGGCGCAAATGATGAGCTGTGACGGCCTTCTTGGGGCCTGTGTCCAGCATGAAATTGACCATCTGAATGGGGTCCTTTTCATCGATCATATTTCACGCCTCAAACGCGACATGATTGTCCGGCGGGTGATGAAGGGATTGCGCCAATCTTCCGGCAGTAAAGGCAATTAGAGATGGCGCGCCGCCGGATAATTTTCATGGGAAGCCCTGATTTTGCGATCCCGGCGCTTGATGCTCTTAGCACCCAGCACGATGTTGTTGCGGTCTATTCCCAGCCGCCGCGCAAATCCGGCCGCGGTATGGAACAACGGGCCGTGCCGGTTGCCCGCCATGCCAAAACATTATCGATCCCGACCTATTGCCCGACCAGCCTATCGGGGGCAGATGAGCAAAGCATACTGGCTGGCTTTGACGCCGATCTGTTCATCGTGGTTGCTTATGGATTGCTATTGCCGCAAGCCGTTTTGGATCTACCGCGTTTTGGCTGTGTGAACGGGCATGCATCATTATTGCCGCGGTGGCGCGGTGCCGCCCCGATCCAGCGGGCCATTGAGGCTGGTGATACACAAACCGGTATGTCGGCGATGCTAATGGAGGCTGGTCTCGATACAGGTCCGGTGCTTGCCACCAAATCATGCGCCATTGCGGATGATGACACTGCCGGTAGTTTGCATGACAAGCTGGCATCGATGAATGCCAGCCTATTGCTGGATGTGGTCAATGACATGCCCGCCATTCTAGAGCGCCAGCAAATTCAAGATGACGCCAACGCCCTCTATGCGGCGAAGATCAGTCCGGCCCAAGCGCAAATCGACTGGGGCCAGACTGCCGCTGTTCTGGATCGCCATATTCGCGCGTTCTCGCCATTTCCCGGGGCTTGGTTCACCGGACCAAAGGGCCGCATTAAAGTGACCAAAGCGCATTATGACAAAGCCTCACGCACCGATGATGTAGGCGCAGATAATCGCCCCGGCACGTTTTTAGGTCAGGGCGCAGATGGCGGTATGCAAATGGCCACTGGCGGCGGCATCCTGTCACTAGATATGCTCCAGCCTGCCGGGAAAAAGCCGATGCCCGCAGCCGATTTTCTGAATGGGCAGGCTGTGAGGGCCGGTACGGTTTTTGCTGACTTTGATGTAGTGGCTAGCTAATGCGGCGGATTTTTCTCACCATCGAATATGACGGCACACCCTTTGTTGGCTGGCAGCGACAGATCAACGGCATGTCGGTCCAGCAAGTCATCGAAGAGGCCGCAACCTCGATGATGCAGGAAGAGGCATTGGTACAGGGGGCCGGACGCACCGATTCCGGCGTTCATGCAACCGGACAGGTGGCGCATATTGATGTGCCCGACAAATTCACTGCAAACCGTGTGCAAGAGGCAATCAACGCGCTCATCGGTGAATGGCCGGTTTCCATTATTGCCGCGCGCGAAGTGTCCGCCGAGAGCCATGCGCGTTTTTCCGCCATCAGCCGTAGCTATCTATATCGTATCCTGCCGCGCCGCCAACCGCCCGCTTTGGATCAGGGCCGCGTATGGCATCACCGCCAGCCGCTCGATCCGGCATTGATGAATGAAGGGGCAAAGCACCTCATCGGCACGCATGATTTTACCAGCTTTCGGGCCACCCAATGCCAAGCCGAAAGTCCGGTGCGTACGATGGATGATCTGCGCGTTGAACAAGTTGGCGAAGAAATTCACATCCATGCGGGCGCGCGGTCATTTTTGCATCACCAGATCAGAAATATAACCGGTACATTGGCGCTCGTTGGGATGGGTAAATGGACACCAGATGATGTGGCCACTGCCTTGGCCGCGCGTGACCGTGCCGCCGCCGGTCCAAAAGCACCGCCTGAGGGATTATATCTAACGGCTGTTAATTATCCGGCCGCGCTGTGAACGCGCGACAATAGGGCAAACGTAACAACCGAATCAACAATTAGCGATAATAGCAAAAATCCGGTCGCAACCCAGCCGCCACGGCCAATTTGATCGCGGCCAGCACGCCATAGCCAATAAATGGTCCAGACAAGAAGCGGGCCAAAGAAGATGATCGGCATCTGATCCGAACCACCCAGCATCATCGCATAAGCGGCCAAACCAGCCGCCAGATATTGCACATTCTGTACCCAGATAAACGGCACCAGATAGTCAAAAATCTTGTCAGCAAGGCCCATCCGCGTCAGCACATTCATCGCCAGCAAGCTAAGCAGCACCATTGCAATAATTTGCGCCGCTACCTTGGCCAGCAGAAACCCAGTGCCGACCCCTGATACCGGATAGAGCGACACCACAAAGGCGATAATCACCGATGTCCAAATGGCCTGCCACAATCCGCTCGGCGTCATCAGATAAGCCGCGTTCATCGGCAACCGACCGAGCATCACCAACACCGTTCTGCCGATATAAGTAAAAACCACTCGCGGGGCTAGGGACGATGCATAATGTTCCATCAGGATGAAGAGCCTTTAAAATAATTGCCAAGGATCGCCGTATAAATATCGGCTAGCAAATCAATATCTGCAACCGCAACATGCTCGTCAATCTTGTGCATAGTGCGCCCGACAAGGCCAAATTCGGCAACCGGACAGATCGCCGTGATAAAGCGTGCATCAGATGTGCCGCCAGTGGTTGAGAGCTGTGGGCGGCGGCCTGTTACCTGTTCGCAAGCATCGGCAATAGCATCGGTCAATGCACCGGGCGCGGTTAAAAACGGATGCGCCGAAGCGCGCCAATTCGCCGTCCAATTGCCGCCAACACGATTGAAATGCTCCTCTAACCAGCCAATCAATCCATCCGCCGTATGTTCGGTATTAAAGCGGATATTGAAACGCGCCTTTGCCCGTGCCGGAATAACATTGCCGGCATCATTGCCAACATCAATGCTGGTCACATTCGCCGTTGATGGATCAAAAAATTCGGTCCCACCATCCAGCTCACAGCCATTTACCGGCGCCAGCATCGCGGCTAATCGGGTTATCGGATTATCGGCCAGATGCGGATAGGCAACATGCCCCTGCACACCATCAACCTCGAGCTGGCAGGATAGGCTACCACGGCGGCCATTCTTGATCACATCGCCAATAGCATCGGGATTGGTTGGCTCGCCAACAAGGCACATATCGGGGATATGCCCATTATCGCGAACCCACTCAACCATCTTTACCGTGCCATTAATCGCGTCACCTTCTTCATCACCGGTAATTAACAGGCTAATGGATCCTCTATCACCGCCGATATTCTCTGGATTGGTGGTAAGATAACGCGCCGCCGCCGCAACAAAGGCCGCAACGCCGCCCTTCATATCCGCCGCGCCGCGTCCATAAAGATTACCATCGGCAATGTCGCCAGAAAACGGCCCGAACTGCCAATCGGCAAGATCGCCAACAGGAACCACATCGGTATGTCCGGCAAAACAGAAATGCGGGCCGCCAGTGCCAATGCGGGCAAACAGATTATCAATCCGCGCCGCACCTTCACCAAATGGCAACCGTGTGCATTCAAAACCAAGCGCCGTTAACTCGCCTTGCAGCAAATCCAAAGCGCCGCCCTCTGCCGGCGTCACAGACGGGCATTGGATTAGGCGTTTGGTTAAATCTACTGCATGCGATAGCTCGGCCATTAGTCTCTCAGCAACTCATTGACCGATGTTTTCGAACGGGTTTTCTCGTCAACTTGTTTGATGATTACCGCACAAGACAATGACGGTCCCGGTGATCCATCAGCCAGCGGCTTGCCCGGCAATGCGCCTGGAACCACAACCGAATAGGCTGGCACGCGGCCCATGTGAACCTCGCCCGTGACCCGGTTTACGATCTTTGTCGATGCGCCGATAAAGACACCCATGGATAGAACCGCGCCTTGCTCTACGACCACGCCTTCCACAACTTCTGAACGCGCACCGATAAAGCAATCATCCTCAATCACCACAGGTCCAGCCTGTAATGGCTCTAGCACGCCGCCGATACCGGCACCGCCTGAGAGGTGCACATTCTTGCCGATCTGGGCGCATGATCCAACGGTTGCCCATGTATCAACCATGGTGCCGCTATCAACAAAGGCGCCAAGATTGATAAAGCTAGGCATGATCACAACGCCGGGGGCCACATGCGCCGAATGCCGCACGACACAGCCCGGCACGGCGCGGAAACCTGCTTCACGAAAACGGTTTTCACCCCAACCGGCGAATTTTGACGGCACTTTATCCCAAAAGGTAGATCCGCCCGCGCCGGGGAAATCCACACCAGACTCGATCAACGACATATCGTTCAGACGGAATGACAATAGCACGGCCTTTTTGGCCCACTGATTGACTTGCCACTGGTGATTGCCTGTTGGCTGGGCGACCCGCAATTGGCCACTATCCATCATGTTCAGGGCCTCATTCACGGCATCACGAACGGCGCCTTTGGTTTCCAGATTGATCGTGTCGCGGGCTTCCCACGCGGCATCAATTTCCTGTTCAAGCTGCGCAATCGTCATTTTGGATCTCCTATGCATTGGCGGCTAATAGAGGCCGCCCCTTCGGTTTTATTTTCTCTAGCAGATATCGGCGTTTCAAGCCGGAATGGCAAGGGCTGAGAGAAAGCTTTTCAAGTCCGGCGCCACATATTGCACATAATCTTCATCCGCGCCCTTTGCCGCCCATTCAATATCACTGGCCAGCCATACAGTGCGCATGCCCAGCGCGGCGGCTGGTTCCAGATTGCGCGCCATATCCTCGATCATCACCGCACCCGTTGGGTCAATGCCGGTGGTATCGACAAAACGCTCAAATGCGATTGTTTCCGGCTTTGGCACATAATCGGCGCCGATAATGTCAAAAATCTGATCGAAATGATGGCGGATACCATAAGCGTTCAAAATGTTCTCAGCATGCGGAACCGTGCCATTGGTGAAAATATGTTTGCGGCCCGGCAATGCGGCCAGCATCCGGTCAAGATCCGCCTCAAAAGGCAAATCGCTCACATCAATATCATGCACAAAATGCAAATAATCAGCGGGGGCCAGCCCCTCTTCAACCATCAAACCGCGCATCGTCGTGCCATAACGCTGGAACAGGGCCTTTTGAATGATTTTTGCCTCATCCTCTGGCACTTTGAAATGCATCGCGACAAATTCAGTGATCCGCACCGCCACCCGCACAAACAAATTCGATGCCGCTGGATAAATCGTGTTGTCCAGATCAAACACCCAATCATTGATTTCGCCAGTTGGAAATAAATGAGGCGCTTTCGCCGCGATATCAGCCGTTCCACCCGTATTATCTGTAGATCTAGTCATTACTATTCATACTTTCTAACGCAAAGAACTCGTCTAAATAGCCGACTGATCTTTCGCTGGTACATCGTTAATCGGCCGAAATACGCGTCCCCGTGCCGTGATTGGTAAATAGCTCGATCAAAGCGGCATGTGGTACGCGGCCATCCATGATTACCGCGCCTTCGGCCCCGCCCAAAACAGCATCGATACAGGTTTCGACTTTTGGAATCATCCCACCCGATATAGTGCCATCGCGGATCAATGTTTCGGCCTCACTTACCTTCAATTCCGCGATCAGCTTGCCGTCCTTATCCAATACACCAGCCACATCAGTCAGCATCAATAGCCGTGTTGCATTCATCGCCGCGGCAATCGCCCCGGCGGCGGTGTCGGCATTAATATTATAAGTTTTACCATGTTCATCAGCGCCAACAGGTGCCACCACAGGGATCAGATTGCGGTCACTAAGCGCATCCAGCAAATCACGATCGATATGGGACGGCTCGCCGACAAAGCCTAAATCAACAGCCTCTTCAATCGCGCTATCGCTGCTTTTCGACATAGCCATCAATTTGCGCGCGGTAATAAGACCGGCATCCTTGCCAGAAACACCAACGGCCCGCGCACCAGCACGGCTAATAGCGGCGGCGATGCCTTTGTTAATGCCGCCAGCCAAGACCATTTCAACAACCGAAATGCTGGCCTCGTCAGTCACCCGCAAACCGTCAACAAAGCGTGACTCGATTTGCAATTTATCGAGCATCACCCCGATCTGGGGGCCACCGCCATGAACAACAATCGGACGTGTTCCAACCTGATCCAGCAATGCAATATCACTGGCAAAGGCACTCACATATTCAGGATCACCCATCGCATGACCACCGAATTTGATCACAATCGTCTGGCCGGAATAACGGCGCATGAATGGCAAAGCCTCAATCAGAGTACCGGTGGTTGCCTTTATCTGGTCCTCAGGACTGATTTTATTTTGGCTCATTGCTAGATCCTTTATCTCACCGTCGCCGATAGATTACATATTTAACAGGCTAGTCTAATTACGTTTGTTTATAGGGTGAGGATTATCGGCACTTGGCGACAATGTTGCAAGCTGGTTGCGATTATCACGCGTTTTTTGCCGGTTGTTTTTCCAATGCGAACATCGTCAATTGGGCGCGCAGATGGGCGATCCCATGTCCGGTTTCAGATGATGTTACGAATAATTCAGGAAATGCCGCCACATGATTGGCCAAAACAGCCTCGGTTTCTGTGCAGATTTTCTCCAGCGCTGTCGGCTTTATCTTGTCGGCCTTGGTCATCACCGCCGCCCATGATACCGCCGTTTCATCCAGCAAATTCATGATCTCTTTATCCGCCTTGCCAACACCGCGCCGACAATCAATTAACAGAAACACCCGTTGTAGCGATTGCCGCCCAGCGAGGAACTTCCGCGTTAGATTTGTCCAATCCTTGATATCGGTCTTTGGCGCCGAGGCGTAACCATAGCCTGGCAAATCAACCAATTGGAGGCGGTCAGCAAGGTTAAAGAAAATCAGCTGGCGAGTGCGCCCCGGTGTTTGCGATGTACGCGCCAGCATACGCCGGCCAGTTAACGCATTCACCAGCGACGATTTACCAACATTTGAGCGTCCGGCAAAACAAACCTCAGGAAGCGTTATCGGAGGTAGGACCGCCATCTTGTTAGCCGCCGCGATAAAATCACATTGGCCAGCAAACAGCAGACGCCCTGCCTCGATTTGCTCTGGGGTTAGCTCTGCGCCACGCGCCTCATTATGAACCATTGCTGTGTCATCGATAACAAGTTGTTCCAAGTCCAGTAGATAACCAGACCAGCTGGGAAAGTCGCCAGAAGGAAAGTGAAGAAGATAGGCATTAGCTGGAACACCTTGGCCTGAATTGGGTCAGGTGGAGCCGGGTTGAGGCGCATCTGCAAGAACATCGAGATACCCATCATAATCGGCCATGCCCCTAGCTGGAGGAACGGCGGTAGGAAATCGACAGAAAATGGCATCAGACCAAACAGGTTAAACACCGATGTCGGATCAGGTGCAGACAGGTCGGTAATCCATCCAAAGAATGGCGCATGCCGCATTTCAATCGTTACAAACAACACTTTATAGAGCGCAAAGAATACCGGGATCTGTAACAGCACTGGTAGACAACCAGCCGCCGGATTTACTTTTTCGGTTTTATAGAGCGCCATCATTTCCTGATTGAGCCCCATGCGATCATCTTTATAACGCTCGCGCAGGATCTGGATTTTTGGAGCTAGCAACCGCATCTTACCCATCGATTGATAGGATTTATTGGCCAGCGGGAAGAATACCAGCTTGACCACAACGGTAAGAGCCATAACCGCAAGGCCGAAATTGCCAAGCAGATTATTCAGCCAGTTAACCGCATAGAAGAACGGCTTGGTCAGGAAGTAGAACCAACCAAAATCAATCGCCAGATCGAAATTCGGAATGCCAAATTCCTCGGCGTAATAATCAAGCAACGCAACCTTTTTGGCACCAGCAAATAGCCGTGCCTTGGTGGTAACAATACCGCCCGGCTCGAGCTTGGTACCGTCTAGATCGATATAATCGACCTGATACCGATCACCAGATCCGGCCAATGATTGGAAGCTATATGACAATTTACGATCCTGATCCGGCAACATCGCAGCTAGCCAATATTTATCGGTAAAGCCAATCCAGCCACCCGCCTGTTCCGGCGTAACCGTCATCTTACCATTATCCGCATCTTGCAGATCGTCGTAATCTTCTTCCTTTAAGGTCTCGTCAAACACACCGAGCGCACCTTCATGCAGAATATAAATACCACTGGTTGGCGGCGTGCCATGACGGCGGACAAGGCCGTAAGGATACATCGTAATGCCAGCCGCAAGCGTGCTCTCTACGGTGTCATCAATCGTAATCAGATAATCATCATTGATCGAAATCTCGCGGATAAATTTAAGGCCCTTGCCATTATCCCAGCTAAGGGTAACCGGTGATCCCGGTGATAGCTGGTCACGATTGGCAGTCCAGATAGTCTGGCCAGTCGGCATTGGCTGGTTAGCGTCAGATGACGCCCAGCCAAACTCCGCAAAGAACGCGTCTTTGCTACCGGTCTTTTTCAGAAAATGAATATTGTCCGAATTTTCGGCTTGGGTTTCGCGATATTCGGTTAGCACAATATCGTCGATTCGCGCACCTTGCAGTGACAGCGAGCCATATACCAGCGGCGCATCAATACTTACGCGCGGCGCTTCGGCGGCAATCGTTGTTTCGCTTTGCGCGGTTCCAGCACCGGCAGATGCAACGGCTGTTGGGGTACCATCACCGCTTGGGCTAGGTGTCGCCGTGCCAGCAGCGGCTTGTTCAGCGGCCAGCTGTTCGGCAATCAACGCCTGCTGCGCCGCTTCCTTTTCCATCTCTGGCCCAATGACGAACATTTGCCATCCGAACAACACTGTCATCGACAGCGCAATCGCCAAAATCAAATTGCGGTTTTCTGGAGTCATCACTTAAAGCCTTTATCTTGTCTTTGCTATCCAAACGATATGACCGTGGTCTGGCCAATGATGAGGAATTCATCAAAATCAGTCAGGCACCGGCGGCACCGGATCAACCGATGGTTCAGCCCACGGATGGCAGCGTCCGATACGTTTTAGCGAATACAACGATCCGCGCAAGGGGCCATGCAATTTTAACGCATCTTTTGCATATTCAGAACAGGTGGGAAGATGCCGGCAATTGGCCCCTAGAAACGGTGAAATGATCGCCTGATAGAGCCATAAAAGCACCCGCAGGAACATTCCTAGAACAAATGCAAACGGCGCCAGTGCGATACGAATGGGATGGTGGCGGCCAGAATTACCCAAGTTAGGTGTCATGTGGCTGATCCCGGCTGGTTTGGTGTGCCCAACTTGCGGTGAAGATAGCCAATGGTCTTGGTTAGATCCTCGCCCAACAAATTCCAGGGGCGGGTGCCAGTGTCAAAACGTGCGATCAACACGTAATCCATCCCCGGGCGCGCCACAGGGGCCAGCACATCATTAGCCAATGCGCGCAAACGCCGACGGGCGCGATTCCGCGCCACAGCATTGCCAATTTTTTTAGAAGCGGTAATTCCCAGACGTGAGCCGGCCTCGCCATTGGCGACGGCCTGCACAACTATGCCCTTGGCAACGGCTTTTTCGCCATCGCGGCGGGCCCGCAAAAACCCTGCCCTTTTTGGAATGCTGTTCATTCCCGGCATGGGTCTATCCTGCGATTAGGCTGACAGACGCGCGCGGCCCTTGGCACGACGGGTACGAAGAACCCGGCGACCACCAACTGTGGCCATACGTGAGCGGAAACCGTGACGGCGTTTGCGAACCAAGACACTTGGCTGATAGGTGCGTTTCATGACAACGCTCCTTTGTAATTAATGATTAACTGAAGGGGGGTTTTAGGCCCCTACACGCCGCCTGTCAATGGATCATTGCGGTGCAATGCCATGGAAAACTGCGGAAAAGCGACAAATCGTCCACAAATGACCGTCCGGTGAGATGATTCCGGACATTGTCCTATTTTGCATGAAGTTTTGCGTCATTTGCCGGAATCTAGCCAAGGATCTGGCCGGCTATTCTGGGATAATAATGATTGCGCGTAAAAATAAGCATTAATGCTGTTATAAGTGCTTCAAACAACAAGGGTTCAAGAGATCCAGAAAACAATGACAAAGCAAACACCGAGCAGATCCCTTTTTTCAAGATGGACTGCGCATATGAGGGTATTGCTGACCAATATATTGATTTCTGCCAGCCTTGCTCTGTTGCTGGCATTCATCGGTGCGCTCGTACTCACCAGCAGTTATCGGAGCAATTTACTGTTCCACGAAGCCATCAAAGCTGTTGCCGCACATAGCGCTGGCCAAATGAGCGTTGAGGCCAATCAGGGCGAATCAGGTACCAAAAACACCGAGATCATCACTTTCACCAAAGATGGTGAGGGGCGATTCGATGCGAGCGCCTATGCCCACCATCATATGGCTTGGGACCCGATGTCGTTTCAAACGCATTTTGTGCGGGACACATTGCATTTACTTGTCGCGGCGGCGCCATCACCGGCGATGGTGATTGTCCCCCATGACGGCATTGCCCAAAATGATGCCTCCCCCAATAACACCTCGAATAACACCCCGAATAACACCCAGAGTGATGAGGCAAGCAATGGCATCCTTATAAAGGTGACCCAAAGCCACCTTAAAGACACGTTGCAGACTTTCTTTGCCATCCGGTTTGCGGTGATTTTCACAGTCTTTATCATAGTTGGCGTGGTCATTGCCCGCATCCTCCGGTTTTTATTAATCCGGCCGCTTGATGATCTGGTCTCATCGATCAATCGGTTCGGCGCCGATCCCACCATTGCTTGGGCTATCCCCGATTCTCTGCATGCACGACCGGAGTTTGGCGATGTCGCCATCGCCCTCGACAGTCTCCAGCGCAATACGCTTTTGGCCCTGCGGCAACGCGAACGGCTGGCGGATATTGGCGAGGCCGTGGCAAAGATCAATCACGACATCCGCAATGCCCTAAGCTCTGCCGCTTTGGTGACGGATACCTTGCTGGTTTCCGATGATCCGAATATCCAACGCACCGCGCCGCATTTTGTGCGCTCGCTGGAACAGGCGGTGGAGCTATGCCAATCAATGCTCGATTACCTCGTAGAGCCACCAACGCCAAATCCGGAATTAACCAATGTTACGCTATTAGCAGAGGATCTGGCGGCGCGTTTGGACCTTAACATCACCATTACCGGTCAACGTGACATATATATAGACAAGGCGATGATCAGCCGGATTTTAACCAACCTCATTCGCAATGCCGCGGTTGCTGGGGCGCGCAATATTCATATTGATGTGTGGCAAGCCGGGCATCTGGGTGTGATTGATGTTGCCGATGATGGCCCGGGGATACCGCAAGGATCATGGAATGATATGTTCCTCGCCTTTCGCACCAATAGCCGCGGCGGCACCGGACTGGGCCTCGCAATATCGCGTGACCTTGCGGTGATCCTTGGCGGCAACCTCAAGCTGGCGCGTTCAAACGAGAATGGCAGTGAATTCAGGCTGCAATTGCCAAAGCAGATTTTTGAAATCTAGCCCAAAAAATTAGCCCTAAAAAAACCTAGCCCTTTTGGCCGATGATTGGCGTTGATGGCTGCGGTTCCATATCCCACGGGAAAAAGATCCATGTGTCCTGCGAAACTTCGGTGACGAATGTATCAACCAGAGGACGTCCCGCTGGCTTGGCATAAACCGTGGCGAAATGGGCCTTTGGCATCATCGCGCGCAACGCCTTGGCCGTCTCGCCAGTATCAACCAAATCATCGACAATCAGCCAGCCTTCGCCATCACCAGCCATTTCCGCTGGCTTTAACACGTCCAGGTGACCTTGATCACGGTTGTGATAAGACGAGATGCAAGCCGTATCAATCAGCCGGATTTCCAATTCGCGGGCAACAATTGCCGCTGGAACAAGGCCGCCTCTGGTGACGGCCACAAGGCCCTCAAACGGCCCCAGCTCTAGCAGGCGCCATGCGAGCGCTTTTGAAGTGCGGTGTAATTCTTCCCACGAAACGGGAAAGGCCTTGGCTTGTGAGTCAGACATCAGATCGTCCTTAAAAACTGACAGAACAGGAAAGCCCTAATGTAATCGGAACCGCCCCCAGTGCAAGAGGATTTGCAAGAGGCTTTGCAAGAGGGTTTGCAAGAGGATCACTTTGTAAGCCATCCCGCGCATTGCAAAGCGATTATGCGGCAATAAGGGCTTGCATGGCACGCGGGCTTGTCATATGTTGCCCCATCTTTTGGCCGTGAGCTCCCAAGCTCAACCGCCACGACGCGCTCGTAGCTCAGCTGGATAGAGCACTAGACTACGAATCTAGGGGTCGGGAGTTCGAATCTTCCCGAGCGCGCCATTTCCTTGTTAAACATGTTAGGCATCTTAGGACTATCCTATTGAATCCTTGAGCGTTCTTTTGAACTGCGCGTGGGTGGATTATTAGGATGGTATACCAGAGAGTTGCACATTATCTGTGGTTAAAGGGTGATAGACCACTGGATGAATACTCATCCTCTGATGCCGCTGCCTATCGTGATTACTTGTTGAAGAAGGGGCTAGCCACCAACTCAGTGAAGAGAAACTTCTCTACCAT
>CBFHOS010000006.1:10044-85712 GCA_965657645.1 Puniceispirillaceae bacterium (SeqCode) | reverse complement strand
CCGCGCACCTCACTTCACCATGCCGACAGATACCGGCGAATTCACCATGGCGGATCAACATGGCAAAAAGATGGTGATTTTCTTTTTTCCGCGCGCTGATACATCGGGCTGTACTACTGAGGCGCTCGCCTTTTCCGCGATGCTGGATGATTTCGCCGCGGCGAATTGTGATGTCATTGGCATTTCCAAAGACACGCCAGCCAAACAAGCAAAGTTTCGGGCTAAACATGGCCTAACCTGTTTGCTGGGCGCCGATCATGAGACCAATGTTTGTGAAGACTTTGGTGTGTGGGTGGAAAAATCCATGTACGGAAAAACCTATCTCGGCATTGTCCGGACCACCTTTGTCATTGATGAAACCGGCACCATCATCAAGGTGTGGCCAAAGGTCAAAGTCAAAGAGCATGCCGAGGACGTTCTGGCCTATGTGCGCTCGCTATAGCCCATGACCGACCAGCATATGATTTCACCTGAAACACCGCTTAGCGAAGCCCTTGCGGGCGTCATTGCCATTACCAACCCGCGCCACAAGGCCGAGGCAACGCGGGCATTGATCGCCAATTGGCATGCCGGCGCGCATAGCAATCTTGGTACCTTCACCCCGCCAGAGCGACCGGGCCGGCCGGCGCGTCCAGAATTACGCCCACCGCGCGATGTACCGCGCCGCCGTATCACCCAATCAGCCCCGGGCAGAATTGCGCTGATCCACGCCATCGCCCATATCGAACTCAACGCCATTGATCTATCTCTGGATATGGCTTGCCGCTTTGTGGAACATCGTTTGCCGCGTGATTTCTATGTTGATTGGCTGTCGGTCGCCGATGATGAGGCCCGTCATTTCCTGATGCTGGATGATCGGCTTTCCCGTATGGATGCGGGTTATGGTGATCTGCCGGCACATGATGGATTATGGCAAGCCGCTCAGGAAACCGCGCATGATTTGTTGGCCCGCCTCGCCATTGCCCCTTTGGTGCTAGAGGCCCGCGGCCTTGATGTCACGCCGGGCATGATCGAAAAGCTACGCAATGTCGATGATAATGATAGCGCCGATGCGCTTGGGATTATCATGGAAGATGAGATTGGCCATGTCGCCATTGGCAAAAAATGGTTTGATTATTGCTGTGGGCTGGAACGCCGTGATCCGGTTAGCACATGGCAATCATTGGTTGGCACCTATTTCAGGGGACCGCTAAAGCCGCCCTTTAACATCGCCGCACGGACCGCCGCCAATTTTGCCGCCGCGTTTTACGCACCTATGGCCGAACGCGATGATCTCTACCAGAGCCCTCCGCAATAGGGTTTCATAATCACCAGTGCCTGGTTAATTACCAACGCGGGCGGCAAGACTAGCCTCGACAAATTCATCGAGATCACCATCCAGCACGCCAGCGGCATTGCCTTTTTCAACATTGGTGCGCAAATCCTTGACCATCTGGTAGGGGTGCAAAACATAGGATCGGATCTGGTTGCCCCAGCCAATATCGGTTTTACCCGCCGCCGCGTCAGAGGCCGCATCCTCGCGCTTTTGCAGTTCCAATTCGTATAAACGCGCCTTTAGCATGTTAAAGGCGGTTGCCCGATTGCGGTGTTGCGAGCGGTCATTCTGGCATTGCACGACGATATTCGTTGGCAAATGCGTGATGCGAATGGCGGAATCTGTTTTATTGACGTGCTGACCGCCTGCACCGGACGCGCGGTAGGTATCAATCCGCAAGTCCTTATCTTCGATCTCGATCTCGATATTATCGTCGACAACAGGATAGATCCACGCGCTAGCAAAGCTAGTGTGGCGGCGGGCCGAGCTATCAAACGGGGATATCCGCACAAGCCGGTGAACACCAGACTCGGTTTTTAGCCAGCCATAGGCATTCTCGCCATCAATCCGCATTGTGATCGATTTGATACCGGCCTCTTCGCCCGCGCTTTCCTCGATAATTTGTAGACGAAAGCCGCGATTTTCACACCAACGCGCATACATTCTCTGCAACATCTGGGCCCAATCCTGTGCCTCTGTGCCGCCAGCGCCTGCGTGAATTTCAAGAAAGCAATCATTGCCATCAGCCTCGCCAGATAACAGGCTTTCAAGCTGGCGTTTTTCTGCAAGTGTCACCAAATCACTCAAGGCGGCTTCGGCTTCGGCGACGATGTCTTCGTCATTTTCCATCTGCCCAAGCTCGATCAGACCGACCGCATCATCCATCTCGCTCTGCAATGATGAGATCATTGTTAGCTGGCGTTCAATCTGGTTTTTCTCGCGCATCGCGCTCTGCGCTTTGGCTTGGTCGTTCCAGAAATCGCCAGCTGTGCTGAGGGTCTCTAGCTCGGCCAGACGCGCAGTCGCCTCGTCAAAATTCACATGGCGATGGAGCAATTCAATGGTTGCGGTGATTGCGTCAATTTTTGCCTGCGTTTCGGCTTGCATCTGTGCCTCTTGCTCTGCCCCCAAATAGGGTAATGAATACGGTTAGGGGCGGTAAATCGTAGGTAGCATTCCTACCCCGCAGGAGGACGGATGACAAGCCTCAAGGCCACCTGCCCAATGACCACCTGCCCAGCACCTGCCCAGCACCTGCCCAGTGCTAATACAACCCTTCAGTGGCGAGTTCCTCATCATCCGCGTTGCGCGGTATAGCCCCCGGCACATCGATCAATTTACCGCCCGGACGCTGGCCCGGCTTGAACACTTCTAGAATGGCTTTTGCATGCGTTGGCAAAACCCGCTCGCCAGTATCAGCATGTACCGGAATGATCGTCATACCATTAGGACGGCGGAATGGTATCACTGGCTTTCCGGCCTGTGCACGTGCCATAAAGTCACCAAAGATAGGAACCGCAACGGTTGAACCGGTTTCGCTCTTACCCAGCTGGCGCGGGGTGTCATAGCCAACAAACACGCCAACCGCAAGATCAGGGGTAAAGCCAATAAACCAACCATTGGTATTGTCATTGGTGGTGCCGGTTTTGCCCGCAACCGCAAGATTGAGTTCGGCAATCCGGCGTCCTGTGCCGCGCTGTACGACACCCTCGAGCATCGATACCATCTGAAAGGCCGAGGCAGGTTCAGTTAATTGCGGGCGGATATCGTCTAGTTCCGGTATGTCCTGATTGGCCCATCCCTGTACGGCCTGACAGTCGGCGCAATCACGGCCATCATGGCGGAACAAAGTCGTCCCATTGCGGTCTTGGATCCGATCAATCAGGCTAGGTGTAATTTTCTTGCCACCATTCACCAGCATTCCATAGGCCGCGGTAAGACGCAGCAAGGTGGTCTCGCCAGCGCCAAGCGACATCGACAATAACGGCGGCAAATTGTCATTCAGACCAAAGCGGCGGGCGTAATCCTGCACCTGTTCCATGCCGATATTCATCGCCAGACGCGCCGTCATCAGGTTCCGCGATTTCTCGATACCCACGCGCATGATTGACGGGCCGTAAAACCGCCTTGTGTAGTTTGCCGGTTTCCATTTCGGTTTGCCCTGCCCCTGATCAACCACCAGCGGCGCATCTAAAATACGGGTGGTCGGCGTATAACCGCCATCCAGCGCCGCCAGATAAACAAATGGTTTGAACGCCGATCCGGGCTGACGCTGGGCTTGGACCGCCCGGTTAAATTCTGAATCGGCATAGTTATAGCCGCCGCTCATCGCCAATAGCCGGCCGGTATGTGGATCCAGCGCAACAATCGCCCCTTCCACCAATGGCCGTTGTGACAAAGAGTAATCATTTTCCGCCGGCACAAAGCCATTGCGGATCAAATCGGGGGTGAATTCTGGCGGCTGTACCATGACCACATCGCCGACCTTAATCGCCTTGCGAAGATCACGGAGTGGTTGCGGCCTGACACCGTCTGCATCACGCGGTGGATAGGCCCAGAATGCGAGCTTGAACGGAATATGCGCCGCCTTGCCCTCAACATAAATCTCTGCCCCATCGGCGGAGACTTCATTGACCAGCGCGGCATAATGGTTTGGCAACATCCGGCTTTGATGCTTTTTCAAAACCTCATCCACGGCCTTGGTATTACCGGCCAAATCGGCGATATTATCCAGTGGGCCGCGCCACCCCTGACGTCTGTCGAGCGCCTCAAGCCCCTGTTCCAACGCCGTACGCGCCGCCGCCTGAAGCGTTGGATCAATCGTCGTGCGGACTGACAGACCGCCGCCATACAGCATTTTTTCGCCAAATTCCCGCATCACCGCGCGCCGTACTTCTTCGGTGAAATAAGGTGCATCAGCCCTGTCAAAGCCCGTCTGGGTGGCGATTGTGAGAGGCTGTGCCGCCGCCTCTTTGGCCTCTTCTTCGGTAACAAAACCGTTCTGCGCCATTTCCTTTAGCACCCAATTGCGCCGCCCCACCGCCGCCGCGGTCTTGCGGATCGGGTGATAATTGGCGGGCGCTTTGGGCAATGCCGCGAGATAGGCAACCTCGGCAAGGGTTAGCTGGTCCAGCGCCTTGTCAAAGTAATTCAACGCCGCCGCGGCCACACCATAAGACCCATAGCCAAGATAGATTTCATTCAGATACAGCGCCAAAATCTGGTCTTTGGTAAAGGCGCGTTCCATCCGCAATGACAAGATCGCTTCTTTGATTTTGCGATCAATTGAGACTTCGTTAGTGAGCAGGAAGTTTTTCGTAACCTGCTGGGTAATGGTCGAGGCACCAATTGGGCGGCGACCGCGGCCGTAATTGACAACATTAGTAATGGACGCCCGCACCAATGCCCGAATATCAACACCAAAATGTGCGTAAAACGCCTTATCCTCAGCCGAAATAAAGGCTTGGATCAATTTAGGAGGGATCGCGGCAACCGGCACAAACAACCGTTTTTCATTCGCATATTCAGCCAGTAACGCACCATCGCCAGCGTGAATACGCGTGGCCACTGGCGGCTCATATTTAGCGAGCTGGTGATAGTCTGGCAGATCCTTACCATAGGACCAGAACACCCATAAAACCCCGCCAACCCCTGCTATTCCGGCAAGAAAAATCAAACTCATCAGAACTGAAAACAACCGGAGAAACCGCACAAAGAAAGAGCGTTGCGGGCGTTTCTCGGCCGCTGGCTCTTCGATGATTTCTGCGTCATTACCCAGTTTCATTAAATATCGGGTCCATTCTCAGACAAATAATTGATCACCGCTCTCGTCAAACGCTTGGCAAGCTCTCGGCGGTAGGATTTTTTCTTCAGATTAGCCTCATCCTTGCGATTGGACATAAAGCCCATCTCGACCAGCACCGATGGCATGTCAGGAGCTTTTAACACGGCAAATCCGGCAAAACGATGGCCACGACGATCACCGCCCGGCAAATCCCTGATTTCCCGCAGGATTGCACTGGCAAAATGCGTGGATTGGTTCATTGATTCCCGCTGGAACATCCGCAATAGCTCGTTCGCCGCCTCGGGATCCTCAACACCCAGATCTGGGCCGCCGATAAGATCCGCTTTGTTTTCTTTGCGGGCAAGCGCCGCCGCCTCTTTATCCGACGCCGTATCAGACAGGGTAAAGACCGAGATACCGTGCGCCGTTGATACGGTGGCACTATCGGCATGCAACGAGATAAACAGGTCAGCGTTACGTTTGCGCGCAAGATTAATGCGTTGGCGCAATTTCAGATAATAGTCACTGTCGCGTGCCAGCACAGGTTGCACCCGGCCCGTAGCCCGCAATTGCCGCGCCAATTCCAATGCCGCGGCCAAGGTGATGTCCTTTTCCTTTGACCCCGAATGTCCAATTGCCCCGGGATCCTTGCCGCCATGTCCAGCATCAATAAAGACAATCCAGCGGCGCGGCTTTTTCCCAGGCATGGTGATATCAACATAGCGCTCACCGGCGGCCAATTTGCTCGGCACGGGTGTCGCGGGGTTTTGGCGAACTACTTTTACCGTCGCGGGGGTTACTGGTTTGGTTATCGAAACGCTAGCCGAACCGGCATCATCACCGCCACCAAATACAGTCGGGCCGCTTTTGCGCAAGGCCTCGGCCGCCACCTGAAAGGCCGTTTGACCGCGATCAACCAGATCAATGACCAACCGATGCCCACCACCATTAGGGGCCAGCGCAAAGGCCCGAACTGGCGCGGCTGGCTGGGATAGTTCGATCACCAAACGGCCAGTTCCTGGAACCGGATTGCCAAAACGATAGGCCATCGCCGGTGCCCGCGACAGGCCACCCGACTTTGCCAGATTGGGAATAGCCCAATCAGTATTGTTCATATCAACAACTAATCTATAGGGGGCATGAAGCACACTGAGCTTGGCGGTCGCCGGATCTTTGGTTTCGATAACCACCCGCAATGCTTGAGCACCCGCGACCTCGACCGATCCAAGGCGCATGCCGATGACGGTGTTTTCCGCCGCGAGCACTGGTGCGCTGAGGCCCAGCCAAACAAATAGCATTGCAAATAAGCCAACCAACCGGCCGATCGTCGCACGAAGATGGCGTATGCTAGCTATTGTGATGGAAACAGGCCTCAATGTTGATGAACAAATCACAGGAAACAATAATTTCGATATCCCTCTGCCAGTCAATGCGTGAAATGGCGGTAATGCCCCACTTGGCCGTAATGCCTACCTTAGCTCCGTTATGCCTACCCTAGCTAGAGTGGTAAATCTAGCGGATGCTTGTGATTTTGTGTCGTGCACCGCTCACGCGCCACCTGTTATTATCACGCCAGATTCGGTGTAATCAAAACAAAAAGTGACGCACAACGTTTTAGAATCTTGAAAAACTATGTAAAGATACTCGATACTAAAGCTTGAATAGCAATGCTCAAAAGAGCATTAAAGTAAAAGTGCGAGCATATAATAAACCATGTTTGAAGCTTGCCTTAACGGGAGGAAGGAAAGTTATGAAAAAAATTTTTAGTGGTCTTGGCGTCGCAGTCGCGGCGATGACGTTGAATGTCTCAGTGGCAAAAGCCGATTGCGGAGAGGTTAGCGTTGGTGCAATGGGTTGGGCGTCTGGTGAGGCGTTTGCAGCTGTGACTAAGTTTGTTCTGGAAGAGGGCTATGGTTGCACCGTCACTGTGGTCCCAACTGACACAATCCCAGCGGTAACGTCGCTTGCAGAAAATGGTCAGCCTGACATCGTTCCAGAAGTATGGAAGAATTCTGCACCCGTCTACAGCGAACTAGAAGCGGCTGGCAAAGTCATCACGGCTTCACAGGTCTTCGCCAATGGTGGTGAAGAAGGCTGGTGGATCCCAACTTCGCTTGTCGAAAAGCACCCAGAGTTGGCAACCATCAAAGGTGTTCTAGCTAACCCCGATAAAGTTGGCGGTCGTTTCCACAATTGTCCTGTTGGATGGGGCTGTCGTGTTGTTAACGACAATTTGAAAGTTGTCTTTGATTTAGAAGGCAATGGCATCGAAGTATTCGATCACGGCTCAGGTGCAAACCTTGGCGCGTCGATTGCGGCGGCATTTGCTGACAACGAGCCTTGGTTTGGCTATTACTGGGGCCCAACAGCGGTTCTGGGTAAATATAAAATGACCAAGATCGACATCGGCGATATTGATCCTGCACAGCATGCCATCAATCAAAAGGCTGACGCTGATCCGGCTAAAATTGGCCCATCTGGCTTCCCAGCCGCACCAGTGCTGAATGCAATCACTGCTGATTTTGCAGCGCGAGAGCCTGAGGTTGCTGATTTCATCAAGAACATGTCTTATCCAAACGATATCCTCAGCACAATGCTATATTGGGTTGAAGAAAATGGTGCATCAGCAGACGAAGCTGCGGCTTGGATGCTGACCAATCATGGTGACATGATTCTGGGTTGGGTAAACGCAGACGCCAAAAAGAAACTAGAAAAGCTTCTATAGGCCTATAAAACCAAATAGCACCGCCGCTGTTCATAATGGCGGCGGATCGCTACTGCCTTAAATTTAAGGCGCCATAGCCAGATAGTCACGAACAGGCACGCTAGGCCAAATGTATGTGGCGTCATTCCAATTAGACGAGAGGGCTTTGATATGGCCACATATAGCGGTCTTTTTGATGCGTTGGCATTGCGCGATTGGTGCGATGCCAGTGCAACAAAATCCCTGATGTCCCTTCGCAAGCTAAAGGGCGAAGAAGTTGCATGGTGGGACGTTCCGTTTCCGTCACTAGACAATTTACACAATGCCTGTGCAGCGATCCCACAGACACGCGATCTAACAGCGTGGCTCGAAGACAGTTTCCTCGTCATTCGTCCTGCTTTGCGGTTTTTTTTGGATCCGTTGACGCAGCCACTTTCATGGGCGCTAGACGGCACATTGACATTGTTCACATCCCTGCCCTGGTGGTGCCTATTGCCGATCATTATGCTTGGCGTTCAATTCTCCGCAAAATCGTGGCGCATCACTTCATTCGTTGCTGCCTGTTTTGTCTTTTTCTTGTTTATCGACCATTACGGTTACGCCATCCAGACATTGTCGATCATTTTTGTCTGTACGGTGCTATGCACCCTAATAGGGGTCCCGGTTGGCATTCTAATGTCCAAAAATGACACTACACAACGGCTGATCACGCCGGTACTCGATATGTTGCAAACATTGCCGACTTTTGTGTATCTCATCCCGCTCATTTTCTTGTTCAAGATCACCGAACCGAAATTATATGGCCTAGCGATCATTCTATATTCAATAGTTCCTGTCATTCGGCTCACTAACCTTGGCATCCGATTGGTTGATAAGGACGTGATCGAGGCCGCTAACGCCTATGGCATGACATCGAATCAAAAGCTGATAAATGTTGAGATACCGCTGGCTTTGCCAAATATCATGGCGGGCATCAATCAGACAATTATGATGAGCCTTGCGATGGTGGTTATTGCCTCGTTGGTTTCAGCCCCTGGGCTTGGAACACTGGTTTTGGATGGTATTAATAACCTGCGGCTTGGTGTTGGCTTTGTTGCTGGTTTCGGCATCGTGCTGTTGGCCATCATTCTGGATCGGGTGTCAAAAGCTGCATTGGCCCGCGTTGACGGATCACGCAAGATTTAGGAATAGGAGCTGTTTCGTTGCCTTCATCTAGTAAAACACAAACACGCACGCATTCAGAAACTGTCAATAATGGTGGTTCCGCGAAAATATCTGTGCGCAACCTTTTCAAGGTTTTTGGTGACGACCCGGCCTCAATTCTGCCGATGATTTATGACGGCATTGATAAAAATGAGGTCCAGCGAGACACCGGCCATGTAATCGGTTTGAACAATATCAACATTGATATCGCGGATGGTCAGATTACCGTGATTATGGGGCTATCGGGGTCTGGAAAATCAACCCTTATCCGTCACCTAAACCGGTTGATCGAACCAACCGCAGGTGAAATTTTGCTCGATGGCGATAACATCATGAAATATGACCAGGCGGCCCTGCGCCAACTGCGTCAGACCAAAATGTCGATGGTGTTTCAAAAATTCGCCCTATTGCCGCACCGCACCGTTCTAGAAAATGCATTGCTCGCACCACAAGTGCGCGGCGAAAATTTACAAGGCGCGGAAACCGAGGCAAGGCGCTGGATCGAGCGTGTCGGTCTTGGTGGCAATGAAGCGGTATACCCGCACCAGCTTTCGGGCGGCATGCAACAGCGCGTTGGATTGGCACGCGCGCTGACTTCAAATGCTGAAATCATGCTGATGGATGAGGCGTTTTCCGCACTTGATCCGTTGATCCGAACCTCTATGCAGGACCTGTTACTAGAGCTTCAGGAAGATTTGCACAAAACCATTATCTTTATTACCCACGACCTTGACGAGGCGCTCAAACTTGCGGATCATCTGGTCATTCTTAAGGATGGGTTTATCGTTCAACAGGGCGAACCACAGCATATCCTACTAAACCCTGCCGATCCTTATATCGAAGAATTTGTCAGCGATATTAACCGTGCCCGCGTGCTAAAAGTGAGCTCGGTTATGCAAAATGACATGAAAACAAAGCCAACACATGGCAGTGTGAAGGGCGGAATGTCCCTTGAAGAGTTGATTGCAAAAGCCGAAGGCGACATAGACCGGATCTTTTCTGTGGAGACCAATGGCAAGCGTGTTGGCAGCATTTCGATGAAATCTGTCTTTAAAGCACTGGTCCGGTATGACCTAAAAAAATAAACACCAAATGGTGCCGCATTTAACCAATGAAACGGAGATCCGGGACATGCACAAGAACTTCATCGCCGGCGAATGGGTGGCTGGTTCCAGCTCTATCGAAAATTACAATCCATCTGACATAAGTGATCTGATTGGCACATATGCGCAGGCGGATGCCGGGCAACTCGCCCGCGCCCTTGACGCAGCGAAATCTGCCCAAAAAACATGGGCCGCGACCGGTCTGGAAGCACGTCAATCCGCGCTGATGGAAATTGGCAATGCGTTGATAGCCCGCGCCGATGAACTTGGTGAATTGTTAAGCCGTGAAGAAGGAAAACCGCGCGCAGAAGGCCGCGGTGAAGTGTATCGCGCTGGTCAGTTTTTTACATATTACGCGGCCGAGGTGTTGCGCCAGATAGGCGATAATGCCGATTCCGTCCGACCCAACATCGAAATTGATGTACGCCGCGAACCAGTTGGCGTTGTCGCGATAATCAGCCCGTGGAATTTCCCCACAGCGACAGCGGTTTGGAAAATTGCACCAGCGCTAGCATTTGGCAATGCGGTGATCTGGAAACCGGCAAATCTTGTGCCTGCATCTGCAGTTGCCCTGACCGAAATCATTGCTGATGCCAACCTGCCTGCCGGCCTGTTTAATTTGGTCATGGGGGCCGGAAGTCATATTGGTGATGCGCTTGTGCAAAGCCCGGATATCGATGCCATTTCATTTACGGGGTCGGTTGAAACAGGGCGTAGAATCGCCGCCGGCGCGATTATGAACATGACCCGTATGCAGATGGAAATGGGCTCGAAAAATGCGCTTGCGATCATGGATGACGCTGATATGGATCTTGCGGTGGCTGCGGCGGCTGGTGGTGCATTCGGGGGAACAGGACAAAAATGTACCGCATCATCACGGTTGATTGTGCATTCAGCAATCCACGATGAATTCGTTGAAAAGCTGGTTGCCGCCACAACAACGATGAAAGTTGGTCATGCGCTGGCCGAAGGTACCCAGATCGGCCCGGTGGTCAGCGAAGGCCAGTTGGCAAAGAATATGGAATATGTCGAGCTTGCCAAAACTGAGGGCGGCGAAATTCTATGCGGTGGTACACGCCCCGACATGGAGCATGACGGGTATTATATGAACCCATGCGTTGTTGCTGGCACCAACAATGACTGGCGCGTAAACACCGAAGAGATGTTTGCCCCGATCGCGTGTGTGATCAAGGTTGAGTCTTATGATGAGGCAGTGCATCTGGTCAATGACACGAATTTCGGCCTAACCTCAGGGATCATGACGCAGTCTCTTGCCCGGGCCAATGATTTTCGCCGACGCGCCGAAACCGGATGTGTGATGGTCAATCTCGCCACCGCGGGAACAGATTATCATGTGCCATTTGGTGGGCGCAAAGATAGCTCTTACGGGCCACGCGAACAGGGTCAATATGCCGTGGATTTCTTCACCAGCATCAAGACCGCCTATATTTCTTCAGGCACGCCAAAGTAACCGCCAGATCAATAGCGATAAGCGGCATAACCCGGGAGCAAGCCATGCATGTAATTGACGCCCTGCAATATTGTAACTGGTCGGAAAAGATCTTTCGTCAAATGCGCGAAGGCGGCGTAGATGCGGTTCATGTAACCATCACCTATCATGAAAACTTCCGCGAGACTGTGGCTAATATCGAAGCATGGAACCGCTGGTTTGAGCGCTTTCCAGAACTGATATTTCAAGGCCGCACCGGTGATGATGTCAGGCGCGCCCGCACCGAAGGCCGCACCGCCATTTTCTTTGGCTTTCAAAATCCGTCACCGATTGAAGATGACATCGGCTTGGTAGAAATATGTCACACCCTTGGGGTGCGCTTCATGCAATTGACCTATAATAACCAGTCGCTTTTGGCGACAGGCTGTTACGAGGCGGTCGATAGCGGCATCACCCGCATGGGACGGGCGGTAATTGCCGAAATGAACCGTGTAGGGTTGGTGATTGATATGAGCCATTCCGCTGAACGGTCAACGCTAGAGGCCATTGAGACCTCGACCCGTCCTATTGCTATAACCCATGCGAATCCATCGTTTTGGCAACCAGCATTACGCAATAAATCGGATGATGTTCTGCGTGCGCTTGGCGATAGTGGTGGCATGCTGGGCTTTTCCCTATATCCGCACCACCTCAAGGACAAAACCAATTGCACCTTGGAAAGTTTCTGCGAGATGATTGCAAAAACAGCCGAATTGATGGGGCCGGAACATATTGGTATCGGCTCCGATCTATGTCAGGATCAGCCAGACAGTGTCGTTGAATGGATGCGTGTCGGACGATGGACCAAGGAAATTGATTATGGTGAAGGCAGCGCCACCAATGCTGGCTTTCCCCCGATGCCAGAATGGTTTCAAGATAATAGACATTTCGGCGCACTTGTAGATGGATTGCGTCAACAGGGGTTTGCAGAGCGCGAAGTCGCAGGCATCATGGGTGAGAATTGGTTGACATTTTTCGATGCTAATTTCGGACCGCAACTGTAACTAAGTTGGCAATCCAAAATTTGCATCTAATGTGACATGGAGAATGACGAGTAACGCGATGAACAGATCACCTCATATAGCCGAGCCGCGACACAATGATGGAAGTCAAAACCCGATTGGCGCGACGACGCAGCTAATCGGCGATTTACGTCCTGCGCGACAGGTCATGCGGTTGTCTCGCATGGGATCATTTCATCAAAGTAGATTGAGCTTTATGCGGGTGTTATTACGCCGGTTAAAAGCGCAGGATTGGCAGGTCGACCGGCCCGTTTTCGACATTGATGAAAAAGGTGTTGGCGTCGCCACCTATCGGGTTCGCGGACCTCATTCAACTTATACTCTGGTGGCCTTCGCGCATGAACTGGCGGATGAAGACCGCTCTGATCGGGTGATTGCCGAGGCATGGGATACGACCTTTACCCTGTGTGATGGTGAGGTCGACAAAGACCGTATTGAGCGCCTTAGAAACAATGTACCTTTGCAGGAAGCTGGCCGTATTTCTGGTGCGGAAATGGTTCTCTCGCGCGCCAATAAATCTGTGCGCCTGTTCGCCCATGTGATTGATCGATTGAGCAATGGGATGCAGCCTGACGAGGAAATGATCGCATCCGTTGGCTATTTACTGCGCACGACAGCTGTTTATGGTGCCGGAAAATTTGGAGCTTCTGATCGTGAAAGCTGGGCGGAGCGACCTGAATTTACCGGATCCTTCCAGCCGGAAATGCTGGCAGTCTGGCTCATTCGCACCTTTTCCGTCGATTTAGTGGAACATCTGGCACAGATAAAAAACACAACTGGCGCCGTCCGTCTTGACCCGCGTCTGCGCCGCCGACTTGGTGTTGGCAATTCAACCGGCCTTGGCATGGCGCCGTTTTTGATCAACCATCCGCGCCTAATCCACCAATGGATCATTGCCAGAGAGACTGCGCTGGCTCGTATTCGTGCATTGCCCACTGCGCATGCAGATGCCCTCGCCCAGTTCTGTACTCTGGTGCGCCGGGCACGCCAAAACGCCTATGATTGGCAAGTCGCGGATGTCCGGCAGACCGAAAAGATAAGCAGACTGCGTGATGATTTTGACCAACTACTGGTGCGCGTGGACAGCTTGACGCCGACGACGAATTCACCTTGGGATAATCTGTATTTATGGGCAGAGGCGCATCTTTCCGAAGAAGGCCAAGAGGCGTTGGTATCCTTGATGATGGAGCCTTATGGAGAACTGGTTGATGATCTGGCCGCCCAAATGTCAGCTGATGAGCGCACCCCCCACCGCATTGATGGTCGCGTTTCTATTGGCGATACACTGAAGAATCTTGACGCGCAATATGACTGGACCAACACCATTGATTTAGACGATCAGGCTGAACAGGCACGGGTTTGGTATGTATCTGAGGAAAAGCTGGAGCCACGCCTTGGTGAACGGTTTGAGGAACCGTTGGAACCATATGAACAGCCACTGAGTCCGGGGCGTGATGCGATACTAATGCGCCGTGATCTGGCCGGGTTTGACTCCAATTCTTCGCTTGGTGAATTTTTGTTATCGCACCCCCAACATCGCCATATGGCACGCCGTTTACAATTGGTTGGCGCGTGGGACTATGCCGAAATCCGCGATAATACAATTGCCGCAAAGATGGTCCCGATTGATCTGTTACGCTGTAAGCTGTCCTTTTTTGGAGCAACAAAATTTGACCCGCGTTCTGATCGGTGGCTCCGCATTACCATGTATCAGGGCGCACCGTTTCCAGATGAATTGGCTACTTCTGATCCCGATGATATGGTTTACCCCGAGCTGATCACCCATCCAGACCCACATGGCCACAAGCTTAGCAAATGAGTTGGTCGCTTGGTGAGATCGGGGCTCTGGCGTTAAAGGCGACACGTGGAGCAGGATTTTCATGGGGCGTTGCAGAAGAAGCCGCCGCCGCGGTGATTTGGTTAGAACAACATGCCCTGCCGGGGGCCGCCGCCCTTTGTAGCTATCTAAGCTGGCATTGCCGCCAACCCGCCCGCACCCAATCTGGCACAGGAACTGTCGCTGACGCTGGCGGGGCTTGCCCGCTTACAACAGGCATTGCCATTATCGATGGTATTATCGAGATGCCATCCACCATTGGTGAAGGAGTGGAGCTTGGTCGTGTACGCACCCCGTTATTGTTATTGCCATTTACCGCGCCATTACGCATTGGCGATGCCGCCCATCTGATCCTTGAAGGGGTGCAAATGCCGTTGGAAAAACCCGCACCGGATAGCTGGCAAACGCACCTATTGATAGGCAGTGCCGAATGCCGCGTTCACGTCGGCCAGCGTCCCCAAATCACCAATGATGATAGTACCGGAACCCGCCTGCCCGATCATTATGCATGCTGTGTTGATCAACTGGCGGCGTTCGCGCATAAAACCTATGCACCAGCCACCAGCGCATCCCGGCTTGGCGGGGCTGGGGCTGGCCTTAATGATAATGACTGATAATCCATAGGAACTGCGTTTTTCAACCATCCCCTTGCCGCCCGCATCGTTCCAGCCGCTAGGCCTAGCCTTGTCGGATTTTCGCATCAAAATACCATCTAATCACTTAACAATGTTGGCATTTGCTATTTTGCGTGTATAACGAATAGTATGTAGGCGAAATTGGTGCAGGTTGCACAGCTATGCGATGGATCACTCCAGCGCGGCGACAGCAAAACGGCCCAATCAACCGATACAGGATTATTGGTGGGTGGCGCTATACACAATGACTATGCCAGGCGAGAAAGCGTCCCGCGGTCATGAATTAGCCACCTCACACGACTAAACGAACGTAAACAACAAATACCCGGATGACATCATGACTCTCACCGCCTCAACAAAGACTTTCAAAGCTCCAAAGGGCTTAGTCTTGACCGGCGTCAGAGCAGATGGTCTGGCCATACAACACCTGTCCGTTAACCAATTGGCGTTGCTCTGCAATAGCGAGCGACCCTTACGGGCTGGGGAAAGACAAATAAATGACAAAGAGATTATTGATCGATGCACGCCAAGCCGAAGAAACGCGGGTGGTGTTGCTAAGTGGTACCCGCATTGAGGATTTTGACTACGAAACAGAGAACCGCAAACAACTAAAAGGAAATGTCTATCTTGCCCGCGTGACGCGCGTTGAGCCGTCACTGCAAGCAGCCTTTGTTGAATATGGCGGTAATCGTCAAGGCTTCCTCGCCTTTAGTGAAATCCATCCTGATTATTATCGCATCCCAGTCGAGGATCGTGAGGCATTAATCGAAGCCGAGCGCGCCGAGAACGAAGAAGACGTTGCCGATGCCGAGAGCGAAGACGCCCCGGAAACTGTTGGTGGTGAAGGCGGCGACGATGATGAAATTCGTCCAAAGCGTCACGTCCGTAAATATAAAATCCAGGAAGTCATCTCTCGCAAGCAAATCATGCTGGTGCAGGTTGTAAAGGAAGAACGCGGCAATAAAGGCGCGGCGCTGACCACCTATCTGTCACTTGCCGGTCGCTATTGCGTGCTGATGCCAAACTCCAATCGTGGCGGCGGCGTTAGCCGTAAGATCACCAACATGGCGGATCGCAAGCGCCTAAAAACTGTGGTTGGCGGCTTAGACGTTAATCCGGGAATGGCAGTGATTGTCCGCACCGCCGGTGCAAAGCGCACCAAAACCGAAATTGCCCGCGATTATGCATATCTATCCAAGCTATGGGACGATATCCGCACCCGCACATTGGAATCACAAGCACCTAGCGTGATCCATGAAGAAGGCAATTTGATCAAACGCTCAATCCGCGATCTATATACAAGCGAGGTTGACGAGATCTTGGTCGAGGGCGAAGAGGCCTATAAAACAGCCCGCAATCAGATGAAGATGCTGATCCCGAGCCATGTGAAAAAAGTTGCCAAATATGAAGACTCGACGCCAATTTTCCAGCGTTATCAAGTCGAAAGCCAGATGGACACCATCCAGAGCCCGCAGGTAACGCTGAAATCTGGTGGCTATCTCGTTATCAACCAGACCGAAGCTTTGGTTGCTGTCGATGTTAACTCCGGTCGTTCAACCAGAGAGCGTAACATTGAGGAAACCGCGTTAAAAACCAACCTTGAAGCGGCTGAAGAGCTTGCCCGTCAATTGCGCCTGCGTGATTTGTCTGGCCTGATCGTGGTCGATTTCATTGATATGGACGAAGGCCGCAACCGCCATGCGGTGGAACGCAAGATGAAAGATTCGATGCGCAATGACCGCGCTCGTATCCAAATCGGTGGGATTAGCCATTTCGGCCTTTTGGAAATGTCACGCCAGCGGCTTCGCCTCAGCATCAATGAGTCAATTAGCGACCTATGCCCACATTGTGAGGGCACCGGCCGCATTCGCTCAATCGATACCGCTAGCTTGCAAATGTTGCGGATCATTGAGGAAGAAGCCCAAAGAAACAAGATGGATGAGCTCCACATCACAATGCACCGTGATGTTGCCCTGTTCATTTTGAACCACAAGCGTAGCGCGATCGCCGAGATCGAAGAGCGTTGTGGTCTGCGCATCGTTCTATTGTCAGATGACAGCCTAATTGCACCTGATTACCGCGTCGAATATGTCGGCCTTCAAGGCAACGCGCAGGGCAAGTCACAGAACCGGTCGCAAAATAACGGCCAAGGTCGTGGCCAAGGTAGATCGAATGGCAAATCCCAGAACCAGCGTAATGGCAACCGTAACAACCAAGGCCAAAATCAGGCAGGTGCAGACGCCAATACCGATGATGATAGCGATGCAGATACCAGCGCCGATAACGATAATAACGGTGTAAATCATGGCGAAACGCCGAGTGATGAGGATCAACCAAAGCGCCGCAAGCGGGGCCGTCGTGGTGGCCGCAGACGGCGTCGGCGCAATGGTGAAAATGGCGAAGAGTCAGCCAATGGCGAAAATGCGGCCCAAGGGTCTAATGATCAGGCCGCACAGAGCAATGATGCCGCATCAAACACCGAGGCAGGCACAGCGGTAGCCAGCGATAATGGTGAAACAGCAGATAATGCTGAGGCTCCTGCCAAGAAGCGCCGGTCACGTGGACGCGGGCGCCAGAATAGCGACAAAGCAGTAGTGGCCACAGGCACTTCAGAGACGTCAGAGGCTACAGAAGCGGCAGACAGCAAGCCAGTGGCAGAGGCCAGCGGTGACGTAGCCGAAAAGCCAAAGCGCGCGACCCGTAAAAAGGCGGCTCCAGCACCAGAGGCTCCAGCACCAGAGGCTGAGGGCGGCGAAGACGCCAAACCAGCGGCGAAAAAGCCAGCCCGCACGCGCAAAAAGAAGGCCGCTAGCGACGATGCGGCTGGAACAGCGGATGCTCAGGAGCCAAAAGCGCCTAAAGCAAGCAAAGCTAAAGCAAAGAAGGCCGCCTCGCCGGCAAAGGCAACAAAGAAAGTCGCCGCCAAATCAGACATAGATTCAGACATCAAGTCGGGCGCAAATGAGGTTGAGGCTGAACCAACACGCGCGGCGGTTAGTTCTGCACCCGAAGATGTTGTGGATGTTAGCGCCGAAAAGCCAAAGGGTCGCAAAGGCTGGTGGAACCGCGGTTAACCCCAAAAGTTAATCCTAGCGATCAGACCCAACGGTCTTGAGATATTTTGGAAGCCAGCTGTTTATCCGACGGCTGGCTTCTTTCATATCTGCGGTAGCACCTGCATAGGATAAGCGTATATGGTGATGGCCGTTCTGCTGGTCGAAATCCAGACCCGAGGTACAGGCAACGTGAATATCACGCAACATCGCCGCGCTCATATCCAGCGAATTCACCTGCCCGTTGGCAAGATTGCTAATATCCGCATAAAGATAAAACGCGCCAGTTGATGGTGCGACCTCACCCAAAAATTCAGCTGGCAGTTCACGCATCAGGATATCGCAATTCTCGCGGTAACGCGCAACATGGGCATCTAATTCAGGATAATTATCAAACGCCGCAATAGCGCCTTCCTGCATGGGCCGCGCGGCGCTGATATACATATTCTGCGCCAGCCTTTCACATGTCTCGATCAAATCCTCTGGTAGGATTGCCCAGCCAACACGCCAGCCTGTCATGCAGAAATATTTTGAAAATGAATTAATGACGATGGCGCTGTCGCTATATTCGAGCACCGATGCCGGCTTTGGGCCAAAGTTCAGCCCATGGTAAATTTCATCCATGATCAGCCGCACACCGTTGGCATCACACCATTTGGCAACACTCGACAGCTCTTCATTGCTCATCACCACACCGGTTGGATTAGCCGGAGACGCCAATAGCAAACCATCTGGCAGATCGCCCGATTTTTGCAATTCCTCTAACTGTGGCGTCCAGTCCTGTTCCGCACCAGCGGGTAGCAAAATAGGTTCCAGACCCAGCGCCAATAGCAAATTGCGATAGGCAGGGTAGCCCGGATTAGCGATGGCGATTTTATCACCGCGATCAAATGCCCCCAGAAACGCCAGCGCAAATCCCATCGATGAACCGGGTGTAATGGCAATTCTGGCAACGTCCGGACGGATGTTATGCCAATCTTGGTAATGCGCGGCGATCCGCTCGCGAAGGGCTATCTGGCCAAATGCAACTGAATAGGAATGGGTGGTAAGCGTGCCCAACGCCGCGGTTAATGCGTTTGTAACCGACGCTGGTGGCGGCGTTGATGGCTGCCCAACTTCAAGGTGAATAACCGCGTTGCCCGCCGCCTCTTCTGCGCGTGTGGCATCCATCATTGCCATTGCCAGAAACGGAGGAACTTGATTGGTTGTCGTAACCTTTAACGCCATTATATTGCTCTTATTTTTGCCACCATAAAATGGTAGTGATACTAAAATGATACCGTGAGGAGCGCGGACAATAGCGGTTAACAGGGTGTGAGACAACCAAAACTGGCCAGAAAACGACACGAATACGCCCAAAGAGTCCCTATATTGCCCTAAATTGCCCTGTATATTCCTGTCGGCGACCCTAAAATCCAACCGGAGCCTAGATAATGGCCATTCCAAACCCTTTATTATCAAAACGACATATTGTTGCGGCGCTCGTTTGTATAATCCTATTTGGCACGGCATCAGCGCAGGCAAATATGATCCGCGACACCGAAATTGAATCTGGGTTGGAGACGATCATTCTGCCGCTGAGCAGGGCCGCAGGCTATGCAGATTATGACATCAAGGTGCGTGTTGTGCTGGATGAGAGCTACAATGCCTATGTGATTGGAACGCGGGCCATTTATGTGCATTCCGGCCTCATATTAAAGGCCAAGAGCGCGAACGAATTTCTAGGCGTCATGGCGCATGAAATTGCCCATATCAAAGCAGGCCATGTCCAACGCATGGGCGAAGAAGTTACCAATGCAAATAGCGCCTCGGCCCTCGCCGCACTGGCCGCCATTGCGGTTGCGGCATCTGGCAATGGCGAGGCGGCAACCGGCGTGATTATCGGCGGCACCGATCGCGCTAGGCGCAATCTCATTTCTTCGGTACGCCGCAATGAAGCGGTGGCGGATGAAATCGGTCTTCAATTGCTCGATGCCACAAAAACACCAGCCACAGGCATTCGTGATTTGATGCAACGTATGGCCCGCCAGCATGCATTGCCAGAATCGCGCCAATCGGAATATTACTCCACCCATCCGGGCGCGGCGCAACGTCTGCTCACCTATCAGGACCATATGAACAATTCGCCCTATAGTTCCTATGGCACACCGCCAACCGTGGATGATATTTTCACGCGGATCGAAACCAAGCTAGACGCATGGACCGAGCAACCACAGCGCATCCTTGCCAAAACAGACCCCGAAGTGAAACCGATCTACCAACGCTATGCCCATTCCATCGCCGCCTATCGCCGCGGCAATCTTGATCATGCGCTTGAATTGATCGATGCTATCATTGCCGAGCGGCCGGGGGACGCGTATTTTCATGAATTTCGCGGCGACATCCTGATTTCCATGCAACGCGCCAACGACAGCGCGGCGGCCTATGAAACGGCAGTATCCATACGGCCCCAGAGCCCCCAAATTCTGCTTAATCTGGGGCGTGCATTGATCGCATCTGGCGACCCTTCATTGCTACCACGGGCAATCGAAGCCATCGAACAAGCACGCTTTTTTGAACCATCATGGGCGTTTATTCATCGCCAATTGGGCATTGCCTATGGCCGCGCTGGCAAATTGAACGCCGCCGATATCAGCCTCGCCGATGAGGCCCTATTGCTGGGCGACAAGACCAGAGCGGTGCAATTGGCAAAGCGCGCTATTGAGCGCGGCGGCATGGCGGATCAATTGCTCGCCCGGGCCAATGATATCGTGTTTAGCTATGAGGCCGAATAGGGGAGGCCGAATAGGCCCCAGATTTTGGCATAGTTATGAAGCCCATTATGAAGTGGCGATTTGCAAACTGGCTCCATATTGGTATAACCCCTGCATCAGGCGCATGGCTTGCCAACAATCGTAACTTTGGGCTAACCGCCACCTAATTGATGAACCCGTTTTAGAGGATATCTTATGTTTCGCATTATTGGATTATGCCTTGCCGCCGCCATCACCCTCACTGGCCCCGCCAAAGCGGATAGTCATAGCCTCGATAAAGCGGCGATGGACGCGTTATTCAAGGCCTATATTGAGGAAAATGCCGATGTCGTGCGTGATGCGCTTGTCGCCCTTGCCAATCGTGAAGAGGCCGAGCGCAAAGAAGCAGCTTTTTCATTGTTGCGCGACGTTGATGGCGACCCGGAAATGGGCAATCCAGATGGCGATATCGTGATCTATGAATTTACCGATTATAATTGTGGCTATTGCAAGCGGGTATTTGAGCCTATCCAGCAAGTTTTGGCCGAAGATGGCAATATCCGCTTTGTCGTTAAAGAATTTCCAATCCTGAGCCAGACGTCTCTCACCGCCGCACAGGCAGGTATCGCCGCCGCGGCACAGGGCGTATTCACCCCCTATCATGTTGCAATGATGACAGGGCGCTCTGCGGTATCAGCAGAATCAATCTTACAGGCGGCCGCAGATGCTGGCGCCGATATGGACCGGCTCCAAGCCGATATGCAGAGTGACACGGTCAATTCGATCATCACCCGCACACGCGAGATTGCCCAGCGCCTAGAGATCAACGGCACACCTGCACTTGTCATTGGTGACACAGTAGTTCCCGGGGCGATCGGCATTGACGAACTGCGCCAACTCATCGCTGATGAACGCGCAAAGAACAGCTAATTGGCGCCGCCAAACACGGCGTTTTTTATAGTAGAGTTACGAGGTTACGACAGCGCATTCCCAATGATGAGTTTACACTCGCACTTCTGATAAAAAATGGTATTGTTAGCCGATGCAAAAGCAAACCAAAATACTCGTGATGAACGGCCCAAACCTAAATATGCTTGGCACCAGAGAGCCGGGCATATACGGGCATCTGACTCTGGCCGACATCGAGGCCAAATGTCGGAGCGCCGCCGAGGCTAACAATCTTGGGATGGACTTTATGCAGGCAAATGCCGAAGGCACATTGATCGATACCATCCACGATGCTTGCAACAAATTTGACTGGATTATCATTAACGCGGCTGGGTTGACCCATACGTCGGTTGCCCTGCGCGATGCGCTGGCACTATTTCCCGGCGGCGTCATTGAGGTGCATATATCCAACACCCATGCGCGGGAGGAATTCCGGCACAAATCCCTCATCACCGCTATATCAAAAGGAGTTGTCGCCGGTTTTGGCGTTAGCTCCTACACGATGGCAATTTCTGCTGTTGCCGACATTACAAATGCTGGCGCCTAGGCGGTAAGCACTCACTCATTTCACGACTAGATACGGAGCCTTCTTCATGGCCAAAGCCCCTAAAACCACATCATCACCTGATACCGATCTGGTAAAAGCCCTTGCCGATATTCTCGATGGCGCTGGCCTTGCGGAATTGGAATATGAAACTGACGCTGTGTCTGTGCGCTTGTCTCGTGTGACAGGCGCCGCACCTGTGGCCGCTGTTGCCCCTGCACCAGTTGCCGCCACCGCACCTGCCCCAGCCGCGCCTAGCGCACCCGCCGCCGATAGTGCCGCCGCACCTGCTGGTGATCATCCGGGCGCGGTAAAGTCACCAATGGTTGGCACCATCTACACCGCACCAGAGCCGGGCGCAGACGAGTTCGTAACCCTTGGGGCGAGCGTGAAAAAAGGCCAGACATTATTTATTGTTGAGGCGATGAAGGTAATGAACCCGATTACCGCCCCAAGCGACGGCAAGGTCACCAACATTTTGGTCCAGAACGCCCAGCCTATCGAATTTGACCAAGTTTTGATTGTGATCGAGTAATGTTCAAAAAGATCCTGATAACAAATCGCGGCGATGTTGCCCTCCGCGTATTGCGCGCCTGTAAAGAGATGGAAATCCCGTCAGTGGTCGTGCATTCAACCGCAGATATCGACTCGATGCCGGTCCGTCTAGCCGATGAATCGGTTTGTATTGGCCCGCCTAGTAGCACTGATTCTTATCTCAACATCCCCGCCATCCTCAGCGCGGCAGGCATTACCGGCGCTGATGCTGTGCATCCCGGTGTTGGATTTCTGTCGGAAAACGCCGACTTTGCCGAGATCGTCAAGGCCCACGGTCTGACCTTTATCGGTCCGGAAACACGCCATATTCGGGCAATGGGTGACAAGGTAGAGGCAAAGATCACCGCCGCCGCCGCTGGTCTGCCATTGGTGCCAGGATCCCCGGGCGCGGTGCACACGATCGAAGAGGCCACAAAGCTGGGTGCAGAAATCGGTTATCCTCTGTTGGTCAAAGCCGCATCTGGTGGTGGTGGCCGCGGGATGAAAGTTGCCGAAACCGCAAATGATCTATCCGAAGCCTTTAGCGCGGCACGGTCCGAAGCAAAGGCCGCGTTTGGCGATGATACCGTGTATCTAGAGCGTTATCTTGGCCAGCCACGCCACATCGAAGTGCAGGTGATTGCCGATTCACATGGCAATGTTGTGCATCTGGGTGAACGTGAATGTTCGGTCCAGCGCCGACACCAGAAACTATTTGAGGAGGCACCATCGCCCGCCCTCACCCCAGAACAGCGTTCATCAATCGGCAGCATCGCCGCCGAGGCCACCCGCCAGATGGGGTATCTGGGCGTTGGCACGATGGAATTCCTTTATGAAGATGGCGAGTTTTTCTTTATCGAGATGAACACCCGCCTACAGGTGGAGCACCCGATCACCGAGGCCATTACAGGCATTGATCTGGTTCGCGAACAAATCCGCATTGCCGCGGGTTTGCCGCTGTCATTCACCCAGGATGACGTCACCTTTACCGGCCATGCGATCGAATGCCGGGTGAATGCCGAGCATCCAGAAACCTTTATGCCGACACCGGGCAAAGTTACCGCCTATCATGCGGCTGGCGGTCCGGGTGTGCGTGTGGATTCGGTGCTGTATTCTGGCTATTCCGTACCGCCTTACTATGACAGCCTGATTGCCAAATTGATTGTTCATGGTGACAATCGCGAGCATTGCCTTGCGCGCCTAAGACGGGCTTTGCAGGAATTTGTGATCGAGCCGATCCCAACCACCCTGCCGCTACATGTGCGTTTGGTCGAGGCTGATGCTATCAAGGACGGTAGCTATAATATCCGCTGGCTCGAGGAAAAATTCCTAAACGCCGATTAGATCACGATCGGGATGGGTGATGTCTGAAAAATACGCCTTCTCACCGGAAACGCTTATCAAGGCCTATACGCTTGGGGTGTTTCCGATGGCAGAATCGGCTGACAGTCCCGACATTCAATTCTATGCGCCTGATTTTCGCGGGCTTATCCCCTTGGCAATCGATGGGCCGACACGATTTCACGTACCGCGCCGGTTACGCCGGACCGTGCGTCAAACCCGATTATCGGTAACTATTGACCGCGCCTTTGCCGACGTCATTGCCCAATGCGCCGAACCGCATAGCAACCGCGCCTCTACTTGGATCAATCAGGATATCAAGGCCCTCTATATCGCCCTGCATAAATTGGGATTTGCCCATTCGGTAGAGGTCTGGGATGGCGAGACATTGGTTGGCGGGCTATACGGTGTCGCGCTCCGGTCTGCATTTTTCGGCGAATCAATGTTTTCGCGGGTGACTGATGCATCCAAAATTGCCTTGGTTCATCTTGTGGCACGATTACGCGCGGGTGGCTTTACGCTTCTTGATGCCCAATTCCATAATGACCATCTGGAACAATTCGGCCTGTTTGAGGTGCCGCGTGAGGAATTTGAGGAAATGCTGGCCACAGCGCTTAGCCAGCCAGCCGATCTTGCGCTGGGTCAACCAAGCGGGCCGATGATCCATAATTTGCTGAGCGCACTGGTATCGCCGCAAAACACCTGAACTTACATGTGATAGAAAACTGATGGACCTAGGGCTGGTTACAGCCAAGCAGGGTCACGTCATAAACCGGATGCTCTAGGGCCGAGATGGCGGGGCTAGAGGAAAACATCCAGCCAGAAAACACCGGCATGCCCGACAGTGACGGATCATGGCCACGGTCGACAATCTCGATAAAGCCAGCATCCTCAGGCGGTTCTTCAGGTGGGTGAAACGCACAACGCTGGACAGTGATATCCAGCGTACCAAAAGTAACCGTAACCCCGATGGGCGCCTGTAGCGTTGAAATCCGCGCGGTGATCTTGTCCAGCGCCTGTAATGTTGCGACATCCCCATCAATCCAGCTAGCCAGCGCCGGTGACGCGCCTAGCCCCACTATGACGCCCAAAGTGAGCGCAACCAACCGGCCCCCGTTGCGCAAGAGGCCACCATGACGCGGGCGCTTAGGCCCGGCGATGGCGGAGGCTATATATAAGTCAGTGATGGGATTATTGCGCTTGCGCATCTGATGCCGAGAATACCGCTTTGCCCAACAGGTCGGTCAGGCTAACCGGATCGCGCGTGTCATAGATGACATCGCCAGCCACCAGCATCTCATCATCGGCGCCAGGCATTAATTCAAGATAGTTACCACCGAGCAAAGAGGCCGCGGTAATGCGTGCACTGCTATCTGCTGGCAGGCTGATCTGGGGGTCGAGTGCCATGACGATGCGGGCGGCATAGGTAACCGGATCTAGCTCTTGATACAGAATGCGGCCAACTTTGATGCCCGAAATCCGAACATCATCACCAGTCGACAAACCACCTGTTGAGCCAAACTCAGCCTCAAGCACATAGCCATCACCGCCCTTTATATCGGCGGCCTCATAGGCCAGTGACACAAAGCCGACAGCCGCCAACAGAACCACAGCGCCCATAATTGTCTCAAGAGTGTTTCTCTGCATCCCCGTCTCCATCCCGTCTGTGTTGCCAAGGTCTAACCAATAGGCTTGCTCTCGGTGGCCATCCCCAAGGGGCTATCGCTTAAAGAGGCTTCCACGGCTCATAGTCGCCAGTCGCCGCAGGGCGCTTACCGCCGCGCAACACATGACCAGCTGGCTTGTGGGCGTATTTAGTGCCGGTCAAATTCGGCAAATGATCCTGCTGCCACTCATGCTTGTCATAGCCAGCAGGCGGCGGTGGGGTATCTTCGGTGTGATGCAACCAGCCATGCCAGTCAGCAGGTACCTTTGACGCTTCGGGGCTACCTTGATAGCGCACATAGCGGCGCGGCGGTTTACCCGGGCGGGCCTTGCGCTCTTCGTAATAGCGATTGCCATGCACATCATTACCCACAAGCGTGGTGGATAGTTTGATATTTAACAGCGTTACCAAATCCATTGCGGATCCCCTTGAATTAATAGACGTCGTATTACCAGACGTCGCGGCCAGTTACTCTATGACGGCGCATTATGACGAGGCCGCATTATATGCCCATCACCGGCGTTGCGTCCAGTGTTGAAAGCCCGCTTGTTAGACTTGTTCGTAATCACCCTAGCGAAGGGGCGTTATTGCCAACAGAAACAGTTTTTCTGAAGAAATTTTTTACCATGCCCAAATCGACCACTTGCATAATTTAGTCTATTTTTCTCAATCATTTGCGCGATCACTAGCGCCCAATCTTGAAGTTTTAACATGGCTCATTGGCATTAATTTAGCCAAAATTATGTTATTTTTATGAAAAGACCACTTGTCGTTTAGCCCCCAGATAATGTAGCTTAATCGAAGTCAGGCCGCTACATATTGTGTCTCCTGACCCAAACACGGCTTTAACACTCAGTTTTTTAACAAAAATTCGTCAGTAACATTTTGGCGAACGAAAATGATTCAAAAGGAATAGTCCATGCGCTTCGAAAGACGGTTTACCACCGCTGGTCAAGACCCATACAAGGCGATTGAATTTAAAACGGCTACTAGCGAAATCAGAAACCCTGACGGTACAATCGTTTTCCAGGCTGAAAATGTTGAGATCCCCGCACAATTTTCGCAGGTCGCGACCGACATTCTAGCGCAGAAATATTTCCGCAAAGCCGGCGTTGCCGCCGCGCTGAAAACAGTTGAAGAATCATCTGTGCCGTCATGGTTATGGCGCTCGGTTCCGGATGAAGACGCGATGGCCGATATGGCCGAAGAAGAGCGCACATCAGGCGAGACCTCAGCCAAGCAGGTGTTTAACCGTTTGGCTGGTACATGGACATATTGGGGCTGGAAAGGTGGTTATTTCACCACCGAGGAAGACGCCCAGACTTATTTTGACGAGATGCGCTACATGCTAGCCATGCAGATGTCTGCACCAAACTCACCACAATGGTTTAACACCGGCATGCATTGGGCCTATGGCATCGATGGACCAAGCCAAGGCCATTTCTATGTGGATTTCAAATCTGGCAAACTAACCCGTTCAGCCAGCGCATATGAGCATCCCCAGCCTCACGCCTGTTTCATCCAGTCAGTTGGTGATGATCTGGTGAATGAAGGCGGCATCATGGATCTATGGGTACGTGAAGCACGTTTGTTCAAATATGGGTCAGGCACAGGTTCTAACTTTAGCCGCCTGCGCGGTTCTGGTGAGAGCCTTTCTGGTGGTGGTAAATCCTCTGGCCTGATGAGCTTCTTGCGCATTGGTGACCGCGCCGCTGGTGCGATCAAGTCAGGTGGAACAACCCGCCGTGCAGCCAAAATGGTAACTGTGGATATCGACCATCCGGACATTGAAGAATATGTCGATTGGAAAGTGGTCGAGGAGCAAAAGGTTGCTGCATTGGTGGCTGGCTCAAAGCTTGCCCAAAAACATATGGGCGAAGTCATGGCGGCCTGTCACGCCGATGGCCTTGGTGATGATCAGCGTTTCGATCCAAAAGCCAACCGCGCCCTCAAAAAAGCGATCCTGTCTGCGCGTAAATCAATGATCCCGGAAAACTATGTTCAGCGGGTCATCCAATTCGCCCAGCAAGGCTATACTGAAATCGAGTTCAAGACTTATGACACTGACTGGGACTCAGAAGCCTATCTAACCGTAGCTGGCCAGAACTCGAATAACTCTGTGCGGGTGAGCAACGAATATCTACAGGCCGTTCTTGATAATGGTGACTGGGAATTGATCCAGCGCCGTGACAATGGTGTAGCCAAGCGCATCAAAGCCGCTGACCTATGGGAAAAAATCGCCCATGCGGCTTGGGCTTGTGCCGATCCGGGTCTCCAATATGACACCACCATCAATGAGTGGCACACCTGCCCAGAAGGCGGCCGCATTAACGCGTCTAACCCATGTTCAGAATACATGTTCCTTGACGACACAGCCTGTAACTTGGCATCGATGAATTTGATGCAGTTCCGTCATGCGGATGGCACATTCAACATCGAAGCATTCGAGCATGCCTGTCGTTTCTGGACATTGACCCTAGAGATTTCGGTTCTAATGGCGCAGTTCCCATCAAAGGAAATTGCCCAGCTATCATACGAGTACCGGACACTTGGTCTTGGCTATGCCAACATTGGTGGCTTGCTAATGGCCCAAGGTCATTCCTATGACAGCGATGAAGGCCGCGCTATCTGTGCCGCCATCACCGCGATTATGACCGGCGTTTCCTATGCCACATCGGCCGAGATCGCCAGCGAACTTGGCGCCTTCCCGCAATATAAAAAGAACGCCAAGCATATGATGCGGGTGATGAAGAACCACCGCCTCGCCGCGCATGGCAAGAGCAAAGGCTATAAAGGTCTGAGCATCCTGCCAGTACCGTTGGACGGTGCATCATGCCCGGATCAGAACATGATCAAAGCCGCCAGTGCCGCATGGGACAAAGCGGTAGAGCTGGGCGAAGAGCATGGCTATCGCAATGCGCAGGCAACAGTAATCGCGCCAACCGGCACAATCGGTCTGGTTATGGATTGTGATACCACAGGTATCGAGCCAGATTTTGCGATTGTAAAATTCAAGAAGCTAGCCGGTGGTGGATACTTCAAAATCATCAACCGTGTTGTTCCAGAGGCTCTATCTAACATGGGCTACAGCCAGTCTCAGATTGATGACATCATCAATTATGCGGTTGGATCTGGCACTTTGAAGAACTGTCAGTCAATCTCGATCAACGCTCTGAAAGACAAGGGTTTTGGTGAGGCTGAGCTGGCTAAACTCGAAGGCGCCATGGAAAGTGCGTTTGACGTTAAATTCGTATTTAACCGCTACACGCTTGGTGACGAATTCTGTAAAGAAACACTCGGCTTTACCGATGCACAGCTCAATGATTTCAGCTTTAACATGCTGGAGGCACTCGGCTTTGATAAAGACGCCGTTGAAGCCGCCAACATCCATGTATGTGGTTCAATGACACTTGAGGGTGCACCGCATCTGAAAGACGAGCATCTGCCAGTGTTTGATTGTGCGAACGTGTGTGGCCGCCTTGGCAAACGCTTCCTGTCTGTTGATAGCCACATCACCATGATGGCCGCGGCCCAGCCGTTCATCTCTGGCGCGATTTCAAAGACAATCAACATGCCAAACAGCGCCACAGTGGCCGAGTGTGGCGAAGCTTACATGTCATCATGGCGTCTGGGCCTCAAGGCCAACGCGCTATATCGTGACGGCTCAAAGCTAAGCCAGCCATTGTCATCCGGCCTTGTCGATGATGAGGAGGACGAAGAGGATATGGTCGAGGCGCTCAACACGCCAATGGCCGCCGCCGCCCCACAAGTCATCGAGAAAGTTGTGGAGCGTATTGTCCGGGCTGAACGCGACAAGCTACCACAGCGCCGCAAAGGCTATACCCAGAAGGCAACCGTTGGTGGTCACAAGGTATATCTGCGCACAGGTGAATATGAGGATGGCCGCATTGGTGAAGTCTTCATCGACATGCATAAAGAAGGCGCCGCCTTCCGCTCTTTGATGAACAACTTTGCCATCGCCGTTTCTATCGGCCTGCAATATGGTGTGCCACTAGAGGAGTTTGTTGAGGCCTACACATTTACTCGTTTCGAGCCACAAGGCATCGTAACTGGAAATGACGCTATCAAGATGTCGACCTCTATTCTTGACTACACCTTCCGCGAGCTGGCCATTTCCTATCTTGACCGCCACGACCTTGGCCATGTCAATCCAGAGGATCTGGACACATCAACAACCGGCACCGGTGATAGCCAGTCTGATCTGGTTAACAAAGTCACTAGCCGCGGCTTTATCCGCAAGCAAGGTCTGGTGGTTTATTCCAATGATGGCAATGCCGCGGTGAAACAGACAGCGGCGAATGAAACCACCATGCAGACAGCCGCACCAGCGATGCCAAGCGCACCCGTTGCACCAGCAGTTGTTGCCACCGCATCGACCAGTTCAGCGGCATCGTCAGCATCATCTGCGTCATCATCTGCCCCAAGCGCATCGGACAGGGTCCAACAAGCGCGCATGCAGGGCTATGAGGGTGAGGCCTGTCCTGAATGTCAGAATTTCACTCTGGTTCGCAACGGCACCTGCCTGAAATGTAACACATGCGGCGGTACAACCGGTTGTAGCTAAACTCTCCCTGCGGAGTAATCTGCAGAACTAACCCCGCACTCCGGTGCGGGGTTTTTTTATGGTGTTTGCAATGCTTCATTCTGTGATCGCGACAGAGGGTTGGATTTTGGGGACAACAATTTCCTTGCCCAGCAATATTCACCATGCAAGGTTGTTGGGCGGGTTTTAGATCATCATTACCCGACGACAAATCCACCGAAATTCATGATAGGCGAACATTATGAGCAACGTTGAAGCAAAACTTAATGAGATGGGAATCACCGTTCCCGATGCACCCGCACCGGCGGCCAATTACGTTCCCTTTGTGCAAACTGGCAACCTCGTTTTCATTTCTGGTCAGGTGCCTTTTGTTGATGGCAAGCTACAGATAACGGGCCGTATTGGTGACAATGCGACTATCGAGGATGGGCAGGCACAGGCGCGGATCTGTGCGATTAATTTGATAGCCAACTTAAAAGTCGCATGTGGCGGCAATTTGGATCGGGTGAAACGTGTCGTAAAGCTTGGTGCTTTCGTTGCCTCTACCGATGATTTCAACAGCCAGCCAGCCGTGGTCAATGGCGCGTCTGATTTGATGGTTGAAGCCTTTGGTGAGGCTGGTCGTCACGCCCGCTTTGCTGTTGGCACTAACGCCCTGCCGCTAGGATGCTTGGTTGAAATTGACGGTGTGTTCGAAATCGAATAGCCGCACAGGTCCAGAATTTGCCTGCGTCACATTTTCCTGGCCAATAACACTAAATAACCGATGAATAATGAACGGACCCCTTGCAGGGTCCGTTTTCTTGCCCCATTTTCAATGCATGGATGGGGATGCTTTTACCGTAGAACTATGCCGCGACATTACCGCGGTGGCGCCCAGTGAATGGGACCAGCTGGCCGGCAGTAACAACCCGTTCGTGTGCCATGCATTTCTGTCTGCGCTGGAACGCGGCGGGGCGACCGGCGGCGATACCGGCTGGGATGTGATGCACCTGTTGATGCGCGACGCCGACGGTGTGTTGGTTGGCGCAATGCCGCATTACATCAAGCACCATTCTTACGGCGAATATATTTTCGATCATAGCTGGGCCAATGGCTTTACCCAAGCCGGTGGTCGCTATTACCCCAAATTGCTATCAGCTATCCCCTTTACCCCGGCGACTGGACCGCGGTTTCTAACCGGAGATGCCGATGATAAACGCCGCCGCCAGATCACCGACGCACTCGCCAGAGCCCTTGTCCAATATACCCAGCAGTTTGCGCTATCTTCTGCGCATATCAATTTTCTGCCAGCAGAAGACACTGATGATCTGGCGGCGGCTGGCTGGCTAATCCGCAGCTCTATGCAATTTCATTGGGAAAACCGTGATTACACTGACTTTGCTGACTTTTTAAGCAATTTATCATCCCGTAAGCGCAAGAACATCCGCAAGGAACGCCAATCAGTTATCGATGCTGGCGTGACCATGTTGCAACTCACCGGCGATGCCATTGAGACGCATCACATGGACAGTTTCTTTCGCTTTTACATGTCGACGATCGACCAGAAATGGGGGAGCGCCTATCTGACCAAAGAGGTTTTCGACCTTTTGCATCAGACAATGGCGGACCGAATGTTGCTGGTGATGGCAGAATATAATGGGCAGATCATTGGCGGCGCGCTGAACTTTATCGGCGAGGACACGCTATTTGGACGCAATTGGGGGGCCGATATCGACATCCCAAATCTGCATTTCGAGGCGTGTTATTATCAGGCAATAGATTTTGCCATCGAACGCGGATTGTCACGCGTCGAGGCTGGTGCCCAAGGCTTTCACAAAGTCCAGCGCGGCTATATGCCGACCACGATTTTTTCGGCCCACTGGATTGATCATGATGGGTTTCGCCAAGCCGTGGCGCGGTTCCTGCGGGCCGAAGCCGACGGCATTGAGGCGGAAAAGAACCATATTGAAATGGCCGGCCCCTTTAGCAAGGCGCCGACCACCAAATCCTAGCCGCGTTCGGGCGCCGGTAGTGCTGTGCGTTTGCCAGGCAATGCCTTTTGCGGCGGCGCTTTGACAGTCACCACTAGCTTGCCCTTTTTCACATCAACCCGTGCCAAGCCACCCGATGTCAGATCGCCAAACAGCAACTGATCGGCAAGCGGCTTTTTGATATATTCCTGAACAACACGGGTTAGCGGGCGGGCCCCATAATTCTTGTCATAGCCACGCTCAGCCAGCCAATCACGCGCCGCATCACTAAGCTCAATCTCGACATTGCGGTCGGCCAATTGGGCATCAAGCTGCATGATGAACTTGTCAACCACGAGGCGGATAACCTCATGGCCAAGCGGTGCAAACGGAATGATCGCATCAAGACGGTTACGAAACTCTGGCGAGAACATCTTTTCAATGGCCTCGATATCGGCGCCATCATTATGGTCTCGGTTAAAGCCAATCGCGGTCTTTGACAGCTCTTGGGCACCGGCATTCGTGGTCATGATCAAAATGACATTGCGGAAATCAACGGACTTGCCGTTATTGTCGGTGAGTTTGCCGTGGTCCATAACCTGCAACAGGATATTGAACAGATCGGGATGGGCTTTTTCAATCTCATCAAGCAACAGCACCGCATGCGGGTTCTGGTCGATGGCGTCTGTTAGCAAGCCGCCCTGGTCAAAACCAACATAGCCCGGAGGCGCACCAATGAGCCGCGAGACGGTATGACGCTCCATATATTCCGACATATCAAAACGCAGAAGTTTAATCCCCAACGCCTCGGCCAATTGCCGCGCCGCCTCGGTTTTACCGACGCCTGTCGGGCCAGAAAACAGGTAATTACCGACCGGCTTTTCTGGCTCACGCAAGCCAGCACGAGACAGTTTGATCGCCGATGATAGCGCCGAAATGGCGGCATCCTGACCAAACACCAGACGTTTAAGATCACCTTCCAGCGATTCCAAAACCGCCTTGTCGTCACGGCTAACATGCTTTGACGGGATCCGCGCCATTGTTGCCACGGTGGCCTCGACCTCACGCTGGCCGATGGTCACTTTGCGGCGCGATGGCGGCAATAGGTTTTGCGCCGCCGCGGCCTCATCAATCACGTCAATCGCCTTGTCCGGCAGCTTTCTGTCATTGATATAGCGCGCCGAGAGATCAACCGCCGTACGCAAAGCCGCGCCGGTATAACGCACTTTGTGATGCTCTTCATAACGGCTCTTTAGTCCGTTTAGAATTTTGACGGTATCGGCAATCGTCGGCTCTTTGATGTCAATCTTCTGGAAACGGCGAACCAGCGCACGGTCCTTTTCGAAATGACCCCGATATTCTTTGTAGGTAGTCGATCCGATACAGCGCAATGTGCCTTCCTGCAAGGCTGGCTTTAGCAGATTGGAGGCATCCATCGCCCCACCAGAGGTCGCACCCGCACCGATCACTGTGTGGATTTCATCGATAAACAGGATGGCGTTTTCATCATCGGCAACGGCCTTCATCACCGCCTTTAGCCGCTCCTCAAAATCGCCCCGATAACGGGTGCCAGCCAATAGCTGGCCCATATCCAGCGAATAGATCACCGCGTTGGTTAGTGCTTCGGGCACTTCACCATTGTGAATCCGCAATGCCAAGCCCTCGGCAATGGCGGTTTTACCAACACCCGGATCACCGACATAAAGCGGGTTATTCTTGGTCCGCCGACATAGGATCTGGATGGTGCGATCAAGTTCACGGTCACGCCCGATAAGCGGGTCAATGCGGCCTGCCGACGCCTTGGCAATCAGATCAACCGCATATTGGCTAAGCGGATCATTATCCTGGCCACCATCAATCGTTGTCTCATCATTGCTTTCGGTTCCTTTGGCAACTTCACCCTCGGATCCGTGGCTAAGATATGACACCGCATCCAGGCGGGTCATGTTGAGAGATTTCAGGAACCAGACCGCATGGCTTTCACGCTCGGAGAAAATCGACACAAGCACATTGGCGCCAGTCGCTACCTCGCGGCCAGATGATTGTGTGTGGATGATCGCGCGCTGGATTACCCGCTGGAAACTGGCGGTTGGCTGGACGTCAACGCCTTCGCTATGAGTGACGATAGAGGCCAACTCGACTTCGATATATTCGTTTAGTCGCTTGCGCAATTCTTCGATATCAACCTTACAGGCCGTGAGCACCTCAAGCGCGTCACTATCCTCGGTCAACGCCAATAATAGATGCTCTAATGTTGCGAATTCATGCATCCGCACAGAGGCATTGCCCATCGCCCGGCGGAGTGTTTCCTCTAGCTCACGTGACAGCATTGGCTTTATTCCTTTTCCAGTTGTAACTGAAGGGGATGCTCGTTTTGACGCGCATATTCCATGACTTTTGAGGCTTTCGCCTCGGCAATTTCAAAGGTGTAAATACCGCACACACCGACGCCGCGCTGGTGCACATTCAACATAATGGCGGTCGCCTGATCTGTACTCAGATTGAAAAAGTTCTGCAGGACATGCACGACAAATTCCATCGGTGTATAATCGTCATTCATCATGATGACCTTATACATCGATGGCTTTTTGGTCTTTGTGCGTCTCTCGACGATTAGCTGGGAATTGCCGTCGTCGCCTTTTCTAATTTTGTCACTCATAGGTCTTTACAGCCAATAATCTACTTACTTCATAAACCGCCTTTTCGGGCGAGGATAGCGGCACAGTTTTTGCAACAATTAGACGTTAGTATTTCGCCCTTTATTACTTTACGCAGAAATTGCCGCCTGCCTATAGGATATTGGAATTAATCACCGACTAAAAAGGCCTTGAATCAAAAAAAATGCGGTTCTTTACCATTTATTAATAAATTTAGCGGGACTTTGAGAGGTCTCACACCGGAGCAACGTCAAAATTTACAAAAACTTACGCTAAATATTGTGGTCTTTGTTGAACTAGACACCAATTACGGTATGCTTCGCACGGTGCCGCGTTGTTACCGCTTTTCGTATGGCGCTGGTGATATGGCGCTGGTCCGAGACGTTTTGCCGCTACGGTGCGCCGAGACGTTTTAGGTCTGTTTTATTGAGCATCCAGATGGAGCATCCTTTATGCCTGTAACGACTACCCAAAGATTGCATAAGGCACGCGATGGCGTGTGGGCATTCTTTATCGGGTTTTTATTACAGAGCCGCGCAGCCCTATCGATGGCGGTATCACGCGCCAGCCGGATTGGCATGAGTGTGGGCCTTGGCGTGGTTTTTTGCATTGCCTTGATCGGCGCACCGGCCAGCAATGCACAGGCCGCCAAATATGCCGCGATCGTCATCGAGGAGAGCACCGGCAAGGTGTTGTTCTCGCGCAATGCCGACAATTTGCGATATCCGGCATCGCTCACCAAAATCATGACTTTGTATCTTTTGTTTGAAGAGCTTGATTCTGGACGTTTGACCCTGAAAAGCCGGATGAAAGCATCACGCGTTGCCGCTAGCCGGTCACCGTCAAAGCTCTATCTAAAACCCGGCCAGACGATCAGCGTCGAGGATGCGATCCTTGCGCTTGTGACAAAATCGGCAAATGACGTTGCAACAATTGTTGCCGAGCATCTCTCAGGCGATGAACCAGCCTTTGCCAAACGGATGACCCGAAAGGCGCGCGCCATCGGGATGAAGAGCACAACATTCCGCAATGCATCTGGCCTGCCGCATAGCAAGCAACGCACAACCGCCCGCGATATGGCGCGCCTAGGCATTGCCCTTCGCCGCGACTTTCCAAAGCATTACCACTATTTCAAGACCCGCAATTTCAAGTGGAAGGGCCGGAATTTTGGCAATCACAACAAATTGCTATCGAGCTATTCGGGAACAGACGGCATCAAGACCGGCTATATCAACGCATCTGGCTTTAATCTCATGGCATCGGTTAAACGCCATAACACCCGTTTAATTGGTGTCGTTTTTGGCGGCAAAACCGGACGCAGCCGTGACGCACACATGAAGCAAATTCTGGATGCGTCATTCAAACGCGTAAAGCCAACCGAAATTCGTACCCAGCTAACCGCGTCAGCCAAGCCGAAGAAGAAAAAACCGACGATCGTGCCGTTCCCGTCATCATTGCCATCGGCGCCACCTAAAAAGCGGGTGCGCTCTAACCTCGAATTGGCGAGTTCGTCGATAGAGAATGATTATCTGGATAGTCCGCCAGACCCGACCGCCGCCCAAAAACGCACCATCTGGAGCGTGCAAATCGGTAGCTTTGCCAAGCGTGCCAATGCCCATCGTGCCGCCGTTCGCGCGCGGCGTACAGCCGATGATGTATTGGGCATGACACCGGCGCGGCTCACTCTTGTGACACGCGGTGAAATGCCGCTATGGCGTGTGCGTTTCCATAATCTGGATGAAATTCAGGCGCGCTCGGCATGCGCCGCGCTATTCGCCGACGGTAGTCCTTGCTTTGCGGTTCAGGAAACAATCAAGCGCGCTGGCTAGCGATCAGGCTTCACGTCATATTGCGCCAGCAATTCATCATCCATGTTCTCTAGCGCACTGCAATCGAGTGGCCCCCATTCGGGATGGCTGTTGGCAAATATCTGCCCCGCAACCTGCATCCCCCTAGAATCATCAAGCATACCAACGCCAACCGACATCTCGGTTTCATTCTTTAATTGATAGAACATGTGCGATCCGCATTTATTACAAAAACCACGCCGCGCCCATGGAGAACTATCATACCAGCTAAGGGTGCTATCATCGGCAATGGTCATATTATCGTCAACGGCGCGGGTCGCATTCCAACTAGCCCCCGTTAACCGGCGGCAATCATCACAATGACATACCAGTATTTTGCGCAGAGGTCCGGTTACGCTAAAGCGAACCGACCCACAGTGACAGCCACCTTCAAAAATACGGTTTTTTGTTCCTGCAACTATATCAACCATAATGCACCCTCTCCCAGCCATGTTTCCAATGATCGACAGCATTACCCGAAACAGGAATTTTGCCTAACGGAAATCGCGACTTCGCATGCGGGTATTGCTGGTTTTACTGGCGGACACATCATCGAGATGGTGCAGAAACCCATTTAAGTTAAATAGTGATTCAGCGATGAAATGAATGACCGCGCCCTGTTTTTGAACACGGCCAACAACACCCAATATTTGTGAGCGCAGCATAGCCTCGCGATACGTCTCGGTTAGCTTTGGCCAGATAATCACATTTAGCGAGAACACCCCTTCTTCCAAGGTTAAAAACACCGTGCCACTGGCCGTTCCCGGGCGTTGGCGCATGGTCACCAATCCAGCAAGCCTGAGGCGAAGCCCATCACGAGCATCCAGACCAGCGGAACATCCCTGCCATCCAGCCGCTTGCAGATGCGGTTGGAGCAAGGTGATCGGATGCGCCTTTAACGACAGGCCAAGGCTACGGTAATCAGCCGCCACCTCCTCGCCCGGCAGAGTGACGGGCAATGTCACCTGTTCCTCGGTTCCGGCGATATCATCATGACGGCGGGTGGCATGGGCAAATAGCGGCATTTCGTGCCAGCGTTGTTTGGCCAGCGCACGCACCTGCCAAAAGGCCTGTCGCCGGTTTAGACCCAGACTGCCAAATCCATCCGCCGCGGCAATGGCCTGCAACGCATTCGCCGACACATCCGCCCGCCGCATGATATCGGCAAGATTGCTAAACGGCGCCTCATTAGCAACGGATGGACGGCACGCGGCGATGCGCTCACCCTCACCGCGCGGCAAGCCTTTAACCAAACGCAAACCAAGCCGCAATGCATGTAAAGAGCGCCGGTTATGCGGATCCTGTTCAAGCCGGCTATCCCAATCAGAATGACTCACATCGGCTGGCAGAATTTTTATCCCGCTTCGCTTGGCCTCGGCAATTAACTGTGATGGCGAATAGAATCCCATGGGCTGGGCATTTAGCAACGAACAGATAAACACATCTGGATAATGCTGTTTGATCCACGCTGAAACATAAACCAATAGCGCAAAGCTGGCGGCGTGTGATTCTGGAAACCCATAGGTACCAAACCCTTCAATCTGACTGAAACAGCGTTCTGCAAATTTCACATCATAGCCACGCTCAACCATGCCATTGATCATCTTTTCGCGGAAATTACCAACGTCACCATGTTTTTTGAACGTCGCCATGGCGCGGCGTAATTGATCGGCCTCATCACCGGTAAAGCCAGCCCCGACAATGGCAATCTGCATTGCCTGCTCCTGAAATAGCGGCACGCCAAGGGTGCGCTCTAGCACTGAACGCAATGCCTCAGAAGGGTATTCAACCTTTTCAATACCGGCCCGCCGGCGCAAATAAGGATGCACCATATCGCCCTGAATAGGTCCCGGCCGGACAATCGCCACCTGCACCACCAGATCATGAAAACAGCGCGGTTGAAGCCGTGGCAACATGGCCATCTGGGCCCGCGATTCAACCTGAAACACACCAACCGACCGGCCTTCGCATAGCATGTTATAGGTTGCCGTATCCTCGGGTGGCGTCGATGCCAATGTGAGAGGGCGGTTATAATGCTGGCGTAACAGATCAAATGCCCGCCTTATGCAACTAAGCATACCAAGCGCCAATATATCGACTTTGAGCAAGCCAAGCGCATCAAGATCATCCTTGTCCCATTCGATTACCGTACGCCCCTCCATCGCGGCCGGGCTAATCGGGCATAGGTGATCAAGCCGCCCGCGGGTGATAACAAAGCCGCCCACATGCTGTGATAAATGGCGTGGAAATCTACTGATATCGGCAACCAAACGCATCACCAGCGCCAACCGCCTATCACTAGGATCCAGCCCCGCCGCACGCAATGCATCACCGTCAAGGCCTGCTTTCTCACGGCCCCATACCTGGCCCGATAGAACCGCCTGCACATCACGGCTAAGGCCAAACACCTTGGCCACTTCACGAAGCGCACTGCGGCGGCGATAGGTAATTACCGCGGCCGTCAGACCAGCGCGTGTGCGGCCATATTTGGCATAGATGTGCTGGATCACCTCTTCACGGCGTTCATGTTCAAAATCAACGTCAATATCGGGTGGTTCACCGCGTGCCTCACTCATAAAGCGTTCAAACAATGGCTGGGATCTATTCGGGTCAACCGCGGTAATACCCAGACAATAACAGACCGCCGAATTTGCCGCCGAGCCACGCCCTTGGCATAAAATACCGCGCCCACGGGCAAACCTAACAATATCAAAAACCGTTAGAAAATAGGGGGCAAATTTCATCTTGGCGATCAACTGCAATTCCCGCGCAAGATAATCCTCAACCTTTGCCGGAATGCCATCCGGATAGCGTTTATGCGCCCCTTTATAGGCCTGATATTCCAACTCTTGCATTGCATCGCGGCCACCCGGGGTAACCTCAGATGGGTATTCATAGGACAGGTCGCTCATCGCAAATTTGCATAGGTTGGCAAGATCCGCCGCCGCCGCCAGCGCCTCTGGATAATGCCGCCAACGGCGCGCTGTTTCCTCTGGTGTAATCAGATGCCGCTCGGCATTGCGCGACAATAGATGACCCGCCTTATCCAAAAGGCATTTCTCGCGGATACAGGTCAGCACATCGGCCAAAGGACGACGATCCGGCACATGATAAAGGCAATCACCAACCGCCGTTAACGGTAGATTATTCGCCGCCGCCGCCGTGGCTAGAACCGCCAGACGCGCATCATCCACACCATCACGATAAAGGGCGGCACCGGCAAATACCGGCCCCTGTGCCACCTGATTGATCTGGGCAAGCTGGGCACTATAGCCAGCATCTGGATTTTCCGGCGGAATTACCAAACAGGCAGTGCTAGGCGGCAAGCGCGCAAGATCAGCTATATAGAGCACCGGCGCCGCCTTGCTGCCACGCATATTAGCCTCGCTTAGCAATACCGATAACGCCTCATAACCGGCCCGATCCAGCGGATGGACAATAACATCAGGACCATCTAGCGGCCGCAACCGTGCACCAACAACTAAGGTAATATCATGCGCCCGCGCCGCCATATGCGCCCGCACAATACCCGCCAGCGAATTCACATCAGCAATGCCAATTGCCTGCCAGCCAAGCGCCGCCGCCATCTCGACCATTTCGCTTGGATGCGCCGCCCCATGCAAAAAGGTGAAATTGCTATAACACCCCAATATGGCTCGCTTGATGAGGGGCTCTTTGCCAGCATTCTTTGCACCAGCCACCATCACGCAAAAAACCCGTGCAGAAACCATTTAGTATCTTCACCGCGTTCAACAAGACCTTCGCGATAGACCCAGAACCGCGCGCCCTGATCATCCTGCAAACGGAAATAATCACGCGTTTTCGTGCCCTTTGTCGCCACCCACCATTGTGGTGCAATGCGTTCAGGTCCACTCGCCCGGCTGATTTTATGGGTACGCTTTTGCCAGACAAATTGGGCTGGCGGATGGTCTGGCAATAAGGCGATCACTGATAGGGGCTCTGGATGCGCCAATAACCGTATCGGGCGCGGCGGAACCATCTCGCTATGCAGGTAATTGGTTGCGCCCCCTTCGGCCTCAAATCCCCCTCTAGTTTCAAACCCCTGTGGTTTAAATCCCCCTCTAGTTTCAAATCCCTGTGGCTCAAATCCTTGTGGTTCAACATCTGGCAAAGCCATATATTGCGCCATCTCGGGTTGCCAGCTGGCATGTGATTTCATATGCAATACCGCGCCATAGCCAAGCCGCGCAACCAACCGGTCAACCAGATCAGCATGGCTCTCGCTTGGTGAAATACCGTCATGAAACCCGATCGCAACAGGGGCTTGTGGGGAACATCCATGCGCCTCCATCCACGCCATTTCCAACCCAAATTCGGGATTTATATTTTCACTTACATCCGCCAGCAATCGGTGAAAAGCGGCATTATCACGGTTCGGCCGCGACAGATGAACATCCTTAATGCCGACGCCGCCATCCAGTAATTTCCACCCCAAACGCAACCGCCGCGCCGCCATCCCTTCGCTCTGTAGCAACAGGCAAATATCATTGGTCAATCGCCGGATTACCGCTTTGATATCATCGGGCGCCGCCACCGGTTCGGCAAAATTCTGTACCGTTAGCAATGGGCGCGGCGGGGCAATCGGGGCAAAACTCTCATTAACATAGCCAAGCGCCGCATCAAGCCGTTCGATCAATTGCGGACCAAACCGCGCCGCAAGCGGTGCCCGCGGCATGTTGATAATATCACCGATAACCCGCAAACCCGCCGTCCGCATTGTAATGCATAGCGCATCATCAATCCGCAATGCCGCCAACGGTAGCCCCGCCAATGCCGCGCCAATTGCTTTGCGGCTCGCATCCTTTTCACTACCCGCCTTTGACTTTGGACCAGCCAGCACATAACGAGCAGACCGGCCATAGCGCGCCAATGCCCAAGCCGCGCCGCATGTTGGGGCAACACCCAGACGAACAGTAAGACCAGCTTTGCGCAAACGCCGCGCCAAATCCGCCAGCAATGGCCGAATGCCACCATAAAGATGATCAGCACCAGCCACATCAAGCCATATTCCATCACCGGCAAAGGCAATGCGGGCACTATTCACACCCTGTTTTTGGCCAGACTTCGCACCCGCCCGAAACATAGTTGATTGGCCTATCGCTACTTGACCCGATATCGGATTGCCATCATCCGGCGCGGTTAGTGGGCAATAACGCCGCGCCCATAGGGCTAGCTGATGCAAATCCGCCGCATCCGCCGCCGGATTACTGTCGAATGATGTCAATTCTGGACAAATAGCCCGCGCATCGGCAAGCCGCATCCCTGTATGCAGACCCCGCCGCCGCGCCCGTGCACAGACCGCCTCGACAATATCCGCACCGTGATATTTGGCCGTATGCAGAATTAATCCAGAACCCGACTTTCCGGCATTCGGTGCGGGTGTTGTTCGCCGGATTCTATCCGCCGCCAGATGCGGAAACCATGCATAGATAATCAACCGCGCCATAACACGCCATTACCCTGCATTGCGGCGGCGTTCGCCATCAACCCGCAACCCATCATGCATATAATACACCGGATGATCTGGTGTTATCGGCTGATTACTGTGTCTATCAATGGGCGTATCAATGGCCAGATCAGGCTGGCTCTCATGCATAGTGTTATTGGTATTATTACTAATTATATTTGTGTGCACATCCCAGATAAGGCGGGTTTCATAGGCACGGCCACCACGCGCATGCGCCAGTTCCACATCCCATGTAGGCCGCCATGGCATGAGCGTCATAGACGCCCGCATATTCATATTATGCGCGTCACCTATAGCGGGTTCATCTATAGCTGGCTTGATTTTCCAGATGGTTTCAAAGCCACTAGCCGCCACTGGCCAGCCAAGTAAAAAGCCGGTTGTACCACTCGCCTCAGCCGCCAATTGGGCACGGCGTGCCAGTCGCATCCAGTAATCCGATGATTTGCGCATCGAATCATATTCAACGACAACCGCGCTCAGCCCCTTGGTCCGCAAAATATCTTCCAGCACCGCTAGCCGCCGGTTTGGGCTTGGCGCGTCAACAATCAACAACCGCCCAGGATCGAGCCCCAGCGCCGCCAACCCCGCGCCATACAGCATCCCGCTACCAGCCATCGATGATGATGGGCACCAGACAATAGGCCCGTCCTGATCGGGCTGGGCCAATAGCTGGCGTAGCAAACAAATGGCAAAGCCAGTCAGTGCCCCATGTGCGCCGATATTACCGCCCCAATTCGCGCATAGCATATGCACCCGTCCGAGCGCCAAACCACCAGCAAGCGCCGAATCGAGATCATCAACGCCAAGCGGCACACGCCGCCGCAATAACCGCCCATCAAGAACAGCAACATCACTTTGTAATTTATGAAAATTCCTGCGCTTTTCCTCATATTTTGGGGAAGCGTTTTGGTTTGTGGCCGCCATATTGCGCCCTCCTCACTATCCTGCCGAACAGTCAGTAATCCGGCTATTTTTGATTATTTGTTCTTGTTTTGTTCTATATTAGGGCAAGAACAGAGTCAATGCCGGACCACAGCCACATCACAGAATCGTGTTTATCTCGTGTCTATTTAGGCTTGGGGCTAGAGGTTATTTATTTCGGCAGTTCGGATTCAACCAGCTTGGCCCAATAGCTTGTCCCAAGCGTTAGCATATCGTCATTGAAATCATATTTCGCATTATGCAGCATGCCGTCACTTGCCGCGGGGCCGGTCCCAAGCCAGATATACGCCCCAGGCCGTTCTTCCAACATATAGGAAAAATCTTCGGCCCCCATTGATGGCGCCATATTTTTATCGACGCGGCTTTCACCTACCAGGTCCGCGACAATATCTGCGGCGCGTGCCGCATTCGGCGCATGATTAACTGTCGCCGGATAACCATCTTCCCAGTTAAATTTTAGCTCACAGCCATAGGCCGCGGCGGTTGTTGTGCATATCTCGCGGATTGAATTGGCCAGCAATTCTCGCACCTCTGGCGAAAAGCTACGCGCAGTGCCCGCAAGACGTGCGGTCCCCGGAATGACATTATGCGCAGAGCCAGCCTGAAAGATTGTAACAGTCACAACACCAGCATCAGTTGGCGACACCCGCCGTGAAACAATTGTTTGTAATGATTGAACAATTGCCGCGCCGCACGGCACCGGATCAACCGCCAGATGGGGGATCGCCGCATGCCCACCAGCACCAATAATTTCCATATCGAACATATCCGCCGCGGCCATACAGGCGCCAGAATGAACGCCAAATTCACCCGCCTCCATGCCCGGCCAATTGTGTAATCCCCAGACGCTCTGCATATCGAACTTCTCGAACAGACCGTCTTTTATCATCGCCTTGCCGCCACCGCCGCCTTCTTCTGCTGGCTGGAAAATAAAATAGACAGTGCCGTCAAAATTCCGCGTTTCAGCCAGATATTGGGCCGCGCCCAAAAGCATTGTTGTATGGCCATCGTGACCGCAAGCATGCATCCGCCCCGGATTCTGTGAGGCATGCGCAAAATCATTCATTTCATCCATTGGCAAGGCATCCATATCGGCGCGAAGGCCAATCGCCTTGCCGCTAGATGTGCCGGTGCCAGTGCCGGTACCAGTCCCGTGCAAAATACCGACAACACCGGTTTTGCCCATGCCGCGATGCACTTCAAGGCCGAACCCAGCCAACTTTTCGGCAACAAAATTCGAGGTGAACACTTCTTCATAGCCAAGCTCTGGATTTTGGTGCAACAGCCGCCGCCATGCACGCAATTCATCCTCACGATCAGCTATCGAGTTGATCACAGCCATCATTCTACCCCGTTGATTTTCTATTGCCCCGCCATTCTTGTGCAGGTTTAGATATACTCTGGGCGAATTTTCCTAATGGCGTCAAGATAGCGCAGGGCTTAGCCTTAAATATGGGGCTAAATCGCTATGAATTCTGGCACCCTTCGGATAATCTTCACGCTTTGATGATGGCGTTGCAGAGATTGTCGATTGAGACAAATCTGGTGTCGTCTTGTGGATAGGTGATTTGTGCTGTGAAGCGCAGGTTATTTAGCTTATTAGCTCTTTTAATAGGCATGCACCGTGAACATGCTAGAGGATAGTGTTATGGCGTCAAACCAGCCAGATCGTGGTCAAAGAGGCTTACCCGGTGGCAAGCCGAAATATTCTGCTTTTGCCATTGCCAAAAAAGCGATGAATTATCATCAGGATTGGCAACGCGCATGGCGTGACGCCGAACCGAAAGCCGAATATGACGCCGTTATCATTGGTGGCGGCGGACACGGCCTTGCGACCGCCTATTATCTGGCGGCGGTTCACGGCATGACGAATATTGCCGTTGTCGAAAAAGGCTGGCTAGGCGGTGGTAACACTGGCCGTAACACCACCATCATTCGCTCTAACTATCTGTGGGACGAGTCGGCGGCAATCTATGAACATTCCATGAAACTATGGGAAGGCATGTCGCAGGATTTGAACTTTAACGTAATGTTCAGCCAGCGCGGTGTTCTAACCATTGCCCATAGCGAGCACGAGTTACGCGAGATGTCGCGCCGGGTTCACGCCATCCGCCTTAACGGCATTGATTCTGATATTCTTGGCCCCCAAGAAATCAAGAAATTTGTGCCTGCGATTAATATCGATCAGAGCATACGCTATCCGGTAATGGGTGGCTTTTTGCAAAAACGTGGTGGCACTGCGCGGCATGATGCGGTGGCATGGGGCTATGCCCGTGCGGCCGATGATCTGGGCGTCGATATCATCCAGAATTGCGAGGTTCTGGGGATCCAGCGGCAAGGCGGCAAGGTCACCGGCCTCGACACCACGCGCGGCCCTATCAAAACGAAAAAAGTCGGCTGTGTGGTCGCTGGTCATTCCAGCGTTATCGCGGCAATGGCGGGCATTCGCCTACCGCTAGCCAGCCGCCCATTGCAGGCATTGGTTTCAGAACCAATCAAGCCCATTCTGGATACGGTCATCATGTCGAACGCCGTGCATATGTATATCAGCCAGTCGGATAAGGGCGAGATGGTTCTTGGCGCCGGTGTTGATAAATATAATTCCTATGCCCAGCGCGGATCATTCCCTGTCCCAGAACATATGATCAACGCGGCGGTAGAGCTGTTTCCAGTTTTGTCGCGCTTGCGCATGTTGCGCCATTGGGGCGGCATTGTTGATACCTGCCCTGATGCGTCGCCAATCATTTCAAAGACTGATATCGACGGTCTGTATTTTGATTGCGGCTGGGGTACAGGCGGCTTTAAGGCGACGCCAGGTTCGGGGCATGTCTTTGCCGATCTGATTGCCAATGACCGGCCAAATAAAATCGCCGCCCCCTATTCACTTAACCGGTTCCAAACTGGCCTTCTCATTGACGAGCATGGTGCGGCGGGCGTTGCCCATTAATTCGCCCGCGCCCAGCTAGCAAACCAGCTAGCGTAAGGAGACAAGATTATGTTGATTATTAATTGCCCCCATTGCGGCCCTCGTGAGGAAAGTGAATTTGCGTGCGGCGGCGAGGCACACATCGCCCGCCCTCTCGCCCAAAACAGCCTGAGCGACGCTGAATTTGCCGATTACTTGTTCCTGCGTGACAATCCCAAGGGATTATTTCTAGAACGCTGGCGGCACACCACCGGTTGCCGCCGTTGGTTCAATGTGGCGCGCGATACGGTCACACATGAGATTGTCGAAATTTATCCAATGGGCAAGACACCAAAATCCAAAGCAGGCAAAGCCGCCTATACCGATAGCTGGCGCCGCGCCACACCGGCCGAGGCCGCAGCCAAGCCGGGCGGAGCAAAATAATGGTTAGCATTTTCAAACGCACATCACAGCAGATTGCGCGTAGCCAAAACGGCGGCCGCATTAACCGTAACAAGCGCGTTACATTCACCTTTGATGGCCGCGAATATCAGGGTTATGAGGGTGACACGCTGGCCTCTGCATTATTGGCGAATGATGTTCATCTGGTTGGCCGTTCGTTCAAATACCATCGTCCACGCGGTATTCTTGCCGCCGGATCAGAAGAGCCTAATGCGCTGATCCGGCTGGGCAAAGGCGCCTATGCGGAACCTAATTTGCGGGCCACACAGATCGAGATTTTTGATGGCCTCTATGCCGAAAGTCAAAACCGTGTGCCATCGCTCAAATTTGATGTTGGCGCGGTCAATTCGGTGTTGGGGCGGTTTTTCCCTGCCGGATTTTATTACAAAACCTTTATGTGGCCAGCCTCGCTCTGGATGACATACGAGCATGTGATCCGCAATGCCGCCGGTTTGGGCCGGGTTGCGGATGACCCGAATGATCCTGACCGCTATGAAAAATTAAACGCGCATTGTGACATATTGATTGCAGGCGGCGGCATTGCTGGCATCATGGCGGCGTTGCAAGCAGGCAAGAGCGGCGCGCGGGTGATTTTTGCGGATGAGCAAAATGAATTTGGCGGCTGGGTGCTTGGCGAAACCGATACGCTTATTGATGGCCAACCAGCCGATAAATGGGTGGCCACGGCGATGGCCGAATTGGCCAGCATGCCAGAGGTGACATTGTTGCCGCGCACAACCGTGTTTGGCTACATGGACTCAAACTACCTCACGTTGAACGAGCGCGTTACCGACCATCTGCCGTCTCGTCCGGCGCATCTACCGCGCCAGCGCATGTGGAAAGTACGGGCAAAGCAAGTTGTCTTGGCCCAAGGTGCGCATGAACGTCCATTGGTTTTTGGCGGCAATGATTTACCGGGCGTCATGCTGTCTGGGGCTGTGCGTACATATGTGAACCGTTACGGCGTTGTGCCGGGCAATCGCACAATCGTCTTTACCAATAATGATGATGCCTATCGTACCGCATTGGCCTTGCATCAGGGCGGTGCGAATGTTGTGGTTGTGGATGTGCGCAAGACCTTGAAAGGCCCGTTGGTTACGGCGGTTAAAGAAGCTGGCATTACGATCATGGCAGGCCATGCGGTCATTAGTGCCTTTGGTGGTCACCGCGTGGCCCGCGTCGAGATCGCACCGGTAAATGAGAGCGCAAGCCAGATCCTTGATGACCCGATCCATATGGATTGCGATTTGATTGCAATGTCTGGTGGCTTGACCCCAGCGGTCCATCTCCATTCACAGGCACGCGGCAAGCTTAGCTGGGACGAGAACAAATTATGCTTCAAGCCAAGTACAACCCATGAGGCTTGTTTCAACGCCGGTGCTGGCAATGGTAGCTTTGATCCGGCAGTCGCCCTTCGTGAGGGCATGCAAGCGGGTAGCAAAGCGGCAAAGGCCAGTGGTTTTCCGGTTGAAGATGCCAGCCTGCCTGAGGTCACTTCGCCAAAACAGAATTGGCGTCCCCAGCCAGCATGGAAAATCACCAATGGTTATGATGGTGGCAAAGGACCAAAGGCATTTGTCGATTTCCAGAATGATGTGACCGCATCAGACGTTAGCCTCGCCGCACGTGAAGGCTATCAGTCTGTTGAGCATCTAAAACGCTATACCACTTTGGGCATGGCGACCGATCAGGGCAAAACCTCTAACATCAATGGATTGGCAATTCTGGCCGAGGCATTGGGTGCGGAAATTCCAGACGTTGGCACAACCACCTTCCGGATGCCTTATACCCCGTCAAACTTTGGCGCCATTGCCGGTCGTGATATTGGTAATTTGTTCGATCCAACACGCCTTACGCGGATGGATAATTGGCACCGGGAAAATGGTGCCACCTTTGAACATGTCGGCCAATGGATGCGGGCTTGGTATTATCCAAAGGACGGCGAGACCATGGCCGAGGCGGTTAACCGCGAGGTTTTGGCGGCGCGCACAACAGCCGGGCTGCTCGATGCCTCCACCCTCGGCAAGATTGATATCCAAGGCCCCGATGCCGCAGAGTTTCTGAACCGTGTCTATACCAATAGCTGGCTCAAGCTGGGCATTGGCAAATGCCGTTACGGCCTGATGCTAAAGGATGATGGCATGGTCATGGATGATGGTGTGACAACCCGCCTTGGCGAAAACCACTACCATATGACCACTACCACTGGCGGCGCGGCTGGTGTGCTTGATTGGCTGGAAGAATGGTCACAAACCGAATGGCCTGAGCTAGAGGTTTATTTCACCTCGGTAACAGAAGAATGGGCAGTGGCAACATTGTCTGGTCCAAATGCGGCGAAAATCCTGCAAGCGGCTGGATGTGACATTGATCTCGACGCGGCCAGCTTTGGCTTTATGTCGATGAAGGAAGGCCATGTTTCTGGTCTGCCAGTGCGCATTTTCCGGATTTCATTTACCGGTGAGCTATCCTACGAAATCAACGTAAAGGCGCGTCACGGTCTGGCGCTATGGACCCAGTTGATGAAGGCTGGCAAAGACTATGGCATCACCCCTTATGGCACCGAGGCCATGCACGTTCTGCGGGCGGAAAAGGGCTTTATCATTGTTGGTCAGGAAACTGACGGTTCGGTAACGCCGCAAGATTTGAACATGGACTGGATTGTCTCAAAGGTGAAACCAGACTTTATTGGCAAGCGTGCTTTGGCCCGCGAATCCATGGCCCTCACCAACCGCAAACAATTGGTCGGACTGCGCACCAAAGACCGCCAGCGGGTGATCCCAGAAGGCGCGCATGCCGTTCTGGACCCCAACCAGCCAATGCCAATGGAGATGCTGGGACAGGTAACATCGTCTTATTATTCGCCAAATGTCGGCGGCTCGATTGCCATGGCGATGTTAAAGGGAGGCCATGCAATGATGGGCCAGACCGTTTATTTACCAATGCTGGATGGTGATGTGATCGAGGCAGAAATTGTCGATCCGGTATTTTTCGATCCAAAGGGAGATCGTATTAATGGCTAATGCACAGCAAAGCTCGATGCTTTCGGGCCAAACGTCTCTTAGTGGCCGCGCGCCCTATTCATCGGCCAACCCAGATGGTGGCCCAACCGGATTGGTTGTTCGTGAGATTGCCGAACTTGGCAAGATCAACATCCGCGGTGGGGCATCAATGGCACCGGCGTTAAAGGCCAATACTGGATGTGATTTCCCGCCTGAGCCGAACCGTGTTGTTTCGGCGGGCGCCCGTCATATCGTCTGGCTGGGACCGGACGAATTCTTGCTGTTATGCGAGGCCGGACGCGAGGATGACCTTCACCGGACAATCCGCAATGATCTTGGTGAGCAACATTTCTCGCTTACTGTTGTGACTGATGGATTATGCGCTCTCCAGCTTAGTGGGCCCGCGCTTCGCCAAGTGTTGGCAAAGGGTTGCGCGCTGGATCTGCACCCCCGAAGCTTTGGCATTGGTGATTGCGCCCAGACAGCATTATCGCATGCGGGCGTCACATTAATTGCGATGGATGATGATCGCTTTACCATGATCTGCCGGACGAGCTTTGCGCCTTATGTACTCGATTGGTTGCAAGATGCAGCCATCGAATATGGCTTTGAATTCAAAGGCTAGATTTGGGTTAGAGCCTCTTAAAGCCGGTTAGAGTCTGTCGGGCGTCATTAAAAATCGCTATCTGGTAGCTCTTCCATCCGCTTGGCAATGAATGCGCGTAAAGCTTCGTCTATACTCTGATCTAGTGCAGGTGCCTCATAAGCGGCCAGCATTTCGATCACACGCTTGCGGGCGCGTTCATTACTCTCAACACAGCCTTCTGACGACCATTGTTCATAGGTCGTGTTATCGGCCAATTCAGAGCGCCAGAACGCGTTTTCAAAGTTCGCTTGGGTATGGCTTGACCCGAGGAAATGCTGACCCGGGCCGGTTTCGCGCAAGGCGTCCATTGCTTGGCCATTATCACTAACATCAATGCCATCAACGAGGCTTTGCATCATTGTCAATTGATCGGCATCGAGCAACAGCTTGGCATAGTCAGACACCAAGCCGCCTTCCATCCAACCCGCCGCATGCAGAACAAAATTCACCCCGCCCATAACCGTTGGCAGAATTGTATGTGAGGATTCGTATGCCGCCTGTGCATCAGCCGTCTTCGATCCGGTCAATGCCCCACCAGAGCGGAATGGCACATTAAGCCGCCGTGCTAGCTTGGCACATCCATACAGAACCTTTGCCGGTTCTGGCGTGCCAAAGGTTGGCGCCCCTGTCTGCATCGACATAGAGCTGGCAAAACTACCGAAAATCACCGGTGCGCCGGGATTGACCGCTTGGGTAAAGGCAATGCCCGACATCGCCTCAGCCAGCGTTTGGGCAAGAGTACCGGCAACCGAAACAGGCGACATCGCACCGGCAAGAATGAACGGTGCGGTGATCACCGCCTGATTATTGCGGGCGTAGACTTTTAGGGCGCCGAGCATGGTATCATCCCATGTCATCGGCGAATTGGCGTTAATCAAGCTGGTGGTAACGGTGTTGTTCGCAACAAATTCCTCACCAAACAGGATTTTTGACATATCAACTGTATCTTGGGCACGGCTAGGCGCGGTCACTGATCCCATATAGGGCTTGTCGGACAGGCTTTGATGCGCATAGATCATCTCAAGATGGCGTTTGGTGATGGGCAGGTCTACCGGTTCACAAATTGTACCGCCAGAATGATGAAAGCCCGGATGCATATAGACAAGTTTTACGAAATTCCGGAAATCTTCCATCGTCGCATAGCGGCGTTCACCCTCTAGATCACGGACAAATGGCGGGCCATAAACCGGTGCAAAGACGGTCTTGTTGCCGCCAATTTCAACTGAACGTGCGGGATTGCGGGCATGCTGGGTAAAGCTGGACGGCGCGGTGGCGCAAAGCTGGCGGGCCAATCCACGCGGGAAATGCACACGCTCGCCTTTGATGTCACAGCCGACATTACGCAGAATATCGAGCGCCTCGGCATCATCTCTGAAATCAATACCGATCTCTTCAAGAATGGTTTCGGCATTATTTTCGATAATCTCGGTGGCTTCTTCGCTCAGAATATCGACAGGGGGGATGTTGCGGGTAATGAACGGCGATGATAGGACCGACGCATTCTCGCGCAATTGGCGACGCGCATTGCGACCACCTCCGCGCCGTGAGCGGCCTTCAGGTGCAACTGTATCAGACATCTTATTTCCCTTTCAAACCTGATGAGACAACGAATTAAGCGCGCAGGCGTTCATTCGCTGGATCATAAGGGGACTCTTCAATTACCGTGGCGTTTAGGCGCTGGTCTAGAATATCAATCGTCAGTTTAGTACCTGTCGCCGCAAATTCCGGCTGGACCATGGCAAGGGCCAGAGATTTATTGATCCTAAAGCCAAATCCGCCGCTCGTTGCACGGCCGACAACTGTGCCATCTGCTGTCATGATCGGGTTCCCACCAATGGCGTCTGCGTCACTCGTATCGTGAACCTCTAGCGTGACCAGCGTATTGGCAAATCCATTGGCCTGCCATTCACCTAGTTTCTGACAGCCTTTGAAATCGCCCTTATTCAGATGCACGAACCGATCAAGCCCTGATTCCAGCGCCGCATATTCAATCGACAATTCCGTACCAACGAGACGATAGGATTTTTCAAGACGCATCGCGTCCATTGCCCTAATACCGAACGGCTTGATACCAAATTCAGCACCAGCCTCCATCAACGCATCGAAAATATGGTTTTGATATTCAATCGGATGGTGCAATTCCCAGCCAAGCTCGCCGACAAAGTTCATGCGGAACGCCATTACAGGAGCCAGCTTCACATCAATGAGCTTGCTCGATAGCCACGGGAATGCCGCATTGCTGAGATCAGCGCGGGTGATTTTTTCCAGAATATCGCGAGACTTCGGTCCCGCCAGCACCAGAACACCCACCGAATTAGTAAGGTTATCAAACCGAACCGAACCATCCTTTGGCATATGTTTCTTGATCCAATCGTGATCGAGCCGCTGGCTAGCACCTGCCGATACCAGATAGAAACTATCGGCAGACTCGCGCTGGATGGTGAATTCACTATGCACGCCGCCACGTTCGGTCAAGGCATGAGACAACGCAACACGGCCGATTTTCTTTGGCATTTTATTGGCCACCAGATAATCGAGGAAAGCCTCGGCGCCCGGACCGGAAACCCTGCATTTAGCAAAGGCGGTCATGTCGAGAACACCAGCATTTTCCTGAACATTTTTGACTTCATTGCCAATATGCTCAAACCAGTTTGAACGCCGGAACGACCAATGGTCTTCTTGGGCAACCCCCTCTGGGGCAAACCAGTTTGCACGTTCCCAGCCAAATTTTTGGCCAAACACCGCGCCCAGATCCTTTAGCCGGTCATAACAAGGTGCCGTGCGCAAAGGCCGTGCGGCGCCGCGTTCTTCATCTGGGTAATGCGTCACAAAGACGTTTTCATAGGCTTCTTCGTTTTTCACAACCAGATAGGATTCAGTCGCGTAACTGCCATAACGCCGAGGGTCAACGCCCAGCATATCAATCGTTGGCTCACCTTCGACAATCCATTCTGCCAATTGCCAACCGGCACCACCGGCGGCGGTAATGCCAAAGCTATGGCCCTCATTCAGCCAGAAATTGGGCAGATCCCATGCCGGACCAATAATCGGATTGCCATCAGGCGTATAGGCGATAGCGCCATTATAAACCTTTTTAACACCAACCTCACCAAAGGCAGGCACCCGCGCCATCGCACTTTCGATATGCGGTTCAAGACGTTCTAAATCTTCTTGGAACAATTCATATTCAGAATCATCGCTAGGGCCATCAACATAACAGGCTGGTGCGCCCTTTTCATACGGCCCCAGAATAAGACCGCCGGCCTCTTCACGCATGTACCATTGGCCATCTGAGTCGCGCAGAACGCCCATTTCAGGCTTGCCCTCGGCATGGCGTGCTTTGATGTCCTCATGCGCTTCGGTCACGATATATTGATGTTCAACCGGAATAACAGGAATGTTCAAACCAACCATTTGACCAGTCTTGCGGGCAAAGTTACCGGTGGCGCTAACAACATGCTCACAGGTGATCTCGCCCTTGTCAGTGACCACTTTCCACATATCATCATCAGTGCGCTCAATCGCGGTGACAGTTGTATTGCGGTAGATTTCGGCGCCGCGATCACGTGCACCGCGGGCCAGCGCTTGGGTCAGGTCTGCTGGCTGGATATAGCCATCATCCGGATGTTGAATGGCGCCAACGATGCCGGTCGTATCGCACATTGGCCACACTTCCTTGACCTGTTCAGGGGTGAGAAAATTAACCTTTACCCCGATGGTGCTAGCGACACCGGCATATTGCCGATATTCATCCATCCGGTCTTGGGTTCCCGCCAATCGGATATTCGACACATTACGAAACCCGACATTCATGCCGGTTTCTTCCTGTAGCTCCTGATAGAATTTGACCGAGTATTTATGAACCTGGCCAACGGAATAGGACATGTTGAACAATGGCAGCAAACCAGCCGCATGCCATGTTGAACCCGAGGTAAGCTCTTTGCGCTCTACCAGCACAACATCGGACCATCCCTTTTTCGCCAGATGATAAAGGGTGCTAACACCAACAACACCACCGCCGATGACAACAACACGAGCGTGTGTTTTCATGTCCATTCCTCCAAAACACGAGTTCCAAATAGCGGGCGCGCACTACGCCCTGACTATGGTTTTACAATAGGCAATTGGTTCCTAAAAAGCGTCTACCATCCGACTTTTTTTACTCAAAATAGACAATACTCGTACCAGTACGCGTCCGAGTAGCCGCCTTAATAAGCACCATCACCAACCTAATCAGTTGGGTGCTTTGCACAATCTGGATCGGTGAGAACTTTGTGAAATCTATGGATTCAGCCGCTGTATGTCCCAGTTACCGGAGGCGGATAGGGTAAAGCGGAAACGATCATGCAAACGATGCTCGCCATCGGCCCAAAATTCGATTTCCTGTGGATCAATCACAAACCCGCCCCAATGCGGCGGACGCGGCACTTCATCGCCAAATTTGGCTGTCGTGGCCTCGACCTCTGCCGCCAATGCCGCCCGGCTCTCTAGCGGTTGTGATTGCTTTGATGCCCATGCGCCAATCCGGCTACCTTGCCCGCGTGAGGCAAAATAAGCGTCGGACTGGGCCGCGCTCGCCTTGCTCACCGCACCGACTACACGCACTTGCCGGCGCAGGCTCTTCCAATGGATAACAAAGGCCGCCTTGCCCGTGGCCATCAACTCGCCTGACTTTCGGCTTTCGTAATTGGTGTAAAATACAAATCCGTCTGGCGACCATTCTTTTAACAACACCATGCGAACCGATGGCATGCCGTTTTCGTCCACGCTGGCGATTGCCATTGCATCCGGATCGTTAATCTCGGCGGCTACCGCCTCGTCAAACCATGTCTGGAACAGGGCGAAAGGATCAGTGTTTGGGGCAATTTCCATATTCGGTCTCCGTCTCGGCTGTTGAATGGTGATCGCGTCACCCTTGGATGTGCATAAGATTGATGTGCATAAGATTGATGTGGTTAAGATTGCTCTTGTGCCCCTAAAGTAGGGAAATTTTGACGGTGATCAAGGCTATGTGATCAAGGTTAATTGAGCGATCATATACCGTATTTTGGTTGCCCCTATTTCTGCCATAATTTATAGCGATACTCTATTTTGAGACTAGCCGCATGTTATCACGGTTATGACCACCATAATGGCAACCTTAACACACTAACACCGCCATCAAGAAATATAGGAATACTGAAATGAACACAGCGATTAAATCAATGGTTACAAGCACTTCACAGGCTGTTCGTCTAGCATCTGTTTTGGCTCTGGGTAGCGTCGCCCTTTTTGGTACGAATGTGGCTTTTGGCGAAACCCGTATTGAGACGGTTCTGGGCACAGTGACAAAATCAGATGCACTGACCACCACCTACATTCGCACAACCCCGAATGATGAGCGGTTTTGCCGCACGGAGGATGTGCCCGTTTACGGCCAAGCCAAGAGCGAAAGTTCTGATCTTGGCGCGATGATTGTTGGCGGATTAATTGGTTCGGCCATCGGTAACAGCGCATCCGACAGTAATGGAGCAGGCGCCGCAGGTGCGTTTGCGGGCGCGATCTTGGGGCGTGAACATGCCAAGAAAAATCAGGGCCAAGACGTTGTTGGCTATCGCCAGCAGGAAGTCTGCGAAGTGCGCACTGTTTTTGTCGAGGAAAATGTCGAAAAGATCACTGGCTACCGGAATACAATTGAGGTTGATAACAAAATCATCTCTGTCGAGACCTCACGCCCGCTTGCGCTAAACGAACGGGTCGAGATTGAGCGCCGGATAACCTACGCCATCCGTTAATTATTAACAGTTTATAGCCATATCTTCGTTATATCTTAGTTATATCTTCGTTATATCTTAGTTATATCTTCGTTATATCTTAGTTATATCTTCCTGTATGGCTTGGTGAACGGCGTTGATTTGTGTAAAATGCACGCGGTTGCACTGTAGGGCTAATTTGCCTTGCGATGGCAGCCGTGAATTTTTACAAACTTGCATTTAATTTCGCAAAGGGTAGCAGCCAGATGTCGTCAACAGGTGTTATGAGTGGGAAGCGCGGTCTTATTATGGGCGTCGCCAATGAACGGTCTATTGCGTGGGGCATCGCTAGCAAGCTTGCCGAGCAAGGCGCAGAGATCGCCTTTACCTTTCAGGGTGAAGCGCTACAAAAGCGTGTTGAGCCACTAGCCGCCTCTATCGGCAGTGACCTTGTATTGCCGTGCGATGTAACCGACGAGGCTAGCATCGATGCGTTGTTTGATGCGTTGGCCGAAAAATGGGGCAAGATCGATTTTGTCCTGCATGCGATTGCCTATTCCGACAAGGAAGAACTAAAAGGCCAATATGTCGATACGACACGCGATAATTTCCAGCGCACAATGGATATTTCTGTCTATTCATTCACCCATGTGACCCGCAAAGCCGCGGCGATGATGAATGATGGTGGCTCGCTTTTGACCCTGACTTATTACGGTGCAGAGCGCGTGATGCCGCATTACAACGTCATGGGTGTGGCCAAGGCCGCGCTTGAGGCGTCTGTGCGTTATCTTGCGGTCGATCTTGGTGGTCGTGATATCCGGGTAAATGGCCTATCGGCTGGCCCAATGAAAACATTGGCTTCATCCGGCATTGGCGATTTCCGCTATATCCTGAAATGGAACGAATATAACTCACCGCTAAAGCGCAATGTCACCCTTGATGATGTTGGTGGCGCGGGGCTGTATCTGTTGTCGGATCTATCGTCTGGTGTGACCGGTGAAACCCATCACGTTGATTGCGGTTACCATGTTGTGGGAATGAAGGCGGTTGATGCGCCTGACATCTCTGTGGTCTGAGATGAGTGACAACAGCTTTGGCACCCTTTTCTCATTTACCAGCTTTGGCGAAAGTCATGGCCCGGGCATTGGCTGTGTGGTTGATGGTGCACCACCGCGCCTACCGCTGAGCGAAGCGTTAATCCAGCCCTATATGGACCGGCGCAAGCCCGGACAAAACAAATTCGTCACCCAGCGTCAGGAAGACGACATTGTCGAAATCCTATCGGGCGTGTTTGAAGGCCAGACAACCGGCACGCCCATTGGTCTGTTGATCCGTAACAAGGACCAGCGGTCAAAGGATTATGGCGATATCGCCAACCAGTTTCGCCCCGGTCACGCCGATTACACCTATCAGGCCAAATACGGCATTCGCGATTATCGTGGCGGCGGGCGTTCATCTGCCCGCGAGACCGCGGTGCGTGTTGCCGCCGGTGCGATCGCCGATTTGACGTTAAAGGCGGCACTTGGTGATGCCTATAGAGTGCGCGGCGGGGTTGTGCAAATCGGCCCCCATAAAATCAACCGCGACAATCTCGATTGGGACCAATGCGACCAGAACCCATTTTTCTGCCCTGACGCCGAGGCGGCAAAGCAATGGGAAGATTATCTTGATGGTGTGCGCAAAGAAGGATCATCCGCCGGTGCGATTCTCGAAATCGTTGCCGATGGCATCCCGGTTGGCCTTGGCCAGCCAGTCTATGGCAAGCTCGATACCGAACTAGCCGCCGCGATGATGAGCATAAACGCGGTAAAAGGCGTTGAAATTGGCGGTGGCTTTGATCTGTCGGCAATGGATGGGCGCAGTGCCGGCGATGAAATGCGGGCTGGCAATGATGGCCCTCAATTCCTTGGTAACAACTCAGGCGGCATCCTTGGCGGGATTTCCACTGGCCAGCAAATTGTTGTGCGGATTGCAATCAAGCCGACGTCGTCCATTCTTACCAACCGCCAATCGATTGATAAGGACGGCAAGGAAGTCGATATCATGACCAAGGGACGACATGACCCGTGTGTTGGTATTCGCGGCGTTCCTGTGGCCGAGGCGATGATGGCAATCACTTTGCTTGATCAGCTCATGCGCCACCGTGCCCAGAACATGTTGCTGGACTAACATCACAAAAATGCAGGATGAACGCGGTGCTATCGCTACCGCTATCTTTTTTATGCGTCTTTTCTCTGTGAGGCGGCGTTGTTGCGCTCTACCGCTGTTAAGGACGCCAGCGCCGCATATATACCATCAGCGTCCAATCCAGCATAGGCAAGCTGGCCGGCTTGACTGTCATGCTCGATAAATTCATCCGGCAGAGATAGAGTGCGCACGCTAAGGCCAGCATCAAGATGACCGGCATTGGCCAGATATTGCATCACATGGGCGGAAAAACCACCTGGGCTGTTTTCCTCGACAATCACAAGCTTTTCATGACGCGCCACCAGATCATCGACTAATGCATGGTCAATCGGCTTGGCGAAGCGGGCGTCGGCAATGGTTGCGCTAATGCCATGATCCGCCGCCAGACGATCCGCCGCATTCATGCATTCGGCCAACCGCGTGCCCAAGGATAGGATCGCAACATCGCCGCCATCACGAATGATGCGGCCTTTGCCAATCGGCAGGATTTCTCCATTTTCCGGAATTTCACAGCCAACACCCTCGCCGCGCGGATACCGGAGCGCAGACGGCCCATCATCATAGGCCGCCGCGGTCGCCACCATATGGGTCAATTCCGCCTCGTCAGACGGACACATGATCACCATGCCCGGCAAACAGGACAAATAGGCCACATCAAAGATACCGGCATGCGTGGCGCCATCATTGCCAACCACCCCAGCCCGATCAATGGCAAACCGCACAGGCAATTTCTGGATCGCCACGTCATGCACAACCTGATCATAGCCACGTTGCAAAAAGGTCGAATACAGCGCACAGAACGGCCGCATACCCTCGCTCGCCAGACCGGCGGCAAAGGTGACGGCATGCTGTTCAGCAATGCCAACATCGATTACCCGCGTTGGGAACTTCGCCTGCACCTTATCAAGGCCGGTGCCAGATGGCATTGCCGCAGTAATCGCCATGATTTTATCATCCGCCCCGGCCGCCTTCATCAGCGCATTCGCAAACACAGATGTGTAGCTAGGCACATTTGCCGCTGATTTCTGTTGTGCGCCGGTAATGACGTCAAATTTCGGTACGGCGTGATATTTCTCGGCCGATGGTCCGGCAAACGGATGGCCGCGGCCTTTTTCCGTTACTACATGCACCAACACCGGTGAATTAACATCCCCATCGCGCAGGTTTTTAAGCACTGGCAATAGATGCGTCATGTCATGCCCGTCAATCGGTCCGATATGCAAAAACCCAAGCTGGCTAAAGACTGAATTACCGCTAATGAGGTCGCGGGCAATATCCTTTGCGCGGCGGGCGGTGCGTTCTATTTCGGCTGGGAATTTGCTCGTTACTTCGCGCACCAGATCACGGATCGAATGAAATGGCTCTGATGTTATTAGCCGCGATAGATAGCTACTCATCGCGCCAACCGGCTGGGAAATCGACATGTCATTATCGTTTAGCACAACGATCAGGCGGCTATCAGTAACCCCAGCGTTATTCATCGCCTCATAGGCCATACCAGCGCTCATTGAGCCATCGCCAATCACCGCAATCACGTTGCGGGGTATACCCATCATTTCGCTAGCAACAGCCATCCCCAGACCAGCGGAAATAGAGGTCGATGAATGACCCGCGCCAAAGGGATCAAATTCGGACTCATCACGCTTGGTAAAACCAGATAGCCCGTCCTTTTGACGCAATGTTTCAATCCGGTCACGGCGATCGGTTAGGATTTTATGCGGATATGCCTGATGCCCAACATCCCAGATCACCCGATCATGCGGCGTATCAAAAATATAATGCAATGCAACGGTGAGCTCGACCACACCCAGACCAGCGCCAAGATGGCCACCAGTCTTTGACACAGCGGCAATGGTAGCGGCACGCAATTCATTGGCAAGACGCGGCAAATCAGCCTCAGGCAAGCGCCGGAGATCATCAACCGATGAAATCTTGTCCAATAAAGACGTTTTGCTCATACCAACTCCTCGTTGCACCCCGGTCAGATTATTGCCCCTATCATAGTAGTGCAAAGCCGGAGCACTATATTAGGAGATAGCTTGTTACAACCGGTTAAACAATAGCAAGGCCCCTCAATAATCACGATTTTCGTGCAATCGCGAATGCGGCTAGTGATTTAAGATAGGCCGCATCATCGCCCCAAGGGGCCAATTGGGCATCGGCCTCCGTCACCAGATCGACGGCCGCTTGGCGGGCCTCATCCAACCCCAACAATGTCACAAAACTACCTTTTCCACGCGCCGCATCTTGGCCAACCGGCTTGCCGAGCACCTCTTCATCGCCTTGGTAATCGAGTAAATCATCGGCAATTTGAAAGGCCAAACCAAGGTTACGGGAAAACCCGTCCAACGCCGCTAGCAAACCCTCATCGCCGCCGCCCACAATACCGCCGCACAATGCCGCCGCTTTGATTAGGGCACCAGTCTTCATCGCCTGCATGGCCTTTACAGCCTCTAGATCAAAGTTGCCCTGTTCGGCCTCTAGATCCAGCATTTGTCCACCTGCCATGCCGTCAAGACCAGACGCCGCCGCCAATGTCGCGACCAGCTTAATGCGCACCGCCGCATCACTATGGGTCTGGGGATCTGCCAGAATTTCAAACGACATGGTTTGCAACGCGTCACCAACCAGAATAGCTGTCGCCTCATCAAAGTGAATATGAGTACAGGGATATCCACGGCGCAATTGCGCGTCATCCATTGCGGGCAAGTCATCATGGACCAAAGAATAGGCATGCAAGGCCTCGAGTGCGGCCGCTGTACGTTGGGCGCCTTGCGGATTTTTATCACTGCCCGATGCCAACCGCGCCGCGCCCATAACCAAAGCCGCGCGCATGCGTTTACCACCATTGCTGGTGGCGTAAATCATCCCGTCACGAAGGCGGGTCGCTGGACCGGTGTAACCAGCTATGATTTCATTAAGTGTTACGGCAACCGAATGGGCATCCGCTTGCAACTGCGATGATGGCACCACAGTTCTAATTTTCTACAGTAAATGGTGTGGCACTATCAGGTGCTGTGCCATCGGCCGGCAGCTTGATTTGCTCAACTTTCATCCGCGCTTCTTCAAGACGCGCTTGGCAATGCGCCTTTAACGCTGTGCCGCGCTCAAAGGCTGTGATTGCGTCATCCAGAGACACATCGCCGCGTTCCAGCGACGTCACGATTGTTTCAAGTTCGCGCAAAGCGTCCTCAAAACTCACCTGATCTAATGAAGCCGTTGATTTACTTGTGGCTGTAATTTCACTCATCCTATCGCCCTTTGGTTAGGCAATCAGACTACTCACCAGCCAGAGTTACAGCAATAGATTTCACCATTTCGGAAACTCTTTTACGTACAATTGGCTTTTCGATTGAATAATATGTCCGGACCAATTCCAGCGTTTCCCGCCGTGCCATTGGATCTTTGATCTGTTCATCGGAAATGTTTGAAACATCTGCGCCTTGCGAAACTTTGCGCGGCGAACTGCTCATCGTAACCTCTGACATGTCGTCAAAGAAATAATTGACCGGAACATCCAATATCTGGCTGATATCCCATAAGCGGGATGAACTGATACGATTGCCACCACGCTCATATTTTTGAACCTGCTGGAATGTGATATTCAATTCACCACCCAACTGCTCTTGGCTCATACCAAGCAAAGTGCGCCTCAGTCGGACACGCTTGCCGACATGCATATCAATCGCATTGTTATTGGTGATTCTGTAATTTTTTTCGTTTTGTGCTTCGGCCTTCATCATAGCACCTCGTTTTAACAAACCTCAAAATTGAGATTGCACACTAGCCCTTGCAACCTATCCTGAGGACAAAACTAACTTGATTTAACCTTTTCGCTGTAAGCAAAAATCAGGCGAATTCATCAAGCGCTGCCAAAAGTGCATTTGCGATATTTTTTTCAAAAGTTGAGTGGCCTGCATCATCAATCAATGTAAGATTGGCCATCGGCCCCCATGCAAGGGCCAATTGACGGGCCGTATAGGGTGGACAAATGACGTCATGACGACCCTGGATGATGCTAGCTTTCAGGTGTTTTATCCGCCCAATATTATCCAGAATATGGTTTTCCGGCATGAAACAGTCATTTACAAAATAATGCGCTTCAATCCTTGCCATACTCAATGCTCCCCGCCCGGAAACATGCCGTGCCCCAGCCCGTAAGGTTGAACAGCTGGTCTCGAATGACGACCAACATTCAGCCGCAGGCATGTGGATGCGCGGATCACTATCGACCAAACGCCGGTGATAATGTGCCAAGACATCCGCCCGTTCGGCCTCTGGAAGGAAATTCATAAAGGCCTCATGGGCTTCGGGGAAGAACCGGCCCATGTCATTCAAAAACCAGTCGATTTCAGGGGATGTGCCTAAAAAGATTCCGCGCAATATCAACCCTAATACGCGCTCTGGGTATGCCACCGCATAGGCTAATGCCAGCGTGCTTCCCCATGATCCACCAAATAGCAAAAACGCATCAATACCGAGGCTTTGACGCAGAGCCTCGATATCCTCAATCAGCAAATCGGTGGTGTTATCCGTGATGTCGGCATGCGGTATAGATTTACCGCAACCGCGTTGGTCAAACAAAACGGTATTGAACCGCCGTGGGTTAAATAACCGCCGATGTGTCGGGCCTATACCGGCCCCGGGGCCACCATGCAAAAACAACACAGGCAACCCATCGGCATTACCACATTGCTCAAAATAGAGTTTATGATAGCCACGATCTAGGGTGCCGGTGTGAAATGGTGCAATCGGCGGAAACAGGTCACGATCTTGGATGAATGCGTTGGCCATTGGCCGTCCTATAGGTGCTATTCACAAAACAACGGGCGAATACAGGGCATAGACCAGCCCAAAAAAGTGCCAGCCTCAATTACAGCCAGCCTCAATTACAGCCAACCTAAATTGCAGCCAGTCCTAAAGACAGTAACAGACATGCCTCAACAATGGCAGAAAAGACTGATCTTCGGCCTATTCGGCGTCCATTATTTCTTCAAGCTTGTTTGCCGCCGCGTCCTGCTCAATTTTTTCGATTGCGGCAAATTCACGGGCCAGACGCTCTAGCGCGGCCTGATACATTTGACGCTCTGAATAGGATTGCTCAGATTGGTTCGTGCGGCGATGCAGATCGCGCACAACTTCGGCGATAGATACCGGATCGCCTGATTTAATCTTTGTGTCATATTCCTGCGCACGGCGTGACCACATGGTCCGGCGCACACGGGCTTTGCCTTGCAGGGTGGTGATTGCCTGTTCCATTTGCTTTTTGGAACTGAGGGTACGAAGACCGAGCGATTTTGCCTTGTCCATAGGTACCCGCAATGTCATCCGGTCCTGTTCAAAGCGGACAACGAGCATTTCCATCATGGTGCCGCCAACGTCGCGTTCTTCGGTTCCTAAAATGCGACCGACACCATGCGTTGGATAAACAACAAAATCATCTTCTTCAAAGGCGGCTTCTGCTTTGCGTGCCATTTTCATTCCCTATCAACTAAAACCATCGTTGGGCCGGCATGGCCTGGTCAAACAAACAATCCAGCCCATACCCACGCGGTGCCCACACTATGTGCGGTGCGCGGGTTCAACGGCTATCCCTGCGGTGTCGGCATTATACAGATTTTAGCTAAAAATACAACTGCCTGCCCCGCGTGCGGTGAAACACACGGGTTGGGTTGGTGCTAGTTGCCCTTGCCCGGGTTTTTGGTGAAATGCGCGGCGAACTTACCTTTTTCGTTCTGTGCGGCTTCGGCATTTGGCATCGCATCGATCATTTGCACGATATTCGGCCAAATCTCTGACATCTCACGGTTTATTTCTAACCACGCCTCGGCGCCAGGCTCTGAGTCAGGGAGAATAGCCTCGGGCGGGCATTCCGGCTCGCACACGCCGCAATCGATACATTCATCTGGATGAATGACGAGCATATTCTCGCCCTCGTAAAAACAATCAACCGGACATACTTCGACGCAGTCGGTATATTTACAATTGATGCAATTCTCGTTGACTATATAGGTCATTCTCGCCTCACCTGGCCCTAGTTAATCGCTTGATTTGAAGTTGTATCCCAGTTGCTGATAGCCGACAAGAGCAAGTACGAAGACAGCAAAAAAAGCCGCCATCGTGAGTGAAAAGGGGAAGATTTTTTTGGTTTTCTACAATCCCAAACGTGCTTTTGCCAGCTTGGCCGCTTTGCCACTATCCACGTCATCAACATATAGCAAACCCGCTAGCCGCCGCATTAACTGCGCCTCATAGCTATGCGTCTCGCCATCGGCAAGAACAACCATCCATGCCATCTGCATGATCGCAATACGCTCTTCAGGCTCGGTTTGTGATCTTATCTCCCGGGTAATCGAATGGATCTCGACACGCTCTTCATGTGCGACCAACCCGCGCTCGATGATGCTATCCACCTCATCCGCAGTAAGGTCAAGTTGGGAGGTTAGCGCGGCGGCGATGTTGGCACGCTCGGCGCTATCGATATCACCATCAGCCATGGCCGCCTCGATCAGCAAAGCCGCAATGGTCTCGGCCCAATCATGATCGGATTTCGGCATTGCAGCGTCATTCTCGCTAAAGTCTTTGATCCAGCTACTTAATTTGGCAATCATCACATTTCCATTCCGCACCCCACAGGGCATCTTTTAATTGGGCATCTTTTAATTGGGCATCACTTAAACATAGTCTTACGTCGTTAATTGAACTTCAGTCCATCTATCTTACGGCGCTCTCGTTTGGTTGGTCGACCGGCCCCTTTGTCACGTTCCTCAAAGCGCAGTTCTGTGGCTTTCTCATCCTTTGATTTGGCAACCGGCGGCGCCAGATCTTCATATAGCAATGCGGCCTCGGTCGCTGGCCCGCGCCGTGTCGATAGCGCCAATATCTTGATCACCCGCACATTTTCATTTTGAACGAACGTGAGAACCTGACCGATTACCGCGTGACGGTGGGGTTTTGACATGACCTCGCCGTCAAGACGAAAACGGCCAGCGGTGATGGTTTTGCTCGCAATCGCCCGGGTTTTGAAAAACCGCGCATACCACAACCATTTATCGAGGCGCAGCACCATCGCCTCGCCATTCTTAGCATCTGGCTCGAGATTGTTGTCGCCACCGGTCCTTTTTGCCAAGCCTATTACCCTTTGAGCTTGAGGCCCGCCAATACGGCAAATGGCGAATTTGGATCCGGCTCTTTAGCCGCTGGACCCGAATTGCGATTTTGGGCATTACGGTTTTTGGGGTTCCGGTTCGGGCCATCACCGCGCGGCTTGCCAGATTTACCAGCTTTGGCATTGCGGTTCCGATTATCACCACGCGCGCCATCACCGGATTTCTTTGCTGGGTTAGGACGCTGGCGTTTCACCCGCTCAAATAGCTGGATGGCTGGCTTTTCGGGATCTTCAGACGGCTCTTCGCCAACAATCTTGCAATTCAAGTCCAATAGCATTTGCGCCAATTGTTCACGCGTTGCCCCGGCCAAAGACATCATATCTTCGCTAATTTTGAACTGGCCTTCACGCGCGGCGGTGCGTACCAACATCGCCACCCTCTCGACCATATCAACACGCATTACGCGCCCACCAAGACGGCGATAGCCAACGCCAAGCCAGAACGCATCCGGCACATCTTCAACCGCATCAATCGCAACGCGGCCAGCAGGTGGCGGTGCGTGGAATGTTCCGGCCTCACCATGCCATAAATTCCACAGTAACGAGCGCAGTTCAATCTGGGCAGGTTTCAACAGATCAGGCAAATAAACGGTTTCCACACCAAAGCGCAAACCAAGACGGGCCAGCCACGGCTTGTCACTCTCGTCAAGCGAGCGCATTAAATGACCAACCTCGGCCATTGGCACTGCGCCAAGTCTCTCGAACAACATAAAGGCAATGCCTTTGGCCGATCCTGATAGGCGCACTGGCTCTGCGGCTGGTGCTTCGATAATATCGGGCTGTTCAACCGGCGGCGTTGCGGCAATCTCATCTTTAGGCGGCGTATCAGCATCATTAGCCGCATTATTGGCCGGATTATTGGCCGGATTATTGGCCTCATTATTGGCAGATGATTTCTCAGCTGTCTTTGGCTTGGCAATTGGAATTTCGAGTGCCGGTGAGACTTCAGGCGTTTCCAACACGATCAATCGCCCTAGAACGTCACGGACATGTTCGGCAACAAATTCTGAGAGCCGCGCATTCAACCGCTGGGCCTGATCGATGGATATCAAATCACTGTCGACCAACTCTGGACGCGGCACATATAGCCCGTCACCCTTTACCAGCCGGGCCACTTTCGACTCACGCCAGCTAATACCGCCATTCTCATCGAGCTTGAATGCTGGTGTCGCAGAGGCCGCAAATGCCCGTACGCGGGACTCAATCTCATCGGGAAGACCCCGACGCGCGGCTGCTAAAATGGTTGCCTTTTCATCACCGTCACCCAATGTCGGATGGAATAAAAACCCATCCAGCTTGCCGACTTCTTCACCCTCGACAAGTACGGTGCCATCACTTTTCACAGAGGCTATCAAATTTTTAGTTTCCTTTAGTCTTCGGCTTAGATGAGCCGCCCGTTTATCAACGAACCGCTCAGATAATCTTTCATGCAGAGCGTCGGAGAGACGATCTTCAATAGAACGCGCACGATCCTGCCACTCAGAGGGGTTATCTGTCCAGTGGGAACGATGGGTAATGTATGTCCAGGTTCGAATATACGCCAATCTGGTCATCAATGTATCAATATCACCATCAAGCCGGTCGAGCTGGCTCATCGCGCGCGCCACCATTTCATTGGCCAAAACGCCATTATGCGACAGCGCCACATATAGCCCAGCCAGCATATCGTAATGGCTGTCATTCAGGCTCTGACGAAAATCGGGGATACACGCCACTTCCCATAATAACCGTACATCGCTAGGTCCAGAGATAGTGTCATTGACCTCGGCGCGGCTCGCAAGAGCTTGCAGGGCCTGATGATCGAGCGCATCACCTTTGCGGAACAGAAAATCGCGCGGTGGCGGTGCCTCCAGCGATTCCAGCAACGCCGCTACCGAGCTAAAATCCAATTGCCGACTACGCCAGTAAAAGGCGCGCAACGGTTTGAAGCGATGTTGTTCAATTGCATCGATGATTTCCGGATCGAGTTCACGGCACCCATCGGTAACGCCGAACGTGCCATCATTAATATGACGCCCCGCCCGGCCCGCAATCTGGGCCATTTCCGCCGGCGCCAATTTGCGCAAATGGCGACCATCAAATTTCACATCAGCCGCCAGCGCAACATGACCCAAATCCAGATTGAGCCCCATACCAATAGCATCAGTTGCGATCAGAAAATCAACATCACCATTTTGATATAGCTCGACTTGGGCATTGCGGGTGCGCGGGCTAAGGCGCCCCATCACGACCGCCGCACCGCCGCGTTGACGGCGCACAAACTCGGCGATCTGGTAAACATCAGTCGCACCAAAGGCGACAATCGCACTGCGCCGCGGCATCCGCGTTAGCTTTTTCGAACCGGCATAACTCAGCCGTGACATCCGCTCGCGCGTTTCAAATTGGGCAGATGGCAAGAGCATCCGCAACAAAGGCGCGGCCGTCTGCGCCCCCATAAACATGGTTTCGTAAATGCCGCGCGAATGCAAAATGCGGTCGGTAAAGACATGCCCGCGCTCGCGGTCCGCCGCCAGCTGGATCTCGTCCACCGCAACAAAATCAAAGCCGCGATTATGCCAGTCCGGACCAAAGTTGGGACCAAGATCAGGCCCGATAAGACCAGCCTCACGGCTAGCAGGATCGAGCGGCATTGACTCAACCGTGGCACAGATATAACGCGCCGTTTCCGGTAATATACGTTCCTCGCCAGTGACAAGGCCAACCACAGCAGGGCCAAGGCGCGCCACCAAACGGTCATAATTCTCGCGCGCCAGCAAGCGCAATGGAAAACCGATAAGGCCAGTGGAATAGCCGGTCATCCTCTCGATCGCTAGATGCGTCTTGCCCGTATTTGTCGGCCCAAGAACAACATTAACCCGCGCCGATCCAAGCCCAACACCATCGGTCGATTGTCCAGAATTTTGACGGCGGGGCGAAGATGACATCAGCAAGAACAGTGGGGTGAAAACTATGAAAGGGAAAACCCCCGCCAGCGGTGCTGGCGGGGGTTATGATTTAGGCTGCTAGTTGGCGCAGGACGTAATGGAGAATGCCGCCATTCTTGAAGTAGGTGGCTTCACCATCAGTATCTATTCTGGCTAGCAGTTCAATTTCGGTTGTGCGTCCATCACCAAAGGTAATGGTTGCCGTAACCGTCATGCCTGCCTCAACACCGCCAGCAAGACCGCTTAGCGAGATTGACTCATCGCCGGTAAGACCAAGCGATTCACGACCAACACCCTCAGGGAATTGCAATGGCAACACACCCATACCGATCAGGTTAGAACGGTGAATACGCTCAAAGCTCTCGGCGATGACTGCTTTAACACCCAAAAGGCGTGTGCCCTTTGCGGCCCAGTCACGGCTAGAGCCTGTTCCATATTCCTTGCCGCCAATAACGATAAGCGGCGTGTTCTCGTCCGCGTAACGCATCGCCACATCATATAGAGGGGCCACATCACCGGTTGGCACATGGCGGGCAAAACCACCCGTGGTTCCCGTTGCCGCCATGTTTTTAAGGCGGATATTGGCAAAGGTACCGCGCATCATCACTTGGTGATTACCACGCCGTGAGCCAAATGAGTTGAAATCAACCGGACGCACCTGATGATCGGTGAGGAAATCAGCCGCCGGCGTATCACGGGCGATAGAACCTGCCGGTGAGATATGGTCGGTGGTGATTGAATCCCCCAATAGCGCCAGAATGCGTGCATTCTCGATATCGCTTGCACCTTCAGGTACTTCGCGGGTCATACCCTCAAAATATGGCGGGTTCTGTACATAGGTAGAACCGCTATTCCAATCATAAGTCAGACCACCAGACGTGTTAATCGCCTGCCATTCAGCGGTACCGTCAAACACGTTGCCATAACGCGAGCGGAACATTTCAGCCGAAATAACATCATCAACAACAGCGCGGATTTCCTCGTTGGTTGGCCAAATATCAGCCAGATAAACGTCGTTGCCATCCTGATCCTGACCAAGCGGCTCGTCGCCCATCACGCGTGACACTGAACCAGCCAGCGCATAGGCCACAACCAATGGAGGTGAGGCAAGATAATTAGCCGCTACATGCGGGCTAATCCGACCTTCAAAGTTACGGTTACCAGACAATACCGACGTCACAACCAGCTCACCATTCTCCACCGCCTCGGCAAGAGGGGCGTCAATCGGGCCAGAGTTACCGATACAGGTGGTACAACCATAACCAACCGTATTGAAACCAAGCGCATCAAGATGCTCGCTCAATCCGGCCTTATCAAGATAGGCTGTTACAACTTGGCTACCCGGTGCCAGCGAGGTTTTCACCCACGGCTTTACAGTCAGACCGCGTTCATGCGCCGCCTTTGCAACCAATCCAGCCGCCACCAGAACCGATGGGTTCGATGTGTTCGTGCAAGATGTAATCGCGGCAATCACCACATCACCATCACTAAGCTCATAATCGCTACCGGCAACGGCGACTGACTTTGGTGTGGCGCGCGATGTGCTGTCTTTCAATGTACCAGCGAATGAATTGGCAACATCAGGCAGAGCAACGCGGTCTTGTGGACGCTTTGGACCAGCCATAGACGGCACAACATCATCCAGCACCAAGCTCAATGTGTCGGTGAAATGCGGATCGGCAGCGGCACTGTCGCGCCACATGCCCTGGGCCTTTGCATAGGCCTCAACCAGAGCAACACGGTCATCATCACGGCCGGTTAGGCGTAGATAGTTCAATGTTTCTGAATCGATCGGGAAAAAGCCGCATGTCGCACCATATTCAGGGGCCATGTTGGCAATGGTCGCACGATCAGCCAATGACAGCTGGTCAAGGCCCGGTCCGTAAAACTCGACAAATTTACCAACAACACCGCGCTTGCGAAGTGCTTCAACAATCATCAGCACCAAATCAGTCGCGGTTGCGCCTTCTGGAAGACGGCCATCAAGCCGGAAGCCAATAACATCAGGCACAAGCATTGAGATAGGCTGGCCAAGCATTGCGGCCTCAGCCTCGATACCGCCAACACCCCAACCAAGAACGGCAAGGCCATTAACCATAGTTGTGTGGCTATCTGTACCAACAACCGAATCCGGATAGGCGATGGTTTCGCCATTCTCTTCACGGGTCCACACTGTCTGGGCTAGATATTCAAGGTTAACCTGGTGACAGATGCCAGTTCCAGGAGGAACAACGCGGAAATTAGTAAAGGCACTCGCGCCCCAACGAAGGAATTCATAGCGTTCCTGATTGCGCGAAAATTCCAGCGCAACGTTTTTGGCCGCAGAACCAGCACCGCCGGAATGATCGACCATAACCGAATGGTCAATAACCAGATCGACAGGTGATAGCGGGTTAATCTTTTCAGGATTGCCACCAATCTTGCTCATCGCATCGCGCATCGCCGCCAAATCAACAACGGCTGGAACACCGGTGAAATCCTGCATCAAAACGCGTGATGGGCGGAATGCAATCTCGCCGCTCTCGCCGCCTTCGGCCCACTTTGCCAACGCCTCGATATCAGCGGTCGTAACCGAACCACCATCTTGGTTGCGCAACAGGTTTTCGAGCAAAACTTTGAGTGAATATGGCAGGCGCGACAATGACGGATAAGTCTCTGCCAAGGCTGCTAGTGAATAATATTTGTAATCCTTGCCGCCGACAGCCAATGAGGCGCGGCAGGCATCGCGCAATGTCTGTGACATGGCGGACCTCCTCTGAAATGCGTTCACACGCGGTCAAAATAAAAAGTTTCCGCCTCTGAACGGCAAATCATAGCGCCGAAGGCAGAACGGCCAACCCGAGGAGTGCCTCAAAGCGGTCGCGTAACGTATAGCCCAAAGCACTGCTTTTTTCCAGCCAATTTCGACGCCGTGGTCAAGATTAACCAGCGCCGCCCAATACCCGCGCCAATCGTCCGCGATATAATCATCCTTGAAGCGTTTTGATTTGACGTTAAAGTTTGAATAATCCCTAGACCAGCGGGACCTTTAGGGCTAGATAGGCGCATGAATGTGACGCAAAAATCTGTAACCGATAAGCCAAATTCTGGTGGTAAAGCATCCAGAATGGGCGAGCGCGGCGATCCACGCCTAGTGATAGATGATATCACTTTGGTGCGCGGTGATCGTGCGCTCCAACGCGGCCTAAGCCATCAAATGTCGGCTGGCGAAATCACATTATTGACCGGACCTAACGGCTGCGGCAAATCGTCATTGCTCCGCGCTATCGCTGGCCGATTAGACATTTTTTCTGGCTCCATCACCTGTCACCAGCCTCTATGTTATGTCGGGCATGCCGATGGGTTATCGCCTGTGCTAGCGGGACGTGGCGATCTTGCTGATTGGGCCGTAATCAACGGTTATGATGCTAGCCCAGCGGCGATAGATGCCGCCCTTACCCAATTTGACGCGGCCTCATATGCGGATTTACCGGCGGCGATGCTATCGCGTGGCCAACGCCGTCGCCTTGCATTATGCCGCCTATTGCTGGGCCCAAGTGATGCATTATGGTTGTTGGACGAGCCTAATATCGGTCTCGATAGCGCCGCGATCAGGGCGTTGGATGATGCCATCACCGCGCATTTATTGGCGGGCGGCATGGTATTGGCCGCCACCCACCTGCCGCTCGGTCCAACCTCGGATAAAAATGGGTCAAACAAAAAGGGCAAGCATGCCCAATTTACCGCTAGCACTCTGGCCCTAACCGACATGGCGGGGCAGTGATGAACGGGTTTCTGCGCCAAATTAGACGTGATCTTGTGATATCATGGGCGGGGCGACTGGATAGCGCGGTCATGCTGGTGTTTTTTGTGATCATCGTCACATTATTCCCACTCGCAATCGGCCCCGAGGCCAGCGTTCTCGCACCCCTAGCCATCCCAATCATCTGGATTGCCGCCCTGTTGTCAATCTTGGCTGGCTTTGAACGGATATTTGCCGGTGACGTGCGCTCTGGCTGGCTCGATCAAGTCACCTTATCGGCGCTCTCCCTGCCTTATTACGTTGTCGCAAAGGCAATCGCACACTGGCTTGTAACCGCACTGCCATTGGTGCTTGCAACGCCGGTCATGGGCATATTATTGCAAATCGACCTAGGGCTTATTGCCGGGCTGTTACTGTCGTTATTGCTTGGTACGATGGGGCTGACATTACTCGGTGTTATTGGTGCGGGATTGGCCCAAGGGGCGCGGCGCGGCGGTGCGTTAATGGCGTTGCTGGTCTTGCCACTCGCTGTACCAATTCTCATTTTCGGCGTGCTTGCCTCCGCCAGCGCAACCCTGATCTCGCCGCATTTGATGTTGCTTGGCGCGGTGGTCGCCATATTGCTAGCACTAGCGCCATTGATCGGCGCGGCGGCATTGCGTGAAATCGACGAGGAAATCGGATTATGATAAATCTCGCCCCAAACATAGGGCAGGCATATTGCGCTTTTGCCAAAAGCATCTATATCGGTCAGTGATGTTTGATTATTTTGCCAACCCAACCCGCTTTGTGCGGATTGCCGATAGAATTACCAAGCCGTTAGCGTTGCTGACGTTCGGTTTGATTGCGGCTGGATTATATTATGGTCTCTATGCCTCGCCCGCTGATTACCAGCAAGGCGAGACTGTACGGATCATGTATGTGCATGTGCCAGCGGCATGGCTGGCTAGCATTGGATATGTCGCGCTCGGGCTGTCTGGATTGTTTTATGTTGTCTGGCGTCACCCTCTGGCCGATCTGGCGTTGCGGGCGATTGCACCTGTTGGCGCTTTGTTCGCGCTATTGACGCTCATTACCGGCGCCTTCTGGGGCAAGCCAATGTGGGGTGCTTGGTGGGTGTGGGATGCACGCCTGACCTCGATGCTGATCCTGTTCTTTTTCTATCTTGGGGTCATGGCCCTCGCCGATGGTTTTGACCGGCGCGAGCGTGGTAGCCGCCCCGCCGCCCTATTGGCACTCGTCGGTTTGATTAATGTGCCAATTGTTAAATTCTCAGTCGATTGGTGGAACACTCTGCACCAGCCAGCTAGCCTGCTTAGAAGCGGCGGCGTTGCCATTGATAGCGCGATGCTTGTACCGCTTTTGCTTATGCTTGTTGGCTTTCACGGGTTTTTCGCCCTCATCGTCATCTGGCGCATAAAGGCACAGCTAGCCGAACGCCGGATTGCCGCAATCGGGCTAAAGGGTGGTGACAAATGATCGGGGCATTCTTTGACATGGGCGGTTATGCGCTTTTTGTCTGGCCGTGCTATGGCGTCACCGCGATTGGCATGATCTGGCTAGGTTACAGCAGTTACGCACGCGCCAAACGCGCCGCGGCCCAGCTTAAATCCCTCACCGAAAAATAACCCTAAGACGTGCGGCGGCGGCCACCACGGCGGCGGCCACCTTCAATTGCGGGCGCATCCTGTGCGGTTAGAATACGGGCTGGCAAATCGACCTCGCTAGCCAGCTTGGCATAAGGATCGCTCTTATGCGGAATGGCCATTGCCTTGACGAAATGATCTTGGAACGATGGCTCCACCGCTGTTTCGATCTTTTCAATTCTGCGGACAACCTCTTCGATTTCACGCCGTGCCGCCTTGTTGAGCAGAGCCATTCTGGCCCCCGCACCAGCCGAGTTACCAGCCGCCCGCACATTTTCCAGCATACAATCTGGAACCATCCCCAGAACCATCGCATATTTTGGATCAATATGCGTACCAAAGGCTCCGGCAAGAACAACACGGTCAATCTCGGTGATATCCATCTTATCCATCAGCAACCTAAAGCCAGCATAAAGCGCCGCCTTGGCCAGTTGAATGGCCCGCACATCATTCTGTGTCACCACAACATTTTCCGAGACACGATAGGCGAAGGTTCGCCCATCCTTTTCAACCCGCGGATTACGCGCCGTCATCGCCCCATCAATCACCCCATCCGTAGACAGGATTTCGGCCAGAAACATCTCGCCTAATACCTCGATGATACCAGACCCACAAATGCCAGTGATGCCGGTTGCCTTTACCGCCTCATCAAAGCCATCCTCATCCGACCAAAGATCGACGCCAATCACCCGAAAGCGCGGCTCTAGCGTGTCTTTATCAATACGAATACGTTCGATCGCCCCGGGCGCGGCACGCTGGCCAGACGAAATTTGGGCCCCCTCAAAGGCAGGGCCAGTCGGTGATGAGGCCGCCAACAAGCGTTCCCGATTACCGACAACTATCTCGGCGTTTGTTCCCACATCAATAACAAGGGTTTTCTTATCACCCTTTTGCGGGGCCTCAGCCAGCACCACACCAGCGGCATCGGCGCCAACATGTCCAGCGATACATGGCAGGATATAAACGCGGCACCCTTTATGTGCTTTGATGCCTAGCTCAGACGCCTTGAATTCAAGCGAGGTATCGACAGCAAGCGCAAACGGCGCACCGCCTAACTCAACCGGATCAATCCCCAGCAATAGATGGTGCATGACCGGATTACCAACCAACACCAACTCGACAACATCCTCAAGCAACAGGCCAGCCTGTTCAGCCGCACCCGCGATCAGTAATTGCAGCCCCTCGATGATTGCCTTGTTCATTTCAACATGGCCACCGGGGTTCATGATGCCATAGGACACCCGGCTCATCAGATCTTCGCCAAAACGGATTTGCGGATTCATCGCGCCGGTCGAAGCCAGCACATTGCCCGTTGCCATATCGCATAGATGCGCCGACATCGTGGTCGAGCCAACATCGATGGCAATGCCCGCCACCCGGTCCTTTAGGCCCGGCCAGATGCCAGCAACATGATGCCCATCACGAAGCGCAACTGTTACCTGCCATTTACCGGCCCGCAGAGCAGGTTGCAGATCCTGTAGGATATGAAGGTCACACGTAATCTCGCCGGTTACACGATCTGGCCACTGATCCACCAGTGCCTCGGCTAGGCGGCGGAAATCTCCGGATGGCTCATGCATATCGGGCTCGCGCACTTCGACAAGACACAGCCGGACAATCGGATCCATCTCGATCTGCCGATCATCAGCATCCTTACGCACAAGTTGATTATGAACCTGGCTTTCTGGTGGCACATCAATGACCACACTATGGAGTAGCTTTGACTGGCACGACAGGCGCCGCCCCTCTGCCATACCGCGTTTATCGGCATAGCGGGTTTCAACGGCGGTCACATCACCAAGACAGCTTGGCCCAGAATTAATGCCATGCTTGGCAAATTCACCTGTCCCAACATCGACCTGACAGCGTCCACACATCGCGCGACCACCGCAAACAG
>CBFHOS010000006.1:0-10034 GCA_965657645.1 Puniceispirillaceae bacterium (SeqCode) | reverse complement strand
CGTACGCGCCGCCTGTAGCACCGTAGTGCCAGCCGCGACATTTCCCTGACGTCCCGACGGGGTGAAAACAATTTTCACCTCACCAGTCGCCACATCGTTAGATGATGCGTCCAGAGATGATGGGTCTGGGATCAATTCTTCATCAGCCATATCTGGTCCATTATTCGGTTACAAATGCCCCAAATGAGGCATATTTGCTAGGCGCGGCGGCGGCGGGTCTGACGGCGTTCACGTTCTCCTTCAGCCGGCGCCTCACGGAATTTGTTAATCCAGCGGCGGCATTCAGGGTCATTACCGTTCATTACATTGGCACCCATTATACCTGTCATTTCTTCGGCGTGAAGTGGGTTCATGATCGCAGAAGTCAGTCCCGCACCAGCCGCCATCGATAGGAACGCCGCGTTCAAGCCATGACGATTTGGCAAACCAAACGAAATGTTAGACGCACCACAAGTGGTGTTGACCTTAAGCTCGTTACGTAGACGGATGATCAGATCCAGCGCCGAACGACCAGCAAGATTAATCGCGCCAACCGGCATGATCAGGGGATCAACAATAACGTCCTCACGCGGGATGCCATAATCCTCGGCCCGCTCGACAATTTTCTTGGCAACCTCATAACGCACGTTCGGGTCTTCTGAAATGCCGGTTTCGTCATTAGAGATCGCCACAACAGCCGCGCCGTATTTTTTAACGAGAGGCAGAACAACCTCTAGCCGCTCTTCCTCGCCCGTTACCGAATTGACCAATGGCTTGCCCTTATAGACCGCCAAGCCAGCCTCTAATGCGGCAACAATAGAGCTATCGATCGCCAGTGGCACGTCAACCGCGTCTTGAACCAGCTTGATTGACTCGGCCAGAATAGCTGGCTCATCCGCCATCGGAATACCCGCATTCACGTCCAGCATTGTTGCCCCTGCCTCAACCTGTGCCAGCGCATCAGAAATCACCCGGCTATAATCACCAGCCGCCATCTCAGCCGCCAAAAGTTTACGACCTGTGGGGTTAATACGCTCACCAATCACACAAAAAGGTGAGTCAAAACCGATAGTGATTTCTTGCTTGTCAGACGAGATAAGTGTTTTGGTCATAGTGAACTCCTTGGATGAAACACTAGGAAGCGTTGATTTCAAACCCGCCTTTTGGCAGGGCAGAGATGTTTCCGTCGGCGATCGCCTGTGCATAGGCCGCGGTTTTGGCAAAGCCGCCGAACGGATAAAAATGGAAATGTTTAATCAGGCAATCTGGGTCATTCGCCATGCCCTCAGCGAGGCCATCCAGCAACAAATGTGGTGATTGCACGGTCATTAGTTTCGCAACATTTTTCGCCTGTTTGGCAATGAAGCGCATGGACGGGCCAATACCCGAAATCTGGGCAAAGCGGAATAGGGTTTTGATTGTTGCCGGACCCGGAATACCAATGCGGATTGGCAATGCATTACCCGCCTCACGCGCGGCCTTTTCCCATGCCAGCACGATATCAGCCTCAAAACAGAACTGTGTCTCGATATAGAGATCCAGCCCCTCAGATTTGGCTAGATCGTTCTTGGCGCCCAAGGCCTCGGCAATCTCATCATCGCTGATATCTGGACTGCCTTCTGGATGACCGGCAACACCAATAGAGCGAATGCCATGTTTTTGAATGAGGCCAGTTGCCAATAATTCCATGGTCGAGCTGAACTGGCCCACCGGCTTGTCAACGCCGCCGCCAATGCACAGAACTTCACTGACGCCGCAGTCTTTGGCATAGGCAGATAACAGCTCATCCAGCTGGTTCGAATCTCGCAGTGAGCGCGCCGCTAGATGCGGTACAGGCTTCATCCCGTCATTATGGAGGCGCTGGGCAACGGCAATCGTATCCTGTGGATCGGAGCCGGGCAGAAATGTCACATTCACCGTGGTCCCCGGCGCAAGGCAATCGCGAAAACTCTCGATTTTAGTCGCGCCTGTGGGCGTAACCTCGATTGACCAATCACGCGCCGCCTGCTGGATCTGTTGAATGCTAGCCGCCATTGAAAACCTCACGTTAAATTCTGTATCCGTGCCACCAGAAGCCACCAGAATGGCGATCTCCGCCGCCCTCGGATGGCTTGGCTTCGCCCTTCACTCTTCCGATTACGACATTATGCAATGAAGCCGATTTAATGGCGTAATATTAGACTTGTATTAGGCTTGTATTAATTCGGCTCATTACCGCCATTTTCGACCAAGACTTTCACCCGCTCGGCTGGATAATCGGCCTCAAGCTCGGCCGCGCGTGCCGCCGCCACCGCGTCCAGATCCTCACCGCATTCAACCGGATCACTGCGCCGCCATTCGGCCAGATAATCATCAGTAGAGTCCGCGCCATCTTTCATTGCGGCGGCATCAATCGCTATCGCAAAACGGCGGGGAAGTTCAATTTTGGCCTGTTCACGCTTGCGACCACGACCGCGCTCGGCAATCACTTGGGCCGGAATATCACGCCAGTAAAGGGTTATAAGATTAGCCATATTGTCTCCAATCGATAGGGCACATGCCCCCTACGCTTTGTTCGTTACATTAATCTGGGTTTACGATTTCAGGTCATTCTGCAAGTTGGGTTTTTGGTCATGCGCGGCAACGGCATTGCCAATGTAATCCACAAATTCACCATAACCAGAGAATCTATATTCGTAATCAAGACCGAGTTCCGCCGCCGCCGCCGCGGCCTTTTTCTGCAATGCCGGATCTTCGGTCTGGGCGATATATAGCGCCCGTGTGTAATTGCCGAAATACATGTCGCGCAATTGGGGGTGCTGGCGCAGGCCCATGCCCTTCATGATCAAGCGTTCAAAATGCCGGACCATGTAATCGGTCAAAAAGAATGTACCCAGCGCATGTTCCATTTCCGCATCGAACACATCCTTACCCAAAAACATCTCATAGCAATGCGGTCCCGGTATCCGGTCGATCTTTTCACGTTCAAGATACGCATCAAGACCGCCGCCGGTTCCGCAATCGCCATAGATAACGGCAATCTCACGGCCAGCCTTTTTCGCCGCGCGGACCTTGTTCTCAAGACCGGGGACAATCTTTTCAGGGGTGTTATGCCATGACGCTGGCAGACAGGTGATCTCTACCGCACCCGCCGGAAATTGCCGAGTAATATCAATTAGTTCTCTTGCCAACGCCCCACAGGTAATCAGCAACAGACCAGCATTTTTCTGGTTGGAATCCAGCGGTGAAATGCCTGCCATATCCGCCTTAGCCAGCGGCAGCGGCACGCTCGCGGCGTGCGGCGATCATCTCTTTGGCGGTTTCCACGGCGACCGCGGCATCGCGGCAATACGCATCCGCACCAACCGACTCGGCAAAGGCTTCGTTTAGCGGCGCACCACCAACAAGCACGATGTAATCATCGCGAATACCTTTTTCGACCATCGCATCAACAACCACCTTCATATAAGGCATGGTTGTGGTCAGCAATGCCGACATTCCGAGAATATCAGGCTTGTGCTCTTCCAACGCCTCTAGGTAGTTTTCCACCGGATTATTGATGCCAAGATCAATCACATCAAAACCAGCGCCCTCGAGCATCATTGAAACGAGGTTCTTGCCAATGTCATGGATATCGCCTTTGACCGTGCCAATGACCATCGTACCAACACGCGGCGCACCGGTTTCAGCCAATAATGGGCGTAGAATAAACATGCCAGCCTTCATCGCATTGGCGGCCATCAAAACTTCGGGAACGAACAAGATACCATCGCGGAAATCGATACCCACAATGGTCATGCCTTCAACCAGCGCTTTGGTCAGAACATCATAGGGTGTCCAACCACGACCAAGGAGAATATTGACGCCTTCTTTGATCTCGTCTTGGAGACCATCATAAAGGTCGTCATGCATCTGCTGGACTAGCTCGTCATCATCAAGATCGGCAAGGATAATTTCTTCTTCATCAGCCATGATTTATCTCCACGTTAATCGGTGCAGCAGTCGGTTGAGCGCGGCCCGTCCAAAGGCAAGGGCGACCGTCACTAATATAATTGATTGTTGCTAGATAGGGAATGCATAAGGTGAAGCAATCACGACTGAATCTGTGCTAGTCACGACAATCGTTTGGTGAATCAAGACAGTCTGCCATCAAAAAGTTGATTTTTAAGCGTTTTACCCAACCGCATACTCGGCGATTATCCCTCTTCGGTGATCATATGTTTTGCGCAAATTGGCACGGTCAAAATCGTCAAAACCAACGAAATGCCAGTCATACCAAACACTTTAAACGTCACCCAATCATCCGTGCTAAGGGTCCGCCACGCAATTTCATTGGCAATAGCCATCAGCGCAAACATCGCCACCCAGACCCAGCTCAATAACTGCCAGCCAGTATCGGTTAGCTTAATCTGGCCGCCCATCATCACCCCAAGAGGATTGCGCCCGATCAAGCGCCCGCCAGCGATTGCCGCGGCAAAAATACAGGTAACGATAGTCGGCTTTATTTTGATGAACAGGTCATTGTCGAAATAGACAGACAAACCGCCAAAAAACACCACGGCCAAACAGCCTATCGCGGCCATTATGGAAATCCGCTTTTCAGTAACCCAGCTCACCGCCAGCGATACCAAGGTCGCCACCACCAACACCTGAATGGCCAGCATGATATCTTTGGTGAGATAATTCGCCACAAAGAACAACAGCAACGGCCCCAGATCGAGCATTAATTTGCGTCCTGGGCGTTCCTTTGCAGGCTCGTTCAAATTTGTGTCGGCTGGATTATTCTGGGACATAATTGGTTCCTGTTATAGTGGCCAAGATAGGCCTTTTGGTGGGGCGTAACGGTGTTAATCGCAATCTAATTTAGGCCGCCCATTGCTGGGCTAGGGTTTCGCACTGCGCCGCGGTTTCACGAATGAGATCACCGGCTTTGGCAAATCCACTCGATTCACTCGCCGCCAAACGGGCTTCCTCGCCCAACCGGCGACGCCAATGCTTGGCCCCACGCTGGCCTGTATATAGGCCCAGCATATGGCGGGTGATGGTGTGAAGCGGGGTGCCATTGGCGGCTTTTTCATCGGCATAATCCGCCATTCGTTCGGCAATCGCACGGCGTTCACAAACTGGCGCATCAAACAATCTCGCGCTGATCTCGGCAAGGATCATCGGCGTTTTATAGGCGGCACGCCCAATCATTACACCAGCAAAACCAGCCTGTTCATCAAGCGCGCTTTCGGCCGTTACAATGCCGCCATTGAGATGAATGGCAAGATCACTGCGCCGTGCCGCAAGACGCCGCGCCCGATCGTAATCCAGCGGCGGGATATCACGGTTTTCCTTTGGGCTAAGCCCCTTCAGCCATGCTTTACGCGCATGCAGATAGAAAATCGAAACGCCAGCATCACTCACAATATCAATAAAGCGATCTAGGCCAGCCTCTTCATCCATATCATCAATACCAATGCGGCATTTCACCGTAACTGGCAAATCGGTGGCCTCGGCCATGGCCCGCATGCAATCGGCGACCAATTCCGGCTCCGCCATCAAACAGGCGCCAAAGCGTCCGGATTGGACACGGTCGGACGGACAGCCAACATTCAAATTGATCTCGGCAAAGCCCGCCTGTGACGCATCAGCCGCGCCATCACCCTTGGAACCGGAGATTTCGGCCACATATTCGCTAGCCATCCGGGTGGCCGCGGCGAGCCTATCTGGCTGGCTACCGCCCAATTGCAGGGCCAAGGGATGTTCATCCACGCAATGCCCCAACAGCCGGTCAAGATCGCCATGCAAAACAGCCTCGGCGGTTACCATTTCGGTAAAAAGAAAGGCGTGCGGCGCGATCATCCGGTGGAACACGCGGCAATGCCGGTCGGTCCAATCCATCATCGGGGCCACTGATAATCGGCGATCAATGCCGTCTTTATATAACTGCGCCATACCCGCTTTATATCCTATTGTGATCCGGTCGTCACCTGTCACCATGCGTTCCGATTAAGGCGCATTAGCTACGCCTCATCCGCACTCATCAACAAAAATGGATTGCGTGCATTGGCATCATTGACCTCAACCACAAACACATCCGGGTCTAGATCAATCTCGCGGGCAAGACGCCGCTCGACCGCCTCGGCGTCAACCCAGTCGCTCTCATCTTCGCTCACAATCGAACGCCAGCTATAATTGCCGTCAAAATCCAGCGACCGCGCCAGTAATTTATGGCGCCCATCAAGCCCGTCAATATGGAGGAAGATAGCCCCAGCGTCATTGTCACCGCGGCGCACTAGCACACAATCGATGAACTCTGTCGCGGCATAACGCAATGCGGCGCTGACCAGCATGTTGGATTTAAGTCGGCTCATTTGGTCACCACATTGCCGGTCTTTGTTGCCTAGAAATCGCTACAACGGCCTTTTTGTTCCCAATCACCATAGCGCGTTGGCTCTGGCCCTTTGGGTCCGTTATGCTCGCGCGGGGCCTCATCGGCTTGATCCTGCTCCGGCACTTGCGCTTTATTTGCGGTAGAATTTTCGGTCTTTATCTTGTCACTATCCATATTTACCTATATGCCCCCATCACCGGCAGAAAACAAGCGGAGCCAGCATGGCTGACGATACAAATCCAAAATACCAAAAAGAACCAACTAGAATTGGCGGCGAAAAGCTCGTGCTTCCGCCATCTGAGGATGGCCCTCCAAAGCGCAAAACACAGGGGGATCGTCCCGCACGCGGCCGTCCAAGCGACAAGCCTGCCCGCGCATCGCAGGATAAAAAGCCCTATGATAAGAAGCCTTACGACAAGAAGCCTTACGACAAAAAGTCTGGGGACAAGCCGGTAAAGAAAAAGCCGAATTTCAAAGCCGCCATCATGAGCCGGCAAATTTGCTTTAATATCTTGGTGGCTGTCAGCGAAGGCGAGCAGCTCGATCTGGTATTGAACGCGAATGAAGATTTGCCAAAACTAGAAGACCGCGATCGCCGGTTCGTGCGGCTATTGGCGACAACCTGTCTGCGGCGCCGTGGCCAGATTGAAAAAACCTTGGCTCCAATGATGCCGCGCCGTCCGTTTGGTGCGCAGGAAAATGCCAATCTGATTTTGCTGATGGGCGCGGTGCAATTGCTGATCCTGAAAACCGGACCACATGCCGCCGTCGACAGCACCGTTGAGTTAATGCGCCAAGAGGGCTTTGACCGGTTGACCGGCCTTGCCAATGCCGTGATGCGCCGCTTAACCCGCGAAGGCGAGGCCCTGTTCAAGCAAACCAAGCCATTGGATAATATACCAAATTGGCTACGGATTAGCTGGGTCGAGGCTTATGGCATTGAGAAAACCAGCCTGATTGCGGAAATGGCAATGAAGGTCCCAACGCTCGATATCTCGGTTGCTGAGGATGTTGAGGGCTGGGCGAAAAAGCTAGATGGGAGTGTGATTAACAACACCACCATCCGGCGGGAATTTGATGGCGATCCGTCAAAATTACCGGGCTTTGCTGATGGTGCATGGTGGGTGCAAGACGCCGCCGCCGCGCTGCCAGCAAAGTTACTTGGCGATGTTGCTGGCAAAGACGTCATTGATGTCTGTGCCGCACCCGGCGGCAAAACCGCACAATTGATCGCGGCGGGCGGTTCTGTGACCGCTCTTGATGCGGCTATCAAGCGGCTTGACCGGATGCGCCGTAACCTAAAGCGCCTCGGTATGAAAGCCGACTTGAAACAGGCCGATGGACGCACCTATGTTCCCGATTTTCCGGTTGATGCGATCTTGCTTGATGCGCCCTGTTCCGCCACCGGCACTCTGCGGCGCCGCCCCGATATTCTGGGCAGTCGTAATGTCGAAGACATCGCCGCTCTGCAATCACTGCAATGGGAATTAACCACCTCGGCAATCGGCTGGCTAAAGCCGGGCGGCACGCTCGTCTATGCAACATGCTCGCTCCAGCCCGAAGAAGGTGAAACCATGATCGCGGCGATTATAGAGGCTGGTGAAGGCTCTGTTGAAATTGACCCGATTACGCCTGAAGAGGCTGGTGAATTTGCCCCGGCAATCACCGCGGATGGCACCATGCGGATTATCCCTAGCGATTTTGCCGCAATCGGGGGTGTTGATGGATTTTATATTGCGCGGCTAAAATCATTAGTATGATCACAAGCATAACTTCGATTATGGTGATCAACGCCTAATTATCCTTTGGCATAAATTCGCCACAAATAGTTGATAGGCATATAGAATAATGTACCGTCAGAATATGAAGCCGGTATATCATAACCGGGTGATTGAGGAGCAAACCAGCATATGGCGACAGCACCGCCACAAAGTCTGGAACCGCCATGGCGGGTTACATCGCTGGAGCGTTTGTTCCGGCGAAGCAGCTTGTTTCGCTGGCAGTTAAAGACCAACGACACACCCCAAATCAAATCTGGATTGCAAGACCATTGGCGCGGCAGTGCAACTGTTGGTGGGCGCATTATCGAGGCGGGTGATCGTCTGCACTTTGACGGACAAGCCTTTGATGATTTTGGTTGGTTGCGTGACCTGCGTGCATTTGGTGGTAGTCAGGCACGGTCACACGCACGCCAGCTAATCGAAATATGGTTGCGCCAGAACCAGAATTGGCATCCGCTTCGTTGGCAACCGGATATGATGGGCGACCGGCTCACCAACCTTGTCGCCAGCTATAGTTGGTATGGCGAATCAGCCACCAGCGAATTTCAGGATAATCTAGCCCGTTCAATCGCGTCACAGGCCCGCTGTCTCGCCCTTGATTGGCGCCGGATGAATAGCCCGACCAGCCGATTGCGGGCATTGCGCGGACTGGCCACAGCCGAAGCCGCGCTCGGTGGTAGTGAGAGCGAAATGACATCGTTGCTCGATCTTGCCATACCGATGATTAATCATATGTTGAACGAGGATGGTGGCCTCAGAAACCGGATGCCGGATAGTCAAATCATGACGCTCCGCCTTTTGATCGAACTCCGCTCCGCCGCCAGTTTTGCCAATGTTGTTGAGGATAAACGGCTGGATGAAATCATCAGCCGGATGGGCGCTGTGGCACGGATGTGGCGGCATGGCGATGGTCACTTGGCGCATTTCAACGGCGCTGGCATGCTCAACCCAGAGATTATCGAGGAAACATTGTTGCGCGCCGGTCCACGCGGCAAAGTCCTGCAACAAGCCCCCTATTCCGGGTTTCTCCGGTTTTCCAGCGGTCGGTCAACGGTTATCATGGATGCTGGCTCGCCCCTAAGCCAAGACGCGAATGGGGAAGACACCGCCTGTGGTTTTGGCACCCTATCCTTTGAATTTAGCATTGGCCCGATGCAATTAGTGGTCAATGCGGGCCAGACCGCGGCGGACACTAATTTGAACCGGCTTTTATGCTCTACATCCGCGCATTCGACATTGGCACTCGATGAGCACAACTCCTCTAATCCTGCGCAAAATCGGATGGCGAATATTTCCGGCGTTGAGGTTGGCCCAGCCGAAGGCGGCCTGCTCGCCGTGGCCAGCCATGATGGCTATGAGGCATCACACGGTATTTTGCACCACCGCCAGATTTATCTGGCTACTGGCGGGGCTAACCTGCGCGGGTCGGACCGGTTGGAATATACCGGTGCGCCCGGCGAAATCCCGCGCCAAGCGATCATCCGTTTTCACCTACACCCAAAGGTGAGCGCGGCGATGCTGGGCAATGGACAAGTACTTATGAAGATCAGAGGCAATCGCGCTGGCTGGATTTTCAAGGCGGCTAACACCACCGTTAGCCTCGATAATTCGGTGTTCTTTGATGCCGGGATCAGACAATCCTGCCAGCAAATTGTATTACGCACACCGATTAGCAGCATCCGCACAATTGGCTCTAATGAGGTCAAGTGGGCATTCCTGCGCAGCGACCCGCGTTAGCCGGATATTTCACCGCATCGCGCTGTCCGGCATGTTGCATTTTAAAGGTGAGTTTGCCATAACCACCCGGCCTGACCCCAGTTTGTTTAATCCAGTTTGTTTAACCCAGTTTGTTTAACCCAGTTTGTTTAGCCCAGTTTGTTTAATCCAGTTTTGGGCCTCGATGAGAGTTTCGTCCA
>CBFHOS010000005.1:0-103121 GCA_965657645.1 Puniceispirillaceae bacterium (SeqCode) | reverse complement strand
ATGCCAAATTGGATGCAACGGCGGTTGGCGGGGTGCAGGTCGCGGCTGGTAAGACAATCGCCAATGGCACCTCGAATGTTGCCGTGGATATTGGTAATTACGACAGTTTGATCGGTGACAATGTCACGCTGACAGCGACGAACGAGATGACCAAGGATGGCTGGACTGGCAATAATTTCTTGATCGAAGGCGGCGGTGCTATCTCGGTTTCATTGGGTGAGAGCACTGGCACTCTTGTGCATACCACCGATGTCACCCTTGGCCAGCATGCCAAGATAAATCTTGCCGGTAGCCTAGCCAGCCCTTCAAAGGTACAAGTCACCGCCTTGTCTATCCCGACCATGGATGATCAGGCGACTGTTAATGTCGGCGGTGTTGTATCGGTGCCGCAATCATCAACAATCCAAACCGCTACCGCCACCACGCGCGTGTCGCTAGAGGATAATGCGAGCATTTCGACCAGCTTTGGTGATGTGCTGATCGAGGCCCAGACCGCACCGCAACTTGATGTGCGTGCCCGTACATCCACCTATGGCCTTGTTGGTGCTGGCGCATCCGCCAAGGCGGTCGCCAATGTGACGAAGAGCGATAATATAACATTGGCAGGTGCGGCAAATGTAAAAGCAGGCGGCAATATCGGCATCTATGCCGGCCGGATTGCCGATATCAATTATCGTGATCACAAGATTAAAACTGACTCACGCATCTGGAATAATACGCTGATCCCGATCGATACCGGCCGGATTTCGACAGTCACTTTCACCAATGATTCGACGATTAATATCGGCACAAATGCCAGCGCCCGTGCGACCAAGGATATCACCCTATTCTCGACCCGGCTTGAACTGCCAGAAAATCTGCGGATCGGCGGTAATGAATATCTAAATGTGTCGTCTTACGGCGAGGCAAAGAATGTTTACCAAGCCGCTGGTGAAGCCATTACAGGCGGTAATTATTCTGATTTCTACGGCAGTGTTACCACCGATGGTGCGGCCTCTGTGATCGCGGATGGTACTGTTGAAACTGGTATTGAAAAAGACGTCACCATCACCATCGACAAAGATTTCAATCCATATTTCATTATGGATAATGGCTCGACCGGCACCTATCTCATTGCCTATGACAATGAGAGTGAAAGCCCGACAAATGAATGGGTGTTGCTGGACGACGCCGTCATTGATAGCAACTTGGCGCTGGTTGATGACAACCGCAGTGATGAACAAGTGTCGCCGCTTGTGCGCTCATTAAATGATAATATTTCAGCAGGTGACGCAACGTGGGAAATTCTGCCAGAAGAGGATTTTGCCGCGAATGCACGGGCTGAGGTAGCGGCGCTAAAGGCTGTTCGTGAAGGTTATGTTAGCGGCTTTGACAATACCACCTATGTCGCTCCGGATAACACATCGCACGCGGTTGTAACCACGACTGAATCGTCCCAGCTGATCGCCCTTCGCACCAATTTGGACTCGCGCATTTCAGAGCTAGAAGCATTGATCCCGCTATATGGTAGTGAGCCCGTTCCGGTGCTCAAACTATCCGGCATCGAGGCGGCAACTGGTGATGTCATCGTCTATGGTGATTATCTTGCTGGATCGGGCACGCTCAATTCGCCGGCAGGTGAGACAATCACGATCACCAATAACAGCCCGATGTCGCTACAGCTTGAAGAGATGGTTATCCCTGATGCCGCTGGTGGACGCGTCTTTATGAATGGCGTTGAGGTGGCAAATGGTAGTGAGATCGATGCGCTCAACACGACCTTGCCATCTGGGGTTACCCAAGGCCTGACGCTGGTTGCTGGCGGTGGATCGGGTGCGCCGGTGATCACGGTGAATAATAATTGGGACACGGCTAATGCCTCATTGAACCCTCTTGGTTTTGCCGGCATTGCGAACCCGTCATTGGTGATCAATGGCGAATTGCGAAACATTCGGGGCGATATCAATGTCACTAATCTTCGCGGTTCGGTGTTCCAGAAAGCATCGGCGGTTGGTGCCAATGTGTCGATTGCATCGGGCGGCGATTACGTCTTTGCCTCCACCGAGAATTTCAGCAATATCGGTACCCATCCGCTAACCACCACCGCGCTCGGCACATCGGCGGTTTCGGGTGAATTGGCGGCTGGCGGATCATCGACAATTTCCGCGATCAATAATGGCGTATTTGACGGTACGGGCTGTTCGCCGCACCGCACTAATCTTGAAGATAGCTATAGCTATGTAGGCGGGTCTTGGGTGCGCAACACCTCGTCGAGTGGCGGCAGTTGTACTGGCACAGCCTATGCTCTGGCCGATCACACCAATGATTCCAGCTATATCGCGGCTAGTGAAAACGTCTTTATTTCGGCAAATAACGTGAATATCAATGCGCTGGTTCAGTCAGGCGTGATCAATAAAGAAATCACCGTGTCGCAGGCCGAAGTTGATACAGCCATTGCCGGTATGGCGGCTGGGGCCACCACAGTGCTGGTGAAATCCGGTGCAAAGACGATGACGGGCACAGCCAATCTGAACGGCGATAACCGCCAGATTACCGGCGATCTAGATATCTATTATGATGTGAATGCGGATGCGCTTTATGCCAGCGGCGCCGATGTCAAAGGCGGCAATGTTGTTATCTCAGGTAACTTGATCTCGACCGGTAATGGCCGCGTTGTGGCGGTCGATGGCTATGGCTCGATTAATGTAACGAATAATTCAACCAAGCAGCTATTGCTTACCAATATGAGCACCGGCGGTATCGAGGGTAAAATCACCCTTGTTGATAAATTGCAGAATAACGGCACAGCCGGCACGCCTCTCATCACCGAATATACGAGGGTCAATAGCGGTAGTGGCGAGACTTTGATTGTGAAGAACAATCAGGGCAGTGCGACAGTGTCTAATGTGGTGAGTTCAACCGTGGGCGCCTCATCCACATCGCACGGGCTTAAGACTGGCGCGCGGTATAATTTCATGACCGGCCAGACGACTTCGGATCGCGAAATCAACCGCAAGACACATACCTCGAAAAAGCTATGGGGCGTTAATGCATTTGATCTTGGTGCGATTAATTGGGCGGGCACAGGAAGCGCTAGCGGCTATCCGCAGTCATCGGCGCTAACCGGTGCTGATCTGCCGCAAGGTGACTATATTGATATCGATACATCAGAGACGAATGACTACACTTTCTATGCCGAGACCGTCGAGACATCGCGCGTCTTGACCGCTAGTGATTACGGCCTTGAGAGCTGTTGGTGGGGCGGCTTCCTCAACATGGTTCGCTATTGCCGGTATTACCAAAGCCAGACTTATAATGTCGGCTCGCTAACTTATAATTATCACTCGCTTGATGCTGATAAGCCGCTATCGATTGGCTTTATCGGAGAGGAAACCGGCACGGTCACTGTTAACTCGGCTGGCGGTATTCGTATCTCGGGCCAGATTTCCAACAGCGGTGGTGAGACCAGCTTGACCGCTTCGGCCGGTGATATCCTGAACACTAACCTCAATGATACCATCGAGTCTGGCAACCTCACATTAACCGCAACGAACGGTTCAATTGGCACCACTGACAATCCGCTGCGGTTGTTGCAAGGGGCGAATGATAATCTAACGATTACCGCTGGTCAGGATGTGAATTTATCGGCGCCTAAGGGCAATCTCTATGTGCAGGATATTACCGTTGGCGGCACGGGTAACATTAATCTGTTCGCTGATCAGAACATTAATCTGATGGGGGCAAATTCGGTGCTAACGGCAAATAGCATATCGCTCATTGCCGAGACTGGCGGCCTAACCGCGGATAACGGATCATTCCGGGTCAATACCAATGCGGCCAATGGCGGTACGCTAACGATGGTTGCAGGATCGGGTGATCTCGATGTGCAGGAAACCAGCGGTGATCTGAAAGTAAATAGAATTACCACGACCGGCGATATCACGCTGGATGTGGTTTCTGGTAATTTGCTTGATGGCAATACCGAGGAAGTCGCCGACACTATTGCCATTGCCGATCTAAATGCGTTGGTGGCCGAGATTGGGTTGAGCGGTGCTGAGGCTGAGACCAAAAAGGCGCGGGCTATTAGCACTTATGAACAACAAGTAGAAGCGTTGTATCAAGACTATTGGCGCCTTCGTGATATCCAACAGGATAGCGACGGCAATTGGGTGGCAACTGCCTATAATCCGAACTTTATCTATGAAACCACCGCGGCAGAAGAAGCCGCGCTTGACAATGACGCTGGCAAAATCGCCACTTATAAACTGACGCAACAGGCGACCTATCAGTCTGGTTACGAAAAATTTGGCGATCCGGCCTATGACAGCGCCTATAGCTATACCATCACTGCCGATGAGAGCGCCGCAATCACCGCAGGCTATGCTTGGAGTGATGATCAGCTCAATAACAACATCCCGATTATTGAGTTCAAAGAAGTGACTGACACCACGCTGGCAATTGAAAATGCCAATCTAACCGGCGCGAATATCACCGTTACCACTGGCGCTGGCTCGATTGGCCAGATGACTGATAATTTCACCGTTGATCTGAAATCAGCGAATAACGCTGATTACAATTTGGACGCTCTGGATAACGCCACCCGCCTCGCACTCGCCGCTGCCGAGAGTGAAGATGTGAGCTATGACAATGCGACCAGTGTAATGACTGTGCGCCGCTTTGATGATGTTGACGTCTGGGCCACTGGCAATGTGACGATGACCTCTAGCGATGTGATCTATCTTGGTAGTGAGCAGAACACTTATATCCAGCGCGCCGATGCAACCGGTGACGTCCGGATCAAGATGGACGGCGATATGATCAATGGCCGTTTGGATAATCTAACCGTCATTTCCGGTAACAATATCTTGCTAGAATCAGGCAAAGGCCAAATCGGTTCATCATCAAAAGCGATGACCATTGATGCCGCTGGTGAAATGCTGATCACCGCTCGTGCCCGCGATGGAATGTGGATCGAAGAGGTTAGCGGTGACGCCAATATCGCCTCGCTCTATTCGACAAGTGATATTGATTTCACCTCGGCAGGTTCAATCATTGACGCGGCCAATGACTCGGTAATGGATGTAAAGGGTCTGGCGGTTAATCTTACCGCGAATGGCTCTATCGGCCTTGCCCCAAGTGACGGCGATAGCGATAGCGCCAAAAAGAACAAGGCGCTCGATGTTGGCACAACAAATGACGACAATGCTACCTTCGCCGTAACCAGTGCGACCGGCGGTGCATGGCTGTTTACCCCGCTTGGTGAAAAGATGCGGTTAACCGGCGCGAATTTGAATGGCGATCTGGATATGGCTGTGGGCTCGACATTGAAAGTTGTCGGTTCATTGCAGACCAATGGCGGTTCGGTCACTTTGCGCTCTTTCGAGGATTTGAATCTGGAGGGCGATGGCGGTATCGACACGAATGGCGCGGTGCTTAATTTGATCTCTGGCGATAATATGGAGATATCGGGAACCGTATCGACTGGCGGCGGCGGAATTCTGGCCACCATCGGCGATAATATGACGGTGATGGCAAACACTGTGATCAATACCGGCGGCGGCCAGATGGTTATCGATGCGGATGCGCTGGCGGATGGACTTGGCTATCAGAACGTGACCTTTAATGATGGATCAACGACAGATGTTGGTACCGGCCGCTTCCTTGTAGAGGCGAGCGATACCGCAACCATCACCGGCGTTTCCTCCGACAACACCACAAGTGATGCGGTGGTTATCCGCGCGAACAGCATCCAAGATGGCGGTAATGCCAATCCGGATATCACCCTCACGGCAAATGGCGATGTAAAGCTACAGGCGCATAAATATATCAATTTGAACGATATTACGTCGACTGGTGGCGAGGCGCTTATTGTCGATTTGCAAGGCAAGATTGCGGATAATGTGACACGCGCCGGTGCCGCTATGCTCGGCGTGAACGCGGCATCAGGTGTAACATTCAGCCGCTTCCTTGCTGATAATGGCGGCGTCAATGCGTTTGTAAGTGATCGTTTTGAAATTGTTGACGGCACGGTGGTTGACGATATGTTTATCTCAGCCGGTGGGTTTGATGCCCGAGTCGGACGCCTAAAATCAGCAGGTTTGGCGCCAAATGAATGGCTCGGTGAGGCCGCGCTTACTGGCTTCTTTGCCGATGGCGCTTTGCGACTTGCGACTCGTAACGAAGATTATTCAATCACCGGCCCGGCGAGCTATCGCGGCAATAATCTTGCGGTACTGTCTTATAATTTCCTATTCGATAATCCGAATGTGTCGAGCTCTGGCATTGCCACATCTTGGTCGCCAATTTACGAATTGGTTGGTTCAGAAGCATCGCTCCAGCGTCTTGAAGACCGCGTAGCCCTTACTTTGAGTGCGGCGATCGGCAGTAACCGCTTTGCGCAGAATATCGATCGCCAAGCATTGACCATTACCCGCTTTAACGAAGCTGTGGCGGCGGCAAGCGCGCCAGCACCAACCACCGTCACCGCCGAGGCACCGGCACAAATCCCAGAATTGGGCGTTGGTGATCAGGCGCTTGAGGCTGTGTTTAGCGAGACCTTTGCCGTTCGTGATAGCGGCGAGGGCGGCAATAGTGAAGCCGGTGTGCTTCGTTTGGGAATACCGGGGTTTGTTAACGTTGGTGCGGCGCCAGCCGATGCCACAACGCCTAGTGATGATGCACAGGATAATGACGCTGACAGCGAGCAGGCTGGTGAAGATGATGATCTGCCGGATGGTACTATTCCGCTGGCGATTGGCGTTGATGCGGTTGGCACAGAGCAGATTTCACAACTAGCGAACTAACGGGCCAACTAACGGCTCAACTAACGGGCCAACTAACGGGCCAGTGATCCAATTCGGTTGCGCCAGTCCGGCTCTTTGGCTAGAGTTCGAGCCCACGGGATCAGCCGCCAAATCAGGAGTAACATATGGACCAAGCCACGAAAACCGAGCTCGAAGCGGCGGCATTTCGGCGCCTTGTTAGCCATTTGCAAAACCGCACTGATGTTCAAAATATTGATATGATGAATCTTGCGGGCTTTTGCCGGAATTGCATGTCACGCTGGTACCGCGAAGCCGCCGAGGAAAACTCTGTCGCGCTTAGCGATGCCGAGGCAAGAGCCTTAATCTATGGGATGGATTATGCGCAATGGAAAGCCCAATATCAAAGCGAGGCGACAGCGGAACAAAAGGCCGCCTATGCCCAGACCCATCCCGATAAGGCCGTGAAGTAATCGGCATCACCCCTCTAACCAGATCATAGGACAAACCATGTCAATCATTCCAGGAACCGGCGCAGGCGCTGAGCAACTTCAGCAATATATCGAACGTATCGAGCGTCTGGACGAAGAGAAGCGCGCGCTGATGGCCGATATCAAGGATGTATATGCCGAAGCGAAAGCCACTGGATTCGAGCCAAAGATCATGCGCCAGATTGTGCGGATGCGGGCGATGGATCGTGATTTGCTAAGCGAGCAGGACGCTCTTCTCGATGTGTATCGCGATGCGTTAGGCCTGCGCTAATATGGGTGCCCCAGCGAAAAATGGTGCTTTTGGGGACCGGCTGACAGAGGCCAACCGCCGCACCGGAACAGCCTTGTGCATGGGTATTGACCCGCATGTTGCGATGGTGCCGGCCCTGTTTGGTGACGCCACGGCCGCCCCGGGCAGTGATGCCGCGCTCTCGGCCATTCGTAATTTCAGCGAAGCCTGCCTAAAGGCCGCGATTGGCACAGTTGCGGCGATTAAACCGCAAGCCGCGTTTTTTGAGGCGCAAGGGCCGGGCGGGATGCAAATTCTGGCTGATATCGGACGCGAGGCGACCGCCGCTGGATTGCTCGTGGTGATGGACGCAAAGCGCGGCGATATTGGCAGCACCTCTAATGCCTATGCCGCGGCATGGATCGGCCATGATGCGCCGTTTCCATCGGATGCGCTGACGATCAATCCATGGCTTGGGATGGATACGCTGGAGCCGTTTATCAAGACGGCTGACGCCACCGGTTCTGGCCTGTTCATCCTTACCCGCACGAGTAATCCGGGGGCCGGCGATCTACAGGATCAGCTTGTTGATGGCGCGCCTCTTTATTCTCACCTTGCCGACATGCTGGCGCCTATTGCGGCCGCGCGCACAGGTGACACTGGCTTTTCATCGATTGGTATTGTGGCTGGCGCGACATGGCCGCAAGAGGCAAAGGATTTGCGCCGTCAATTGCCGAGCGCACCGTTTCTTGTGCCCGGTTTCGGTGCGCAGGGTGCTGGCCCGGAAAAGGCGCTAGCCGGTCTGGTGCGCGGTGATGGTGTTTGGGAAGGCGGGCTGATCAACAGCACCCGCGGCCTCATCTTTCCCGAAAGCGCCGCTAATGCATCAACGATTGCGGCGTGGCAAGCGGCCATTGCGGACACGATCACCGAGAATATTGCGATCTTAAATGACGTTGCGAGCGCGTAACACTTTCGTTACCTAATTCACAAGCCTGTGACCTTGCTTTTTAGCCATTTTTGTAGAGCGTTAATCCAATCAATCTTACCCAATCATTATGGTTGCAGGCGGTTCACCCCGTCTGTTGCTGACAAGTGGTTTGTAAGTAGGATGACAAGATTTGGAAGATGTTAACGTAAAGCAAGGCGAACTCGTCTGGTACAATGAGCGCAAAGGTTATGGTTTCGTTAAGATTGATGAAGCCGAGGTTTTTTTGCATCGATCGGTGCTCGACCGATTCGGTTTAATGCGGTTGCTATCCGGCGACAGTGTCACTGTATCACTAACCAAAAACGAACATGGCGATGTTATCCAAGACATCATCGCGGTGGACCGGCCTAGCCTGCCATCGCCGCCAACCGCAAAGGAACCCGAAGGCGAAGAAGTTCGTGCCGTGGTGAAATTCTTTAATGATCTGCGGGGCTATGGATTTGTTACTGCCGAGGACATGCCCGAAGATGTCTTTGTCCATTCGCGGGTGCTGAATAATTGCGGTTTCCATTCGCTTATCCAAGGCCAAAAGTTGTTGATCAAGGTTGATGATTCGGGCCGAGGCCCCCAAGTCAACGCCGTCCGGCTATTAGAGGAATAACCAGCCCCTACCTAAATGGTCCCCCCACCGAAATGCTCCCCCATCGAAATGCTCCTTTTGTAATTTTATATATTCATATAACGTCATAGAGCGTCAAAGGGCAGAGGGGTGTCTTGGTTGTGACCGCGAAGAATAAATGGGTATTAATGATGCTCGCCGGTGCGGCGATTGTATCGGTTTCGCTCGGCACCAGATCCGTCTTTGGGCTGTTTCTCACACCAATCTCGAATGAACTTGGCACCGGCCTACAGCTATTTTCGCTGGCGATCGCCCTTCAAAATATTGTGTGGGGCCTGGCGTCACCATTATTTGGCGCGCTGGCCGATCGCATCGGCGCGTGGAAAGTGGCGGCGCTTGGCGGCATCATCTATACGGCGGGTCTATTATCCACCGCCCTCATGGTGAATGAGGCGGGCATTTTCCTCGGCCAATTCCTCATTGGATTAGGTATGGGCAGTGCTGGCCTTTCGGTTGCGCTTGGCGCAGTTGCCAGAGCGGCGCCCCCAGAAAAGCGTTCGATTGCGATGGGTCTGGTGACCAGTTTCGGCTCCTTTGGACAATTTGCACTATTGCCGCTAACGCAGATATGGATCAGCGGTTTTGGCTGGCAGGGGGCAATGTTGATATTGTCACTATTGATGGCGGTCAGCATTGCATTCGCGCTAGGATTGCGCGGGGATAATACGGCCCAGACATCAGACGTCGCCGCGATAACGGCAGGAGAGGCGTTAAAACTTGCCGCGAAAAGCCGTGATTATATCTTGCTGACCACTGGGTTTTTCGTTTGCGGTTTGCAATTGGTTTTTATCACTACGCATCTGCCGCCATTTCTCGAGCAAAGCGGGTTATCGAGCAATATGGCTAGCTGGTCACTAGCGGTGGTCGGGCTATTCAATATTGCTGGTGCATTTATTCTGGGATGGCTTGGCGGCATACGATCAAAACGAAAAACGCTGGCGACGGTCTATCTATTGCGCTCTGTGGTTATCGTATTATTTGTGATGACCCCGATTACCCCTATAACGGCGCTGATATTCGGCGCGGCGATGGGGCTATTATGGCTTGGCACAATCCCTCTCACCAGTGGCTTGATCGTGGTGTTTTTTGGACCAAAGCATCTAAGCATGCTGTTTGGCATCGCCTTTTTATCGCACCAGATCGGATCGTTCCTTGGGGCATGGCTCGGCGGGCTTATCTATGATTTGACTGGCGATTACATGCTGATGTGGGGGCTAAACGCCGCCGCCGGTTTGCTTGCCTTTGCGGTCAATTGGATGATCACCGAAGACCGGCCAAAGCCAAGCACAGCCCCTGCCTAAAATTGTCCAATTAGAATTTAAGCCAGATTATTGCTGTTCGCCGAGCCAGCGTTCTGCATCGAGTGCCGCCATACAGCCCATGCCGGCGGCGGTTACAGCTTGGCGGTAGATTTTATCGACACAATCCCCAGCCGCAAAAATTCCCTCGGTAGAGGTCCGCGTCCCGCCTTTTTCAGCAATAATATAGCCTTCATCATCGAGCTCTACCGCACCGGCAAAGGCGCTGGTTGCCGGGTCGTGACCGATCGCAACAAACATTCCATGCACGGCGATTTCCTTGTCAGGCTCGCCAGTTGTAGAGGCCAGCCGCAATCCCGAAACACCAGCATCATCGCCCAATACCTCGGCCACTTCGCGGTTCCATTCGACAGTGATCTTGTCGTTACGGAGCAGGCGATCCTGCATGATCTGTTCGGCGCGTAAACCATCACGGCGATGCACCAGCGTAACCTTGTCGCAAATATTGGCAAGATAGAGCGCCTCTTCAACCGCGGTGTTGCCGCCGCCGATAACCGCGACCTCACGGCCCTTATAGAAAAACCCATCACAGGTGGCGCAGGCAGAAACGCCGCGGCCGTTAAATGTCTGTTCAGATGGCAGACCAAGCCAGCGCGCCTGTGCACCGGTTGCCAAGATCACCACATCGGCGGTTAAATTGTCGCCCGAATCAAGGGTGATAGTAAAGGGCCGCTTGCTGGCATCAATCGATGTCACCAGATCATACATCACCCGCGCACCAACATTCTCCGCTTGTCCCTGCATTTCGGTCATCAGCCACGGCCCTTGGATAACCTCGGCAAAGCCCGGATAATTCTCAACATCAGTGGTGATCGTCATCTGGCCACCGGGCTGTAATCCAGCGATAATCACCGGGTTCAGATTGGCCCGCGCCGTGTAAATGCCGGCTGATAAACCGGCCGCACCGGCGCCAATGATAACAACATGTTCGTGGGTCGAAGAAGGCATGGTCGGTTTCCACCAATCTAGGCTAGGTTCATAATCGCGTTTAGGACTACAATTTGTGTTTTGAGATGTATTTTCTACCAGATGATGTTAGCGTCTGCCAATGCTTTATCAAGGAATTTTCCCTCTCTATACCCGCTGGCGGCGGGCTAACCATCGAGCTAGCGGTATCGCCCATGCTGTCGGCATGCTCATGCTGATGTTCGTATCGGCTGCGCACGCCGACGAGCCGGTGATAAATGGCGCCGAGATTATCGGCGGTGATATCCGCGAGGGTGGATTGATATTTGGCAAGGCCGCCGCCGGTGCCGCGGTGATTGTTGATGGCACGCCGATGCCGATTTCTGCGCAGGGGCATTTCGTTATTGGCTTTCACCGCGATTCAGATGACCCGATAGAGATCATCATAGCCCCACCAGATAATAGTCCAGATAAAAGTAATGAGGTCAGTGTGGTCGCGCCCGATCAGCGGGAATATGATATTCAGCGCATTAATGGCCTAGCGCAAAAGATGGTGACGCCGCCTGCCGCCGTGACGAACCGGATTGTGCGGGATAGCAAAGCGGTCAAGGCCGCACGGGCGATCATGCCAAAGACCCTTGATAGCGCCGGTCGCCCGAATTTCTTTGCCGGATTTGACTGGCCCGCAAGGGGTAGAATTTCCGGCGTCTATGGTGGCCAGCGTATTTTGAATGGCAAACCGCGCCAGCCCCATTACGGTATTGATATTGCCGCGCCCAAAGGCACGCCAGTGCGTGCCCCTGCCGATGGTGTTATCACCCTTGTTGATGATTTATATTATTCGGGATGGACCATTATTATGGCGCATGGGCTAGGGGTTAATTCGGCGTTTCTCCATCTTGATGATATCATTGTCGAGGCCGGTACATTTGTTGCGCGCGGTGCGATCATTGGTCATATCGGGTCGAGTGGGCGTTCCACCGGACCGCATTTGGATTGGCGTTTGGACTGGCAGGGGCGGCGCCTTGATGCTGGGTTAATTGCCGGGCCAATGGGATCAACGCCGTCGGCGCAATAGATTTCGCATTAGGTGAATGGGTAGATTGAATGAATAAAGCACCAACCATTTTCATTTTCGGGCTTGGCTATGTTGGCCGCCCGCTGGGGCATGCGCTGGCACAGGCTGGCTGGCATGTTCGCGGTACCACCCGTTCGCCAGAAAAGCTGGCAAGCGAAGCCGCGATGGGCTGGCAGATTTATCCCTTTAGTGACGAGGTGGCGCTGGTTGATCCGGTGGCGGCGTTTCATGGGGTTGATGCGATCATATCAACCATTACCGCGATTGGCGGCAGTGATCCGGTGCTCGATGCGCATGGTGATTTGCTCGGTGAACTATTTGGCGATGGCAAGGGATGGTGCGGCTATGTGTCGGCCACCTCGATCTATCCAGACCAGCCTGACGGGTTTTGTTATGAGGATACGGTCCCCGCTCCGGCAACGGCGCGCGGTATTGCCCGGCTCGAGGCGGAACAGAGATGGCAGGCATTGTTTGATGCCGAGATTTTTCGGGCGGCTGGTATTTATGGGCCGGGCCGGAGCCCCTTTGACGGGTTGCGCAATGGCACGGCGCGGATAATAAAGCGCGAGGGGCAGGTGTTTAACCGCATTCATGTCGATGATATCTGCGCTATTATCATCGCCGCAATGAACCAGCCGCGGCCCGGACGGATTATCAATCTGGCCGATAATAAACCGGCCCCGCAAGGTGATGTTGTTCGTCACGCCGCGTCTTTGCTGGGTGTCGAGCCACCAGTTGAACAGACTCTTGAAGAGGCCAATCTATCGCCAATGGCGCGGACCTTTTACGTCTCGCGCCGGCGGGTCGGTTCGCGGGTTATCAAGCCTGAATTAGGGGTGGATCTGTTGTATCCCGATTATGAAACGGGGCTAGCCGCCATTTTGCGGGCCGAACAGGACGCCGACTAGCCGATAGCCGGATCGAGCGAACCACTCTCATAACGCGCCGCCATCGTGCCTAGCGATAATGGCTTTATCCGGTGCGCATTGCCCGCCGTGCCAAAGCGTTCAAACCGATCGGCGCATAATTGTTCCATCGCATCCATTGCCGGCTTTAGGACCTTGCGCGGGTCAAATTCTGCTTTGTTCTCGGTGATGATTTTGCGCATCACCCCAAGCATGGCCAGACGGCAATCAGTGTCGATATTCACCTTGCGCACACCATGTTTTATGCCGCGTTCAATTTCCTCTAACGGTACGCCCCATGTTTGCGGCATTTCCCCACCATGCGCGTTAAACACATCCTGTAATTCTTGCGGAACGCTGGACGAGCCATGCATCACCAGATGAATTGTAGGCAGACGGCGGTTGATTTCCTCGACCACATCCATTGCCAGAATGTCGCCATCGGGCTTGCGGGTGAACTTATAGGCGCCGTGGCTGGTGCCCATTGCGATCGCCAATGCGTCGACTTTGGTGTTCTTGACGAAATCAACGGCCTGTTCGGGATCGGTCAATAATTGGTCTTGGGATAGTTTGCCAACGGCGCCATGTCCGTCTTCGGCCTCGCCCTCGCCAGTTTCGAGCGAGCCTAGAACGCCCAATTCGCCTTCAACCGAAACCCCGCCATGATGCGCCATCTCGGTGACGCGCTTGGTTACATCGAGGTTATAATCATAGGATGCGGGGGTTTTGGCATCAGCCTCTAGCGAGCCATCCATCATCACCGAGGTAAAGCCATATTGAATGGCGGTCATGCATGTTGCCTGACTATTACCGTGATCCTGATGCATGCAAACGGGGATATGCGGATACATCTCCGCCAGCGCCTTGACCATCGCCTGTAGCATAACGTCGCCAGCATAATTACGAGCGCCGCGGCTAGCCTGCATGATCACTGGAGAATCCAGCCTGTCAGCGGCCTTCATAATCGCCAGCCCCTGTTCCATATTGTTGATGTTGAACGCGGGAACACCATAATTATGTTCGGCCGCATCATCGAGCAATTGGCGTAGGGCAATAAGCATCTGATTATCCTTTTGGGGACGTGCTAATTCACATTACAGTACGACACAATAAGATCAATTTCTATCTTTGAGCCAAACATAAACGACACTCTCTGGTGCAAATTGGTCGGTATAATATCCAAAATGTCTTCATTGCCACTCGTTGCCGCACCGCCCGCCTGTTCAACCAAAAGCGCGATGGGGGCGGCCTCATAAACCAAACGCAAGCGACCATCTTCATAGCCAGCCCGCCGATCTGCGGGATAGAGAAACACCCCGCCACGGCGAAAAATACGCCAGCCATCAGCAACCAGAGAGCCAATCCAGCGCATGTTGAAATTGCGCCCGATGGGGCCATCTGCTCCGGCAAAGCAATCGCCGATATAGGCGGCAATCGGTGCCTCCCAATGCCGTTGATTGGAGGCGTTAATGGCAAATTCAGCACCCTTGTCCGGGATTGTCACCTCACCACGGTCACCGTCATGGCCCGTATCCTGCGGGACATTCCACGGGACCGCGTGAAAGGCGCCGTTATCATCCATCTGAAAGGCAAACACGCCATCGCCGAGCGTCAGTAGCAAGCTTGTCTGCGGTCCATAAACAAAAAAGCCAGCGGCCAATTGATCGCGGCCCTTTTGTAAAATACCGCCTGCCACATCGGTTACCGAAAAGATCGTCCCGACAGAAACATTGGTATCAATATTCGAGGATCCATCCAGCGGATCACTGGCGACAATCACCAAGCCATCGTCATTTAACGGAATTGGTGCGTCCTGTTCTTCGGACAGATAGAGCGCAACGCCGGATGTCCTGAGCGCCGCCGTGATGATTTCATCGGCCATTACATCCAGTGCCTTTTGCGCGTCACCATCGGCATTGGCACTGCCTTTAACCGCGCCGAGATTGGCCGTTGGATGCGGCTGGCGGATGAGCGCGGATATCTGTGCCGCCGCATCCGCGAGGGCGTGAATAGCGGCGCAACTGGCCTTGATCTGGGGCGATCCAGCGGCGCTATGTTGATCTAGAAAATCGGTGAGCATGGCGATGGGCGGTGTTTGTGACATTGGTGTCGCTTTCAAACAGAAACGCCCGAACCAATTGGCCCGGGCGTATTTGCAATCTATCTCATTCTACAATCTATTCGCGGTTACCGAACAATTGCAGGATGAACATAAACATGTTGATGAAATCGAGGTAAAGGCGAAGTGCCCCGTGGATCGATTTCTTCGCTGAAACAGCGGCGCTGTCTCCGGCGCGGTACATGTTCTTGATGATCTGTGTGTCATAGGCGGTTAGGCCAGCAAAGATCAGCACACCAATCATCGAGATGGCGAAATGCATTGCCGATGATTGCAGGAAGATGTTCACAACCATTGCGATGATCAGACCAAACACACCAATTGTCAGGAATGAACCCATGCCCGACAGGCTACGCTTTGTGGTGTAACCATAGAGTGACAGGCCAGCAAAGGCACCAGCGGTGATAAAGAATGCGCGGGCCACAGACGGCATAGAAAACGTGATTAGGATTGATGAAAGCGAAATGCCCATCAACGCACTAAAGACGTAGAATACTGTCCGTGCTTTTGAGGCCGACATGCGGTCAATGCGGGCTGAGAGCCAGAATACCATGCCAAGCGGTGCCAGCATAACCACCCATTTCAGCGGTGATGCGTAGAGCGCATAACCAAGCTGGGTGAGGCCAACAACATCGCCAGCGGCATTGTTAACAGTGGTCAGCATTTTTGTGCCAAATGCAAAGAAGCCACTGAATAACAGAGCAACAGTCATATGGTTGTAAACGCCGAGCATGTATGACCGAAGGCCTACATCAATTTGCGCAGCATCGGCTGCGGCGGTGTTCATAAAGCGATTATCTGCCATTTTTACCCCCAAGATTCGTAATTACATGATGAATGTAGTGTTATGCGTCGGCTTGTTCAAGGGGATTGGTGCGCCCTACACCCCTCTATTATTTCACAAAACCGTTAGGAAGCGACGCCGGTCTTTTGCCGCCGGTCTCTTTCTGATGCTGATTTAAGCTGTCCACAGGCAGCCATGATGTCTTGGCCGCGCGGTGTACGCACCGGAGATGCATAGCCAGCCTTCAAAACTTTCTTCGCAAAAGCCTCAATCCGCTGTGGGCTAGAGCATTTATAAGGGCTGCCGGGCCACGGGTTAAACGGGATCAAATTCAGCTTTGATGGAATGCCTTTGATCAGGCGCAATAACTGGGCGCAATCTTGGTCGGTATCATTAACCCCATCCAGCATCACATATTCCCAAGTTATCCGGCGCGCGTTCGACAAGCCTTCATAATTGCGGCAGGCGTCGATTAGCTCTTCTAGATTATGCTTGCGGTTGATCGGGACTAACTCGTTGCGCAATTCGTCACGAACGGCGTGTAGCGAGATTGCCAGATTGACCCCAAGTTCGCGGCCGGCGCGTTTGATTTCAGGAACCACACCCGATGTTGATAGGGTGATCCGGCGCTTTGAAATGCCGATGCCTTCACCGCTCATGACGATTCGCATCGCCGCGGCAACATTCTCGTAATTGAATAATGGCTCGCCCATACCCATCAGCACGATATTGGTTAGGCGGCGTTCCGGCTTGCCGGTCGGCCAATCGCCCAGCTCATCAAGAGCCAGCATGACCTGTCCACAAATTTCATCGACGCTGAGATTGCGGACCAATTTTTGCGTGCCGGTATGACAAAAGCTACAGGTCAGCGTACAGCCAACCTGTGATGATATGCATAAGGTGCCGCGATCGCGGTCGGGGATGTAAACCGTCTCCGCCTCATTGCCATCTGGAAAGCGCAACAACCATTTGATCGTGCCATCACTGGATTGAAGCCGCTGGGTCACCCGGGGGCGATCAAGCGTGAACATATCGGCAAATTGCGCCCGGACATCTTTGCCAAGGTCGCTCATCTCTTCAAAATTAGTGAGACCATGCCGCCACACCCACCGCCATAATTGCTTGGCCCGAAATTTCGGCAGGCCAGCTTCGGTGATCACCTCTTCCAATTGGCTAGGTGATAATCCGAGCAATTTATGCTTTGCCGCCCCATCTTGCACCGGCACATTATCCGGCGCGAGGTTGGGGCTATTAGCAATGGCGGGGTTAACGATCATTATTTACAGGTCTTATCCATCAAATTCTTGGCTTTGGTAAATCCGGCCAGAGAATAAGTGTCGGTGGTTTTCGTGCCGCGGCTTGATACGCCAACAACGGTCATCTTGCTACCACGCTTCATCGCGCGGATCATCGCGATGTCATCTTCTTCACTCTCGGCAAAGGCACGGCCCTCGATGGTGAATAGCTTGAATTTCTTATTGTCGATTTTCACTTCGACATCGGTCTGGGTCTTATATTTGTAGCCAGCTAGGAACTGGACGATATTGCGATCTGATTTGCCTGGGCCGTGCGACACAAAGATACGCACTTCACCGCGGTTGGCAGGGTCATATTTGCCGACGCTCTTTGTTGGCACGCTGCTGATAAAACAGGTTCGTTTGCCATTTTCATCGTTACGGTAAGTTGCCCATGATTTTTCCACCAGCATCTCAACTGGCTTTGCCTGCGCGATTGACATGCCGCCCATACCCAGCATCAGCGCGCCCAGCATTGAGCATGCTACTGCGAAAAATCCGGATTTCTTTACAAGTTTGACCATCTTAATGCCCATATTCCATTTTCATTTGTCATTCTACGCCATTTAGGCAGTGTCCAGCCCAGTGTCCGCCCCAGTGTCTACCCAAGTGTCCACCCGAATAGTAGGTCCACTAAATGCCACGGTCGTGATTGCTCAATCTGGCCCAACAATATGGCCAAAATTGGTTGCTGAACATCACTCTACATGCACACGCGCTGTTTTAGGACAGGTAGCAATGCTATGCAAAGACTTTCAGCATTCAAGGCGATTATTGGGATTGTGCCGCCGCCACCAATTGTTCGGCATAGGGCAGGATTTGTGCGGTTATCTTGGTAACGCCATCAAGATTGGGGTGGAGGCCGTCAGGCTGGTTAAAGCGGTCCTCTAATGCCACGCCATCAAGGAAGAACGGATAGAAGATCACCCGCTCATCCGCGCCAAGCTCTATATATATCCGGTCAAATTCAGCCGCATAATCGGCCCCAAGGTTGCGTGGTGCTTGCATGCCAGCCAGCAATACCGGAATATTCTCATCATGCATTCGATTGAGAATATCGGCGATATTCTGGCGTGTTGAGGCGGGTTCTAAACCCCGTAACAGATCATTGCCGCCAAGAACGACGATCATTGCATCGGGATTATCCGCCAATGACCAATCGAGCCGAGCCAAACCGCCTGCGGTGGTGTCGCCCGATACGCCTGCGTTTAACATCATCACATTATGACCCGCCTTATTCAATGCCGCGCCCAGAATATCGGGAAATGCTTCGCCTTGGGGAAGGCCGTGCCCCGCAACTAGCGAGTCGCCCAGCACCATCAAGCGAACAGGATCACCGGCGTTAGTTCCGGTATCGGCACTTGCGCTATTAGTAACGGCCCCGATGGCAACAGAACACACGATCACTAGCGCGGCGAGGCTCTGTCTAAAAACATGCTGTTTTACAACGTGATAAAGGGCGTTAGCTGGTCGGCGGCTAATATCTGCGGCTTTCCGAAAAAAAACCGACGCCAAGAGATTGATCTGTGTCATTTCACACCCATATCCGATACACCCGTCATCGCTGTTAATCGGCGAAAAGACGGTCCGTTACTTATTCGTTATTTAGGGGCGATCCGCCCCAATTGAAAGCCCCTCACATGACCAAAAAAACACCCAAGCCATCATCTGCGGTCCAATCCTCGGTGATTACCCTCAATTCGGCGGCGCTATCGCTTGGCAGTGCTGACGGTATGGTGAAGATCCTAAAAGGCATTAATCTTGATATTACCGCTGGCGAAACCGTTGGTGTGCTTGGGCCGAGTGGGGCTGGCAAGACCAGTTTGCTGATGATTATGGCGGGGCTCGAGAGCCTGACCAGTGGCTCTATTGCGCTGGCTGGACGTGACATCACAAACATGGCCGAGGATGCATTGGCGGCGTTGCGCCGTGATCAGGTTGGCATCGTATTCCAGGCGTTTCGTCTAATCCCTTCAATGACAGCGATGCAGAATGTGGCTATCCCGCTAGAGCTAGCCGGTCGCCAGGATGCCAATGAAATGGCCACTGCCGCGCTGGAATCGGTTGGTCTTGGTCACCGTTTGCACCATCTCCCGGATCAATTGTCGGGCGGCGAGCAACAGCGTGTTGCGATTGCCCGTGCGATTGCCCCACGCCCACAGATTTTGTTAGCGGATGAGCCAACCGGCAATCTGGATAGCGCCACTGGTGAGAAAGTTATCAATATCCTGTTTGAAGCCGCCTCTAGCGCTGGCGCCGCATTGGTGCTGGTGACGCATGATGCTGGCTTGGCCAAACGATGCTCTCGAGTGCTAACGATCGAAGACGGCCAACTGGCCCATGATAGCCAAAAGGCGAAAAAGGCACCGGCAAAGAAAGCTGCCGCAAAGAAGCCCGTTGCTAAAAAGCCAGTCGCAAAAAAGCCGGCCGCAAAAAAGCCGGCCGCAAAAAAGAACACCGCTAAAAAAGCCGCTTCTAAAAAAGGGTCAGCTAAATGAGTGCGGCAGGAACGCGGGCCGATGTGAATGGAATGCCCCTCGAAGGTGCCGCCGATTGGGGCCTCGCATGGCGTCTGGCGCGCCGTGAAATCAAAGGAAGCGTGCGCCGGTTTCGGGTGTTTCTGGCCGCGTTATTATTGGGCGTGGCGGCGATTGGAACGGTCGGGTCAGTGGCCGAGTCCATGCGCGATGGCATCGCCGGTAATGCACAGATATTGCTCGGCGGCGACATTGAATTACGCAGCCGTCATACCGCGCCCGATGACATTATTCTCGATACTGCCGCAGGTTATGGTGCGGTGGCGAAAACCATTCAAATGCGGGCGATGCTACAGGCCCCGAGTGACCGCAAGCTGGTTGAATTAAAGGCCGTTGATGATCAATGGCCGCTGGTTGGTGTGGCCGAGGTCGATATTGGCGAGACCGAAATTGTTGGTAATTTAGACGCGGCGCTGGCCAATGATGGGATCATTGTCGATCCGCAATTATTGCGTTCTCTTGGCCTTGAGATTGGCGACCGCGTGCGTCTTGGCGAGGCCGAGGTTCGTGTTGGCGGCGCGCTGATCTATGAACCTGATCGCTCGGTTAGCTTCATCAGCTTTGGCCCCCGCGTGCTTATTTCCACTACCACTTTGGCAAAGACAGAGCTTCTCCAGCCGGGCTCTTTTACTAGTTTTAGAACACGTATCCTGCTCAATGATCAGGCCGAACGCGGCGATGCGATTGCGGCACTAAAGGCGGTTACTGACGACACCCATGTTCGGGTCCGTGATCTGGATGACGCAGCGCCGGGCTTTGATGTGTTTATTGACCGCGCCGAGGTGTTTCTGGTGCTGGTTGGTTTGACCGCATTGTTAATTGGTGGCCTTGGTGTTGCTGGGGCGGTGCGGGCGTGGCTCGCTAGCCGTATGCCGGTAATCGCCACGTTGAAATGTCTGGGGGCACCGGCCAAGCTGATCTTTAGAACCTATTTGATACAGGTCATGCTGATCGCAACTTTGGGCGTTACTGCCGGCGTAATTGTCGCCGCCATCGCCCCGATTTTCGCGGTCGAATTCCTGTCAAGCTATGTAACCGTGCCGATTGAAGTGTCAGTCTATCCATTGCCATTACTAGTCGCGGCTGGCTTTGGTTTGACGACGTCCTTTCTCTTTGCCCTATGGCCATTGGCCAAGGCCGAGGAGGTGCGCGCCGCCACTTTGTTCCGCACACTTGTTGAAATTCCGGGTGGTCGTCCCAAAACCCGTTATATCGTCATAAGCCTCATTACCCTTGGCTTGCTTAGCATGCTGGCGTTAATTGCGACACGCGATCTGGTGTTAACAGCCAGCTTTATCGGCGGGTCTATTGCGGCGATGTTGTTGCTAGCGGGATTGGGCGAGGGGCTAATGCGCCTGTTGCGCCATGTGCCAGCACCGCATTATGTGCCAGCGCGTCTTGCGCTTTCGGCAATTATCCGGCCGGGCTCACCGGTTCGCCAAGTCGTTATCGCCTTTGGTCTTGGTCTGTCTGTATTGGTTGCGGTGGCGTTATCACAGGCCAATCTCAGCCGGCAGATTGACACCCGCGTGGATCAGGATGCACCGGCATGGTTCTTTATCGATATCCAGCCAAAGCAGATTGGTGAATTTAACCAGATCGTTGCCGATACCTCTGGCGTATCAAAAGTTACCCAAACGCCAATGTTGCGCGGCCGTGTGGTTTCGCTTGCTGGCAAAAAGGCCTCGGAATATGAACGCGATAATCCCGCTAGCTGGGTGTTGCGCGGTGACCGTGCCTTGAGCTGGGCCGCATCTATGCCTGAGGGCGCGGACATCGTGCGGGGTGAATGGTGGCCAGATGATTATCAGGGCCCCGCGTTGGTTTCCATGTCGGAAGAGGAAGCTGGCGAGCTCGGCGTTGATATCGGTGACGAGGTTTCGTTCAATGTTTTGGGACGGCCTATCACGGCGACAATTTCCAACATCCGTGCGGTCGATTGGCAAACCTTCACGATCAATTTTGTCTTTGTTCTATCGCCCAATGTTCTGGAAAAAGCGCCGCATAGCTGGATGGCGACGACCCATGTCGATGATGAACAGGCGGCCGATGAAATCGAACGCCGTGTGACTGATGCCTTTTCCAACATCTCGGCCATTTCTGTACGCGAAGCGGTGGATACAGCCCAGCGTGTGATTGGTCTGTTGGGCGCGGCGGTTCAGGTAACGGCGCTGGTGACATTGGTTGCTGGTATTGCTGTTCTGGCGGGCACGGTTGCTAGCACCGAGGCCCAAAGATTGGCGGATTCTGTGATCCTAAAGGTGCTTGGTGCGACCCGCGTTTCCATTAGCATTGCATGGTTCCTTGAATATGCATTGCTAGGTGTCTTAACCGGAATTGCCGCGGCGATTATCGGTAGCCTCGCGAGTTGGGCATTGATTGATGGCTTCCTTGATGCCGATTTTGAAATGGACTTCCTGCTTGTTTTGCTGACTACATTGGCCGGTGCTATGGCCACAGCATTGCTGGGATTGGCGGGCGCGGTTCGCACGCTCGGCTTTAAGCCAGCACCATTGCTTCGTCAGGTATAGACACTGTTGCCAACGTCTTTGCATTCAGGTCATAGTAATGTCGTTTCTAGTGCTTTGTTTGTCTGATTTGATACTGACAAGGCCGACGGTCAGGCACCATTATTTTTCATGAGGTTTTTTAAGGGATTTCACGCAGGCTGATTTGAGGTGAAAAACACCTTATGGCTAGCTTTGCTTATCTAGGAGAGATGAATGCGATATTCGGGTTTCCGCATTATCAAAGAGGCGCTGACTGGCCACAAAGGCTGGGGCCCTGCTTGGCGCAATCCGGAACCAAAGAAATCCTATGACATCATCATTATTGGTGGCGGTGGCCATGGCCTAGCAACGGCGCATTATCTTGCCAGCCAGTTTGGTGAGAGCTCGATTGCGGTTCTTGAAAAGGGCTGGATTGGCGGCGGTAATGTTGGCCGCAACACCACCATCATTCGCTCTAATTACCTGCTTGATGGTAACGAGCCATTCTATGAATTCTCGCTAAAATTATGGGAAGGTCTGGAACAGGATTTGAACTATAACGCGATGGTCAGCCAGCGCGGTGTCCTCAATCTGTTTCATAGCGATGCCCAGCGTGATGCCTATCGCCGCCGTGGTAATGCGATGATGTTGCATGGCGCCGATGCGCAATTGCTAGATGCGGATCAAGTCCGCGCCGAATGTCCGTTCCTGGATTTTGATAATGCCCGCTTTCCAATCAAAGGCGGCCTTGCCCAACGTCGCGGCGGCACAGTGCGCCATGATGCGGTGGCATGGGGCTATGCCAGAGCCGCCGATAGCCGTGGTGTAGACATCATTCAAAATTGCGAGGTAACCGGCTTTCGGATCAAAGAGGGCCGTGTGCAGGGTGTTGAAACCAGCAAAGGATTCATCGGTGCCCGCAAAGTCGGTTGCGCCGTGGCTGGATCATCGGGCGCGGTTATGGCCAAGGCCGGATTGCGCCTGCCGATCGAAAGCCATGTTCTACAGGCATTTGTTTCTGAGGGGCTAAAGCCTCTTATTCCAGGGGTAGTGACCTTTGGTGCCGGCCATTTTTATGTGAGCCAGTCGGACAAGGGCGGGTTGGTGTTTGGCGGCGATATTGACGGTTATAACTCCTATGCCCAGCGCGGAAATTTGCCGGTGGTTGAGGATGTATGTGAGGGCGGCATGGCAATTATGCCGATGATTGGGCGGGCCCGATTATTACGGATGTGGGGCGGTGTGATGGATATGAGCATGGACGGATCGCCAATCATCGACCGCACGGATATCAAAGGCCTCTATTTCAATGGTGGCTGGTGCTATGGCGGGTTTAAGGCAACACCGGCATCTGGCTGGTGCTTCGCCCATCTTTTATCGACCGACAAACCGCATGAAACCGCGACCGCCTATCGGTTTGACCGTTTCCAGCGCGGTGCGATGATTGACGAAAAAGGTGTCGGCGCACAGCCGAACTTGCACTAGGTGATGGGAGAGCAATTGTGATTATCGATCATCCTCTTCTGGGCCCGCGTGACGCGCAGGAATTTACCTATCTTGGTGATGCTAGCCTGATTGACCGGCCCGATTGGCAGGCGACAGATGCCGCCGAGCAGTTTTTTGATTATCAATATCTGCGGGATAATCCGGCTGGCCTTCACAAAGAATTATGGTTTCATGAGATGGGCGACCGCAGTTGGCTGGTGGTCACTAGAAACACGCTTACCCATGAAATCACCAAGGTGGAACTGGCCCGCGATGTGGCCCGTAAGAGGGGGCGCGGCAAATGATCCGTGATAATCGTCTTGATGGTGGTCTGATTGACCGCAGTGAAACCCTCAGCTTCCGCTTTGATGGCAAGCAATATGAGGGGCATCCCGGTGATACACTGGCCTCGGCTTTGCTGGCGAATGATGTGCGGCTCATGGGTCGCTCGTTCAAATATCACCGCCCGCGTGGACCGCTTAGCGCAGGATCAGAAGAACCTAACGCGATTGTCGAATTGCGTGACGGGGCGCGGCGTGAGCCAAATACCAGAGCCACAACGGCAGAGCTTTATGACGGCCTTACCGCCAAGAGCCAGAGCCGGTTTCCATCGCTCAGTTTTGATTTCATGGCGATCAATGATCTGCTGTCCAATTTTCTGACAGCTGGTTTTTATTATAAAACCTTTATGTGGCCAGCGAGTTTTTGGGAAAAAATTTACGAGCCAATTATCCGCCGTGCGGCGGGCCTTGGTGCGGTGTCACATGCGGAAGATCCCGATGTCTATGACAAGGGCTTTTTGCATTGTGATCTGTTGGTTATCGGATCTGGCCCAGCGGGATTGGCGGCGGCGCAAACGGCGGCGCGGTCTGGCGCAGAGGTCATTCTGGCCGAGGAAGATTTCATCTTTGGCGGGCGGTTAAATGCAGAGCGATTGAGCGTTGGTGACGCGCGCGGGTCGGATTGGGCGGCGGGTATTATCGACGAGCTATCATCGATGAAAAATGTCCGGTTAATGAAACGCACCACGATCATTGGTGCTTTTGATCATGGTGTTTACGGCGCGGTAGAGCGGGTCTCGGATCATCTGATCACCCCGGATGCTGGCAAGCCGCGGCAGATATTGTGGCGGATCTATTCGAAACAGGCGATTTTATGCGCTGGTGCAATCGAGCGCCCCATTGCCTTTGCCAATAATGACCGCCCGGGGATCATGCAGGCGGGTGCCTTGCGCAGCTATGCCAACAGATGGGCCGTAACGCCGGCGCAGCGCATCGCAATCTTTACCAATAATGACGATGGCCATCGCACCGCGAGTGATCTGTTGGCCAAGGGTGTTGATGTTGCGGCGATTATTGATGTGCGTGAGAGCGCGCCAAAGCATCGCCATGTCGAAGTTTTGTCTGGTGCGACAGTATGCGATAGCGCCGGGCGGCTTGGGCTAAATTCGATCGAGGTCTATCGGCCAAACCGGCCAATGCGCCATATTAAATGCGGCGCGCTCGGTGTGTCTGGTGGGTGGAATCCGAATGTTCATTTAACCTGTCACCAACGCGGACGACCGCAATGGAATGCGAATATAGCGGCTTTTGTTCCGGGTGTTACCGGACCACAAGGTCTGCATGTTGCGGGCGCGGCTAATGGCATATTTAGCACCGCTGGGGCGTTGTCATCTGGTGTTGAAGCGGCGGCGGCGGCGCTCGCGGTATTAGGCAAAAAAGTGACCGAAGTCCCCCAGCCAGAAACCGAAGACGCGGCATTTAACATAAAGCCGTTCTGGCATGTAGCGGCGAATAGTGGTGATCGCAATACGGTTACGCCAAAGGGCCGTGCGTGGCTCGATCAACAGAATGATGTGACTGTCAAAGACGTTGTCCTTGCCCATCAGGAAAATTTCCAATCGGTTGAGCATCTCAAACGCTATACCACCCTTGGCATGGCGACGGATCAGGGCAAGACATCGAATGTTTCGGGTCTTGCGATCATGGCCGAGATTGCCGGTCGGGACATACCCGAGATTGGCACAACAATTTATCGCCCGCCCTATACCCCAACGGCCATTGGCGTGTTTGCGGGCCGGTCGCGTGGTGCCGATTTCAGGCCCTATCGTCTAACCCCATCGCATAAATGGGCCGAGGAGCAAGGCGCGATATTTGTCGAGGCTGGCAATTGGTTGCGGGCGCAATGGTACCCGCGCGAGGGCGAAACTCATTGGCGCGAAAGTGTCGATCGCGAGGTTCTGGCAACGCGCCGCTCGGTTGGTGTTTGTGATGTTACAACGCTGGGCAAAATCGATGTGCAGGGCCCCGATGCGGCGGCGTTTTTGAACAAGGTCTATGCCAATGGTTTTGCTAAATTGGCGGTAGGAAAAACCCGCTATGGGCTGATGCTTCGTGAAGATGGCATGGTTATGGATGACGGCACCACGGCGCGGCTTGGCGATAATCATTATGTGATGACAACGACCACGGCCAACGCGGTTGGGGTGTTTCGTCATATGGAATTTGCCCGTCAGTGCCTATGGCCTGATCTCGATGTACAGATTATCTCGACAACCGAATCATGGGCCCAATATGCCATTGCGGGCCCCAATTCGCGGGCCGTGCTGGAAAAGATCATTGATCCCGAATTTGATATTTCAAACGAGGCCTTTGGTTTTATGGCCTGTGCCAATGTTACCGTTTGTAATGGCTTGCGTGCCCGTCTGTTCCGGATTTCATTCTCTGGCGAGCTTGCCTATGAACTGGCGGTTCCAACGCGCTATGGCGATGCGTTGATCCGCGCGATCATGGAGGCGGGTGACGATTATGACATCACCCCATATGGCGTCGAGGCGCTGGGCGTTATGCGGATTGAAAAGGGCCATGCCACGGCTAACGAATTGAATGGAACCACCACGGCGCTCAATTTGGGGATGGGCCGGATGGTGTCCAAAACCAAGGATAGCATAGGCTCTATATTGTCAGAGCGCACCGCCCTTAATGGCCCTGATATGCTGTATCTCGTTGGTCTCAAACCAGTGGATTCAATTGATGAGGTGGTTGCCGGTTCGCATCTTATGACACCGGGTGATCCGATCAATGCGGCGCATGATCAGGGGTATGTCACCTCGGCCTGTTATTCGCCAAATCTGGAAAGCTCGATCGGCTTAGGCTTTTTAAAGAATGGGCAGGCGCGCATTGGCGAGACAATCAAGATGATGAACCCGCTTGAGGGCCGTGAAGTTCTGCTCGAAGTATGCAGTGCCCATTTTGTCGATCCGGAAGGGGAGCGTTTGCGTGCATAATTTAAAAGCAATGACAGCCCTTGGCTCTACAACGCCGCAAATCGATCAATTCGAGGGTGTTAAAATAGTCGAAATTCCGGATATAGCGCTGGCATCTATCGCCATGCGTAACGGCAAAAAGGCTGGCTTTAGCCGTGCCTGTAAGGCCGCAACAGGGGTCGCCCCGCCGCCGCCCGGTCATTTTGAAACGGCAGGTGACTATACTGTGTTCTCATCTGGACTTGATCAATGGATGGTCGAGGCACCGATTGCCACGCACGAAGACCTTGCCGCCCAGTTGGCAAGCAAGTTCAACGCTAATGCATCGGTCACTGAACAGAATGATGGATGGGTTCGCTTTGATATTGCCGGTGCGCTATCGGTGCCAATGCTAGAGCGGTTATGCGCGGTGAATAGCCGCGCGATGAAATCTGGTGACGTCACGCGCATGGCTATCGAGCATTTGGGCTGTTTTGTGATGTGCCGTCAGGCGGCAAAGAAATTCACCGTCCTTGGCCCACGATCATCGGCGGCATCACTGCATCACGCGCTGATCAACGCGGCAAAATCTGCCCTGTAAATTTGCCCTGTAAATTAGCCGTGTAAATTAGCCGTGTATATCTGCCCTGTAAATTTGCCGTGTAACACCTGTTGGCTAGAACAGGCCTTCGATTTCACCGGCATCATTTAGCATGATGGCTTCGGCTGATGGTACCCGCGGTAGGCCTGGCATGGTCATGATTTCACCGCAGATTGCGACAATGAAACCGGCGCCGGCGGATAGGCGAACTTCGCGGACAGGGACGCTGTGACCCGTTGGTGCGCCGCGCAGATTAGGGTCGGTTGAAAAGCTATATTGCGTCTTCGCCATGCAAACTGGCAGATGACCATAGCCTTGCTCTTCCCACTGTTTTAGCTGGTCGCGGATTTTGCTATCGGCCAGAACTTCATCGGCGCGGTAAATGCGCTTTGAGATGGTTTCGATTTTTTCAAATAGCGGCATTTCATCGGGATAAATCGGGGCGAAATTGGCGATATTTGAATCGGCAATCTCGGCAACACGGATGGCAAGATCGGTTGATCCCTCTGATCCAAGTTCCCAATGCCGTGATAGGATTGCCTCTGAGCCTTGGGCGGATGCGAAATCTTGCAAGGCTTTTACTTCGGCGTCTGTATCGGTAACAAAATGATTGATCGCAACGACGACCGGAACACCAAAGGATTTCAGATTTTCGATATGGCGACCAAGGTTAGGACAGCCAGCCTTTACCGCCTCGACATTTTCCGCGCCAAGATCGCTCTTGGCCACGCCGCCATTCATTTTCATCGCACGAACTGTCGCCACAAGAACGACAACGCTAGGGGCAATGCCGGCTTTACGGCATTTGATATTCATGAATTTCTCGGCCCCAAGATCCGCCCCGAAACCGGCCTCGGTCACCACATAATCGGCGAGCTTTAGCGCCGTAGTGGTGGCCACAACAGAGTTACAGCCATGCGCGATATTGGCAAAAGGGCCGCCATGGACAAAAGCCGGATTATTTTCCAATGTCTGCACAAGATTAGGCTGCATCGCTTGGCTAAGAAGAACCGTCATCGCGCCATCAGCCTTTATGTCACGGCAATAGACCGGCGAGCGGTCGCGGCGATAAGCGACGATGATATCGCCGAGGCGTTTTTGCAGATCATCAATATCCATTGCCAAACACAAGATCGCCATGACCTCTGATGCCACGGTGATGTCAAAGCCGGACTGGCGCGGAAACCCGTTGGTGACGCCGCCGAGGCTGGTGACAATATCGCGAAGCGCACGGTCATTCATATCAACCACACGCCGCCATGTAACGCGGCGTTGGTCAATTGCCAACTCATTGCCCCAATAGATATGATTATCAATCATCGCCGAGAGCAAATTATGGGCCGATGTGATGGCGTGAAAATCGCCGGTGAAATGGAGGTTCATATCTTCCATCGGCACGACTTGGGCATAACCACCACCAGCGGCACCGCCCTTCATCCCGAAACACGGTCCGAGCGAGGCTTCGCGGATACAGATCGCCGCTTTTTTACCAATCTTGTTCAAACCATCGCCGAGGCCAACCGTTGTTGTGGTCTTGCCTTCACCCGCCGGTGTTGGGTTGATCGCGGTTACAAGGATGAGTTTGCCATCGGCCTTGCCCTTCTGGGCGGCGATAAACTCGGCTGAAACTTTTGCTTTGTCATGACCAAAAGGGAGCAAGTCGGCCGACGGGATATCCAGCTTTGCGCCGATATCCTGAATAGGTTGTTTATTTGCTTCGCGGGCGATTTGAATGTCAGTCTTGTAGCTCATGGTGCGAACGCTCCTGTTGGGTAATGCTGGGCTAGGCTGGCGGGTTTTTCATTCGTCATTTTACTGCTCGCGCCACAAATCGGCCCAGAATCGCCACGCGCTGATTAGTTTGCCAAAAAACAGTGGTTCAAACCAAAATAGCCGATCAACGTTATCAATGATATTTCGCCAAGCGTCAATATCGACATGTAGTTGGTGATTACAGAGCCAAGATAGCACCAAAAGTACGAATCTTCGTTGCAGGCTAATCGCCTATCGGCTATAGGATTGGGTTATGGGACATACAGATATTAAAAAGGTCGTTTTGGCCTATTCGGGCGGTCTGGATACTTCCGTTATTTTACGGTGGTTGCAGGACCATTATGACGCGGAAGTCGTCACATTCACAGCGGATATCGGGCAGGGTGAAGACATCGAACCAGCCCGTGCCAAAGCTGAGCTATTGGGCATTAAAGAAATCTTCATCGAAGATTTGCGCGAAGAATTTGTACGCGATTATGTGTTTCCAATGTTCCGCGCCAATCCGCTTTATGAAGGCATGTATTTGCTGGGCACATCGATTGCACGGCCATTAATTGCCAAGCGGCAAATCGAAATTGCCCGCGCAGTTGGTGCTGATGCGGTTTCGCATGGCGCGACTGGCAAGGGCAATGATCAGGTCCGTTTCGAGCTGGCTTATTATGCACAGCAGCCAGACATCAAGGTGATCGCACCGTGGCGTGAGTGGGATTTAGGCTCGCGCACCAAGCTGATCACCTATGCAGAACAGAACCAGATCCCGATTCCAAAAGACAAGCGCGGCGAGGCCCCATTCAGTGTGGATGCCAATTTGTTGCACATTTCGGCTGAAGGCAAAGTTCTGGAAGACCCGTGGGTTGCACCTGAGGAATATGTGTTCTCGCGTTCTGTCTCGCCTGAAGATGCGCCTGACACACCAACCGAAATTGAAATCACTTTCAAAGCTGGTGACCCTGTTGCCATTGATGGTGTTGAAATGTCGCCGGCAACTTTGCTGACCGAATTGAACCGCCTTGGCGGTGACAATGGTATCGGCCGCTTGGATTTGGTGGAAAACCGGTTCGTCGGAATGAAATCACGCGGTGTTTATGAAACCCCGGGCGGCAGTGTTCTGTTGGTTGCGCGTCGGGCGATGGAATCGATCACCCTTGATCGCGGCGCCGCCCATCAAAAAGACGAGCTGATGCCACGTTATGCCGAGCTGGTTTATAACGGTTTCTGGTTCTCGCCAGAGCGCGAAATGCTTCAGGCCGCTATTGATAGCTGCCGTGACGCGGTTAACGGAACTGTGCGGGTAAAGCTGTATAAGGGCAATGTCATCGTCACCGGACGTAAATCACCGAACTCGCTGTATAATGCCGATTTGGTAACCTTCGAAGAAGGCGCGGTTGATTATGACCATAGCGATGCCCATGGATTTATCCGTCTAAACGCATTGCGTCTTCGGGTAAATGCCATGACTGCCGCTGGCGAGAATAATTAAAGTCGGGAATTAAAGCCGAAAATTGGAAACACGCTTATTGGGTCACTGTCTGCCGATTTAATCGGTGCAGACAGGGCCGAATGTGCCATCAAGATTCGCTTGCTTTAGCATCAACCGTCCGGTTGGTGAAAGCGCATAACCGCTGTTGCGTTTTCCGGTATCACAATCGTCAACATAAACGAATTTATAGACCGGATTGTGATTACTGTTCGCACGAAACTCCGCTACTGAATCACTATTGAGCACAGCAACAGCCGCAAAAAGTAAAAGTCCTTCAACCATTCTAGTCTCCTTCAAGGAACAGGATTAACGATGCTGAGACACTTTATAAAAACGTATTATGGCTAAACTTAGCCCAGAATACGACGACAAAACAGCCTATTAAGGATAAGCCCTGTCCGGCATTGACCAGACAGGGCTATTCTTTTGGGTCGCAAGTACACGAAAGATCGTATGTCCTATCCCCAAGGATAAGCCATTTACAACCTAGAGCTTGCCCGCGACATATTCCCAATTCACCAAATTCTCGAGGAAGTTGGCAAGGTAGTCAGGCCGCTTGTTTCTGTAATCGATATAGTAAGAATGTTCCCAGACGTCACAGCCCAATAGCGCGGTCTGGCCAAAGCATAGTGGGTTCACGCCATTTTCGGTCTTTGTAACCGCTAGTGATCCATCAGCATTTTTGACCAACCAGCACCAGCCTGAACCAAACTGGCCAGCACCTGCTGCTTTGAACTCGTCATTAAACGCGGTGACGCTACCAAAGCTCTCATTAAGGGCGCTCTCTAGCTCTGATGGCATTGCGGTTTTGCCAGGGCTCATCATCTGCCAGAACTCGGTATGGTTCCAATGCTGTGATGCGTTGTTGAAGATGCCGTTCTGGGCAACATTGCCAGCCTGATAGGTGCCGGTGATGATGTCTTCGAGTGATTTGCCTTCCCATTCGGTGCCAGCAATCAATTTGTTACCGTTCACGACATAGGCGTTATGGTGCAAATCGTGATGATATTCCATAGTCTCAGCGCTCATGCCGTCATTGGCCAGCGCGTCGTGTGAATAAGGTAGATCCGGTAGAGTAAATGCCATGTGAGCCTCCGCAAGTTTGCCATTTTGATCTTGATCGATCACTTTTGAATTCAGATACTATCAAGATGAGAAAATTTCATATCTTTTAACAGTAAATTCGCTGGAAGTCTAAACACTTGGTAATGTGTGTTTGCAGAAATTGAGCAACAATGAATGAGGGTGATAGAATGAGCGAACCATCGGCTTATTATAGTTCGGATAATGGCGCCGGATCGGCGGCGCATCGCCACGCCTATATCGCGCCTTTTATGGGTCATATGCCCGAAATTGACAGCACGGTTTTTCTAGCCGCAACCGCCGCTATCGTTGGCGCTGTGCGGATTGGCGCAAATAGTAGTATCTGGCATCAGGTGACTTTGCGCGGTGACAATCATTATATCACCATCGGCAATGATACGAACATTCAGGACAATTGCTGTGTGCATATCAATAGCGCCAAATACCCGACCCGCATTGGTAATAATGTGACCATTGGCCACAGCGCGATTATTCATGCTTGTGACATTGGTGATTATGGCTTTGTCGGGATGGGCGCGATTGTGATGGATGGGTGTGTAATAGAACCAACGGGGATGCTGGCCGCTGGGGCTATGCTAACGCCGGGCAAGCGGATCCCTGCTGGGGAATTATGGGCTGGGCGTCCGGCGCGTAAAATGCGTGACCTTAGCGAAGATGATCTGGCATTTAACCGGGATTCTGCGGCGCATTATGTCGAGGTCGCGCGGGCGCATCGCCTTGGTGAAGATGGCGGCCCCTTTACCAATATGACATCGCGCCCCTTGCCTCTTAAATAATGCGGGCCAAATAAGTTTGGCCAGATAGGTTTGGCCAGATAAGTTTGGCAAGATAGGTTTGGCCAGATGAACTCATGACTTGACATAATCGCGCTGGTTTTGTCTTTGTTAGACAGGGCGGCGCGCAATAGGGGGCTGTCCACCACTTTAAGTCCACCAAGCAATATCCTTGGCAACATCCCTTGACGTTTTATGGAGTCCGATCGATGCAATTGAACGATGCAACCCTGTTACAGAAAGCTGGTTTTATTAATGGTGAGTGGGTCCATGCCGAAGGCGGCAAGACCTTTGCCGTAAATAATCCTGCAACTGGCGAATTGATTGCCGAAGTAGCGGATCTTGGTGTGGCCGAAACGATGCGGGCAATCGACGCCGCGGTTCCAGCGCAAAAAGCATGGGCGGCACGTCCGGCCAAGGAGCGCGCAATGATCCTGCGCAAATGGCATGATCTGGTGTTGGATAATGCCGACGATCTTGCGGTTATTTTGACAACAGAAATGGGCAAGCCACTGGCCGAAGCCAAAGGCGAGGTTATCTATGGTGCGAGCTTTATTGACTGGTTCGCCGAGGAAGCCCGCCGCGTTTGTGGTGACGTTTTAGAGAGCACGCAATCGGACAAGCGGTTTTTGACATTCAAACAGCCGGTAGGTGTGTTTGGTGCGATCACCCCGTGGAATTTCCCGATCGCAATGATCACCCGCAAGGTGGCCCCTGGCATTGCCGCTGGTTGTGCCTGTGTTCTAAAGCCGGCTGAACAGACACCGCTTTGCGCACTTGCGCTTGCCGAATTGGCACTGCGCGCTGGCCTGCCTGCTGGTGTGATGAACATCATTCCGGGGATGGATGCACCGGCCATTGGCGCGGCGCTTTGTAGTGACGACCGTATCCGCAAAATGACCTTTACTGGCTCAACCGAAGTCGGCCGTATTTTGATGCGCCAGAGCGCCGATACCGTAAAGAAAATGTCGCTGGAGCTGGGTGGAAATGCGCCTCTCTTGGTGTTTGATGATGCTGATATTGATGGTGCTATCGCTGGTGCAATGGCGTCTAAGTTCCGCAATGCTGGACAGACTTGTGTGTGTGCGAATCGTATTTTTGTGCAGGCCGGTATCTATGATGAATTTGCCAAGCGCCTAACCGCCGCGGCGGCCGGGCTTAAGGTCGGTAACGGTCTTGAGGCAGGGGTCGAACAAGGGCCGATCATTGATATGCAGGGTCTTGAGAAAGTCAGCGCGCATGTCGATGACGCCGTTGCAAAAGGCGCAACTGTTACAACTGGCGGCAAGCCGAGCGCGCTTGGCAGGACGTATTACGAGCCAACCGTGCTAACCGGCATGTCGTCACAAATGCGGCTTTATAGTGAAGAGACATTTGGTCCGGTTGCTGGCCTGTTCAAATTCACCACCGAAGAAGAAGCCATTGAGATGGCCAATGATACCGAATTTGGTCTTGCGGCCTATCTATTCACCGAAAATGCGTCGCGTCTTTTCCGTGTCAGTGAGGCGTTGGAATATGGCATCGTTGCCGCAAACACCGGCATCTTCTCAAGTGAAGTTGGCCCGTTTGGTGGGGTGAAAAATTCAGGCCTCGGCGTTGAAGGATCAAAATACGGTATCGAGGAATTTCTCGAGATCAAATTTGTCTGCATCGGCATGTAATGCGAGGGCGCCCGCGTGCTTTGGCATTCGGGCGCTTAGCTTTGGCGTAGGCGCCGGATCAGGCTGGATGTATCATTCCGGCCATAGCCCATTTCACTGAGCTCGGCATAATAGCCAGCGACGATTTCGGTCACTGGTAGGGGTGCGCCTGTGCGCTTGGCTTCGGCTAGGCAGATCCGTAAATCCTTGCGCATCCAATCAACGGCAAAGCCAAAATCAAACTCATTGGCAACCATTGTATGGCCGCGATTGACCATCTGCCATGATTGTGCGGCGCCGCCGGAAATAGCCTCTAGCAAAGCGTCAGTATCAAGATCAGCCGCAATCGCAAAATTCAGTGCCTCGGAGAGACCTTGCACAAGGCCAGCAATACAAATCTGGTTGGCCATTTTTGCCTGTTGCCCTTTGCCCGCCTCACCCATGCGCACAATGCGGGCGCCATAACATTCCATAATCGGCAATGCGGTATCGAAATCAGCAAGATCACCGCCAACCATGACCGTTAGCTTGGCATTCTCCGCGCCCGCCTGACCGCCCGACACAGGTGCATCAAGAACACCTATGCCCGCCGCCTTGCCCGCGGCATAAAGCTGTTTCGCGACATCGGCGGAAATTGTGGAATTGTCGATATAGATCGCCCCCGGCTTCATTGCACCAATGGCGCCTTTTGGGCTTTGATCGGCATCTGTAACGCCGCCTAATGCCACTTCGATGACGTCTGGATCATCGCCGACACAGGAAAATACAAAATCAGCATCGGCAACGGCGGCGCCAGGGCTGGTTGCCATGTGGCCGCCATGTTCACTAACCCACGCCTCGGCCTTGGCAGTCGTGCGGTTATAGACGGTGACGTCATGGCCCTTTGCGGCGATATGCCCTGCCATTGGATAGCCCATTACGCCCAACCCTAAGAATGCTACTTTTGCCATGATCACTGCCCTATCGATTTGCGAGCCGGTGGTGCGTTGCTGGGTTCTAATCCAATGCGGCAACCAGTGCGGCATATTGCCATTCCGGCTTGTTATAACTACCCCTAAGTTGGCGAATAAGGTCTTATCAATCAAGGCCGTTGCGCCTATAGTGATGACGATTACAGCAACAGGGCGTTCCATGACCGTTTTATCAAGCCAGCAAGATATCGAAATTCTGATAACTGAGGCAGAAATTGCCGCCCGTACAACGAAATTGGCGCGGCTTATTTCGGATCAATATGCCGATACTGAACAATTGGTTGTTGTCGGGCTGTTGCGCGGTTCATTCGTATTTATCGCCGATCTGGTGCGGCGGATGGATTTGCCGGTCGAAGTCGATTTCATGACAGTGTCGTCATACGGCAATAAAAAGGTGTCATCGCGGCAGGTGCGGATCATTCAGGATCTGGAAACGCCGATTAAAGGCCGTGATGTTCTGATCGTAGAGGATATCGTTGATACCGGTCACACCCTGTCTCAAGTGGTCAATATTCTCGAAACACGCGAGCCTAAAACGCTGCGCGTCTGTACCTTGCTCAACAAGCCGTCTCGCCGTGAGATTGATGTTCATGTCGATTGGGTTGGCTTTGACATTCCGGATGAATTTGTCATCGGATATGGCATCGATTACGCCCAGCAAGGACGCAATCTACCGCATATCGGCGTGGTCAAAGACTAGGCCAGCAAATCATCTTCATAGCGATAGGTTGATAGCGGCACAGCCCCGGTTTCGGTCACTAAAACCTGTTCCTCTAGCTTTACCCCTTCACGCCCACCGACGGCCCCGATATAGGCCTCGACGCATATTGTCATGCCAACTTCGAACGCGCCGCCATAGCCGTGCGCCTCGACATCTTCGGGATAGCGCACCGCCGGATATTCGTCACAAAGACCAACACCATGCGCCACGACGCCATAGCGAAGAGGCCGGTATTTTTCAGGAAGCCGATGGGCAAGCTGGGTCATTTCAGTAAAGCTCATGCCCGGCTGGATTAAGCCGATATTGGTCATCACATGCTCATAGGCGACCTGATAGAGTTCGCGCTGTTCATCGGTTGGTTTGACCCCGCCGACAATCCAACTGCGCGAAATATCGCAGCAATAGCCATAAGTGCCGACCAGGTCAGTATCAAACGCCATCATGTCGCCGTCCTGCATAATCCGCGGTCCACATTCCTGGAACCATGGATTGGTGCGCGGGCCAGATGATAGAATACGGGTTTCGATCCATTCACCACCGCGTTTGATATTGCCCGCATGAAGTGCGGCCCACATTTCATTTTCACTAATGCCAGCCGCCATTTTTTCGCGCATTTCCTCGACCGCGGCCTCACAGGCGGCGATCGCACAACGCATGGCGTTTAGCTCATTTTCATTTTTGACAGCGCGGGCATGCTCGGTCAAAACCTGTCCTTCGATCACCTCAACGCCGCGATCAACCAGCTTGTTATAGCCAATGATTTCCATCTTATCGATTGCGAGACGCTTGTTATTGCCGGAATGCTGTTTCATCACATCGATGATTTGCTTGGCAAAGGTGGTCGCGGCATGTTCGGTCCGGTCGCCGGTTTCAAAATAAAAGAAGCTGGCGCCTTTGCGTAATTCGCCGACCAGCGGCAAATGCGCGGATAGATGTTCACAATTATGAAAATCCCACAGCACCATTTTGCCCTCTGGCGGCACGAAACAGGCACGCGCCAGATTATGCGATGTCCATAGCTGCATATTGGTGGTGTCGGTGGCATAGCGGATATTCAGCGGATCAAACAGCAACAGGCCAGCGCAATCATGGGCGCGGATTTGTTGCTGGAGCCGTGACAGCCGGTATTCACGAAGCGCCGGCATGTCGGGTGGGGTTATGCCGGCCTGTTCCCATTCGGCAAAGGCGAGGGCGGTCGGGCCGATTTCAACACGGTCATTATCGTCGGGCGTGTTATCACGTTTCAAATGCGCCCGGCGGGTCGGGTCAATTTTGCGGTTAGAGCCGATAATCGTCTGGTCCATAATCAATCTCCCTACCAAACTATCCTTTTTGACGTTGCGCCATTCAGGTTTTTTGGGCAAGAGATTTGGTCAGAGTCTCAACGAGAAATTTGGTCTAGCGGTTTACATCAACCACCAACCGGCCTTTGACCGCACCATCCAGAATCTCTTTGCCGGCGGCGGGAACGTCACTAAGGGCAATGTCGTTGGTTAACTCATCCAGCAAATGTTTTGGCATTTCAGCCGCCAATGCACCCCAGATTTTCACCCGCTGATCAAACGGACAATTAACCGAATCGATTCCAAGAATATTAACCCCGCGCAACAGGAACGGAATAACTGTGGCGTTAAAGGCAGCCCCGCCCGCATTGCCAACAGAGGCAAGAGACGCCCCATAATTCAGTTGTTTTAGAATGCGTGCCAGCATCGCGCCACCAACAGAATCGATACAGCCAGCCCATTGGCTCGATTCCAAAACCTTGCCGCTATCGTCCATCATTTCATCTCTGGTTACGATACGGCTAGCACCAAGCCCGGTTAGATAATCACCGATTTCCGCGCGGCCAGTTACGGCCGCTACCTGATAACCGCGCCCGGCCAGAATGATTGTGGCAACCGAGCCAACACCGCCGCCAGCGCCGGTGACTAACACCTCGCCCTGATCTGGTGACATGCCAGCCTCTTCAAGCCGCATAATCGCCTGCATCGCGGTAAATCCAGCCGTGCCGATGGCCATCGCCTCACGCGTGGTCAGGCCTTTTGGCAAGGGCACGAGATGGTCGGCTTTTTGATTGGCCTTTTGGGCATAGCCGCCCCAGCGCACCTCACCCCCGCGCCAGCCAGTCATGATAATCTTGTCGCCAACCGCATAGCGGTCATCGGTGCTGGCGCTGACTTCTCCGGCAAAATCGATCCCCGGCACATGCGGATAATTACGCACCAACCCACCCAGCCCGTTTAGACAAAGGCCGTCTTTGTAATTCACCGTTGAATATTCGACCGCAATATCAACCTCGCCATCATTGGGCAGGCGATCTTCACTGATTTCATCAATGGCTAGCGTTACCGATTTATCCTCTAGGCGATCGACGATTATGGCTTTGAACATGGCTATGACCTTTGCTAAAACAGTGATATCAAGGTGGCAGTTGCTGGCGTAAATGCTGGCGAGGGTTAAACAGTGTTATTTAGTGCGTGGCGCGTATCGCCATAGCAAAGCAAACCAGATCTAGTAAAAAGGCTCAACATGTTTCGTGAAATTTCCCCCCCGCAGGCCTTCGCAGAAATTAGTGAAACCAAGGACGCCGTGCTGATCGATTGTCGCACACCTTCTGAGTGGAAATATACTGGCATGCCGGATCTATCGCCGATTGGCAAAAAAGTTGCGCTGATATCACTGGTTGATGAGGCGGGCCGCCCTAATCCTCAATTCATCGATTCGGTTAATGAAATCGCCTCTGCTGACACCCCGCTCTATCTGTTGTGCCGGATTGGTGGCAGGTCGGCTAATGCTTGCAATATGCTTTCACAGGCTGGCTTTAGCGGCCTGACAAATATCATCGAAGGGTTCGAGGGCAGGGCCGATGAGAGTGGTCATCGCAACACCATAGAGGGTTGGAAGCATCACCAACTCCCGTGGCACCAGAGCTAGTTGCCATAAAGGTGCACGCGGCTCCATGCACCATCGCGTTTTGCGGGCGGTAGTTTTTGAGTGGCATTACGTAACTTAATACTGCTTTTGGGATGGTTACAGACGTTTTTATTGGCATGATCCGACTAATTGCGGCAAAGTGACAGGGTTATGGAGTTTGATCGGTTTTTTCAATTCAGCCAGCTGTTGCTGAAGGACGAATTTGTCCTTAGTTATTCGGGCTATGTGTCAGAGGATATCCTCGAGGCTGTTGGCGATACGCTTCGTCAAAGGCTTGAGGATCATGCCCGAGACGTTGCCCAAATCCGCAACGTATTTTCTATCTTTGTTGAATTGATGCAAAACATCATCCGCTATGGTGTCGATGGCCCACAACCTGGACCCGACACTGGCGAAAAGCCATCATTTGGTATTGTGATGGTGGCCGAGAATGGTGGCACGATGGATGTGATTGCTGGCAATTTTGTGAGCGCAGAAGAGGCCAAAGGCCTCTCCGACAAGCTGGCTATTCTTGGCTCAAGCACTCCAGAAGAATTGCGGGAATTATACCGTACCAAACTGCGTGAGGCTCCAGATGAGAAATCAAAGGGCGCCAGCCTTGGTCTCATCGAAATCGCGCGGCGATCAACCTTGCCCTTGAGTTGGGAAGTTACCGACACCCATAATGGGCTTAGCTTCTTTATGATCAAGGCAACAGTGTAAGGGCGGTTATTATGGATAGTTATGTCATCGATGCTACTAGCCGAACTCCAGCGATTAAGCTTGACCCAGAGGCAGGTACTCTGCTCATTGCCGGGGAATCATACCCTGAAGATGTTCGTAGTTTCTTCAACGAACTAACGGCACAAATCACAAATTATCTTGCCACAGGGCCGGCCAGCTTTGACGTTGATATCAAGCTTACTTATTTCAATTCCAGCTCGGCCCGCGCGCTCATGGAATTACTCGACCAATTGGAGGATGCCGCTAGCAGCGTTGTCGTCAATGTGAATTGGTACTGTGATCCAGATGACGATATTACCCGTGAATTTGCCGAGGATATTGCCCTTGAAGTAAAGGGTGCAACCTTGAAGATCCTAGACCTAGATGCAGAATAAGCACGACGAGCTAATTGCCCACATCACTGCGTTGATCAATGCCGAAGTACCAGATATAGACGCGATAAAAGAGAGCGCCGAATTGCTGGCGACCACGTTGGCACGGCAAAACCGCAAGCTCGACCGGCTCACCAAATTATCGGACGCTTCTGAGGCCAGCCTCAATGAAATGAATAGGACATTGGCGGCGCTGACGGAAAATCTGTCGCGATTTGTGCCGCAAACAGTTGTTGATAAATTGATGGAAACCGGCAGAGATAATCTTGCCACAAAGGACCGGCGCCAGCTCACCGTGTTCTTTTCCGATATTGTTGGTTTCACCTCGATGACCGAGCGTTTGGAGCCGGAACAGCTATCAACCCTGCTTGGTGATTATTTCTCTGAAATGAACGCGCTTTGTGACAAATGGGGTGGAACACTCGACCAGTTTATTGGTGATGCGATTGTCATTTTCTTTGGTGCACCGACGTCAAAGGGCGTTGAGACGGACGCCCAACGCGCCGTTGGTATGGCCATTGATATGCAAAGACGGCTGACTGCGCTTCGGGCAAAATGGGCTGATCTTGGCCTGCGTCCGCCTTTGCATGTGCGCATGGGTATTTCTACCGGCTATGCGACCGTTGGTAATTTTGGATCTGACCGGCGGATGCATTACACGGCGATTGGTAATACGGTGAACGAAGCTGCCCGCATTCAGGATTTGTGCGCCCCCGATGGCATCCTCATTGGCGCCGATACACAATTGCGAGTGCGTGATGCCTATGCCTGTGATGCCCGTGAATTGGCCCAGCTCAAGGGCCGCCAGCAACCGGTCCAGCTCTATGAAGTCAACCCAGCGCAAAGCCAGAGTGATGGCGAACTTGTTGTTGGCAACGTCGATGGATTCAGAATTTACATGGATAATAATGTTATTTCTGATAAACAGGCGGCTAGGGATCTGCTGATGGCTGCCTTGAAGCAGTTGGATTAGCGACAGGAAATAGGAAGAAGCGGGCTATGACACAGCCAAACCTTGCGCGCATATATAAACGCACCTTTGCCAGCGAAGCCGACGTTACGGAATTCATGTCTGCGGTCGAGCTGATCAAAGAGCGGGTAACCGCGGTTGACGTGAAATACCGCTTTTACCATTGTCATGAAGACCCGTTGGTGGTGTTTGAAGTCTGGGAATATCCAGATGAGGATGCGATGGAATGGGTGCAAGCATCGATGGAAGGCGCAACCGCGATCCCGCGCAAATTCAAAATGCAGACCGAGATTCACACAGCCAGTGTAAAAGCGGCGATTGATCTAAAAGAATAACCAGCGCCGCCCAACGCGCCTATCAACGCGCCTAAATATGAAACCTAAAAATCGTTCGGCTTAAAGCACACCACCGCCACATCATCGCGGCGGTCTTCGCGGCCTTGCCAATTCTTTAAGAGACGGCCAGTCGCCCGCAATAATTTTGCCGGGCTGTTTTCGCCGACCTCACCCAATGCTTCGGTAAAGCGGCGGTTGCCAAGAACCCTTTTTGTCTTGTCGCCAACCTGGGTCAATAGACCGTCTGACGTCACGACAAAACTGTTACTGCCCGCGCGCAAAGACACCGATGGGTGATCGCCGGGGCGTTTTTCAAATTCATAGCCAAGGGTGGCGCGGCTACCGCGGTGGCGCTCGACTGTGCCGTCAGGGGTAATCTCGAACAAATCAATCGAGGCACCGGCAAATTCAATACTATCTTCGGACCGGTCGAGCCGGATCACGGCGCAATCGAGGCCGTCCGCCCCACCTTTTTCCGCGGTGATGTTGAGCGAGCGACAAACCCCGTCATGGATCAATTGCAGAACGCGTGATGCCTTGAGAGCCGATGGTGCCGATACCGCGATCTGGTCCAGAACCGAGGTAACAATCAACGTCATAAAGGCCCCGGGAACGCCATGACCGGTGCAATCGAAAAACACCAAATAATCGACATTACCAATCGATTTACACCAATAGAAATCACCACCAACCAGATCTTTTGGCTGCCAGATTGTTCTTGCTGTTCCAAGATGCTGGCTGAGGGTTTCGGCATTCGGCAATAGGCTCCGCTGGATCGAGCTGGCATAGCTTACGGAATCGCCAAAATTGCGATTGGCCTCGGCTAGCTGATGCTCTTTTTCTTTCAGGCTGGAAATATCGACGCCGATGCCGTGATAGCCAATGAACTTCTTGGCATCATCATAATGCGGCACGGCGCTGATGCTGATATCCATCAAATGACCGCCAGCGGTGCGCAGCTGATATTCAAAACGCCGGAATTCCCGGTGCGCGGCTAGATCCTCTGAATGCTTTTTCCAGTTTGGATTAGTGTCGATATCAGCCGCAATCTCACTACGCAATTTGCCGATCACCTGATCCGATGTGAGGCCCGACAGGGTATAGAAATTATCCGACATGAAGGTTATGCGCAGATCGCGGTCCATCTCGAAAAACCAATCGCCCGATACTTCGGCCAGATCGCGGAACCGTTTTTCACTGGTGGCAAGGGATGCTTGCGATTGATCTAGGCGGCGGATAAATAGGCGCGATCCTGCGACCAGCTTATTATAGGCGTTCACCAATTCGCCAACTTCATCGTCATTGACGAGTTCGCCCCGCACCGGCCCCCGCGGTGTTGATAGAACCATTGCCGTTTTTAATAGCTCCAGCGGGTGTAGTACCACCCGGCGGAAAGAGATTGTCAGCACCAGGAAAATTGCCAGAACAATGACCAGAATGGTTGCGGCAAGAACAAATGTCTCGCGGATGAGCATCGAGCGAAAGCTCTTATTCTCGATAACAAAGGCAAGCGTCGCCACTTTTCCACTGCCGGTAATGATCGGGGTCTGTAGCTTGTTTTGCTCGCCAGCGAGATGCAGGCAGAAAGACGGCGGCCATGACATCGTTACCTGACCGTTCTGGATTAGCTCGGCGCATTTCACAAATGGAGAGGCGGCAAAGACGCTCATGCTTTTCACTGCACCTTCAAGATCACCGATCGCCAGTTGTTCCATCACAACCGGTCCAACAGCCTCGGCAATCGTCGCCAATTCAACGCTGAGTTCATTGGCATGAACCTTGTTGCGGTGGTTATGCAATATGGCAATGGCAATGGCGATGATAATGGCGCTAGCGCCAAGACATAGGACCAAAAGCCGAGCATATAGGCTGAATTTTTGTGGTAACCCAAACTTCATTTAAGTGCCCGTATATCCTGCGAGCGCCCGGCAAGGTTGGGCGACAAATAATCGTGTCATAAAGGGGCTCCAAAGCGCATTCACTGCATTGTAGGCTATTTAGCGGTTTTCGACAAATATCAGGTGATCGATCAGCCAAATGGATCAAAGGGTTTTATCAAGGCGGTTGGTCTTGGAAACGCATGAAATACTCTTATATACGGTAAGATGAGAAGAGTTCCAGAGCTAACAATAATAGCCAGCGTGGTTTTGACGTTAGGTATCAATGCTCCGGCCATCGCCGATCAGAATGATCCGGCATTGGTCCCGCTATTTAGCGCGCTCGGCAAAACCACAAGACGTGATCAAGCCGCCCAGATCCAGACCGAAATTTGGCGTCTATGGATGCGCTTTGGTGATGACCAGATGATTGATGCCGACATGCGTGCTGGCGTCCAGATGATGAATGAAGGTGATCTGGTCGGGGCGAATAACAGGTTTACCCAGATGGTGGTTGATGCCCCGCTATTTGCCGAAGCATGGAACAAACGTGCAACGGTCAGATTCTTGCTCGGTGATAACGCCGGATCAAAGAGTGATATCATCAAGGTGATTGAATTAGAGCCCCGTCATTTCGGCGCATTATCTGGTCTTGGGATGATCCATCTTGAAGAGGGTAATTTACAAGGCGCGGTGCAGGCCTATGAGGCGGCCCTCGCGATTAACCCGCATATGGATAATCTGCGCGTCATTGTGGAGCGTCTGAATCAACAGCTAAACGGCCAAGCGCTGTAGCATCGGGCTTGCTGGCTACTCTCAATTTCTGAGTTTAATTTAGAATTCCCAAAATTTTTTGGTGTGGCTAAATTTCTTACATCTCTTTATAATAGCGCAACTACAATTTGTGTGGATGGGCCGCTATGTCCTCTGTGAAAAGAACCGAAGACGAGCTGGCTAACGACCACGCTATTGCTGGTAGTGCGGCAAAGTTCAACCGCATTCGTCTGGCCCATCAAAGCGAAGTCGCCGAAGATTATGTCGAGATGATTGCCGAGTTGATTGCTGAAACAGGTGAGGCCCGCACGGTTGATCTGGCGGCACGCTTTGGCGTGACCAGCCCGACGGTGAACGCGATCATCCAGCGGTTACAGCGTGAAGGCCTTGTTGTCAGCAAGCCATATCGTTCCATTTTTCTAACCGACGATGGCCGCGCTTTGGCGGCGCAGAGCCAGTCGCGTCATCTGATTGTCCGTGATTTTCTCATTTCTATCGGCGTACCAGCGGCAATCGCCGAAGAAGATGCCGAGGGGATCGAACATCATGTCAGCCCCGAAACGCTGGCGGTATTTGAGGCGATTACCCAAAAGTCAGAGACCGACTAGCCAGCCGCCCTACTGCTCTATGCCCCGATAAATATATAACGACCGATCCCGCCTGTCGCTGATGCTATGACGCGAGAGCGTTGATTGCGCTTGCCATGTGACACCAGCCAGAGCAGGCGGGGTATCACGGCCATCAATAGCGATGATGCGGCGTCCGGCCTGTGGCGACCATGCTAGGTTTTGTTCAAAATGATTGCTCGGAATGGCATCATCATCATGCACCCGTATCGCCACATCCTGATCATAAAAATGCCAGCTCAATAGGGCCGCGCTGGCCCGGCGGTCGGCGACGATTAATGTGGCCTCATGCGCATCTATGATTGGCCGGATATCCGCCGCCAGCAATTGCCAATTGCGCAGATGGCGCAAGGGGTCTGATTTTGGCGTCATTGGGCCCAATGTTCCCGCCATGCTGGCCATTAAGAACACCGCCGCAATGCCGCCATTGACCGCGTTCGCTAGCAATCCCCAGCGTAACCCGCCAGCAGATGCAAGCCATCCAGATAACCAGACGACAAGTATTGGCAAGGCGGTAATGGCCCAATTTGCGTTTGCCTCGCTTAGATAGGCCTGCACCATCATCGCACATAGCACGGGCATGCTAAAGGCGATGGCGAGGCGGCGCGATGGATCGTTTTGGCGTGGCAATAACACCAATAGCATCAGCGCAAAAACCACTGGTCCGGCAACAAAGAACTGGGCGGCGACGAAATCAATGACATGGCCAAAATCATAGTTTTGATTGGCAAGGTTAGCATTGTCACCAAGATGCCGGACGGTGGTGAAATCATTGGTAATATTCCACAACAGATTAGGGCTAGCGGCGATCACCATCGCGAGGATAAAGAGCGCCAGATTAACCGGTTTGATGGTTTTCTGTGTGGCCGAGATAAAGTGCCAGCCAGCCAATAAAACCATCCCGACCAGAGCGTAAATGGCGGCATATTTTGCCAGCATACCAATGCCAAAGGCAGCGCCAGCAACCATCATTCCGGTGCGTGCGCGATCATTATTCAGGGCATGTGCCAACGCCCAGAGCCCTAACGACCAAGCCAGCAATAGCGGTGTGTCGGTTGAAATGACGAAACTGCCGAGGCTGGTCGCGGGTAGCAAGATCCACAGGATGCTGGCCCATCTGGCGCCCGCCGGACCATAGAATTGATGCGCCACGCGGCCAAGCACCAACGCCGTTGCCAGATGTAGCCATGGCGCAGGCAGACGCACAGCCCAAATTTCATGGCCGAATATCGCGTGTGAGAGGCCGATAATCCAACTGGTTAATGGCGGCTTTGTGTAATAGCCAAAGTCAAAGGCCTGACTCCAGAGCCAATATTGCGCCTCATCAACGCCAAGCTCTAGGGGGCTCGTGATGATCGCAATGCTGCGGGCGATCGTGACCAAAAGCAAAAACGCCAGAACGCGCCGCGATAATTGCCTGTCGCGCAGGCTGGAAACAAATGTGGCGTTGGGTGAGGTCATTGGCTATCCTTGGCAGCAAGGCGGATTATAAAGACTAAAGGTGGGTCATGTCATCATATCAAAGCGTTTTTCCTGCGGCCGAGAGATCGGCATGGGATGCGCTTGTGAAAAAGATCATGAATGGTGCATCGCCGGATAGTCTTGATCGGCGTGATGAAGACGGTCTTTTGATCAAGGCGCTGTATGATATTACCGATGATGAAGCTGGCGTATTCGGCGCTTTACCGGCAGGCCCGAACGCGGCCAATCGATCTCTTTATGGCTGGGATATTACCCAACCAATAAACGCGGCGCATAAGGGTGAGCGCACTGCGATTACCGCTAGTAACGAACATATCTTGACGGCACTTCGATCTGGGGCCAATTCCCTTAGTCTGTTCATTGATGAGGAGAGCGCCGATCATTTCGATGCATTGCTTGATGGTGTTATCCTTGACGCGGTGGATATCCAGCTTTGTCCGGTTACTACATGTGGCGGAGGCGGCGGTAATATCGCGGCCAAGTTTGATCAATTTGTCGCCGCAACCAATGCACCATCATCCCCGGTTGCGCGGTTGAATGTGAATGCGGGGCTTGATCCGCTTGCCGGCGTGGCAAGTACGGATGCGACAATCGCGGCTGGATTGGCGCTGGTTAATGGCGATCATTGCTTTCGCGGGATTTTTAATCTCGATGGGTGGGTATGGCATAATCGCGGCCTGACTGCGGCGGCGGAAATTGGGGTGATACTCGCTGGTCTCGCCGCCATTATGCGCTACGCCGATGCCGACAATATGGATATGAACAAGGTTGCCCAGTCAATTGTGGCGAGTGTTGCATTGCCAGCAGATAGCTTTGCGGGCCTTGTGAAATTGCGGGCGCTCCGCCTTGGCTGGGCTGGATTATGCGCCGCCTTGGGGCTCGATGACACACCATTATATATCGCGGGTATGGCCTCTTTGCGGATGGTCTCAACACTTGATGCTGATGTGAATATGCTGCGTAACACCACCGCTTTGCTAGGTGGGGCGATGGGTGGGGCTGACCGGCTGGGCGCCTTTGGCCATGATGCGGTTAACGGTGAGAGTGATGCGGCGCGGCGGTTAACGCGGATGACGCAGGTGATGATGGTCGAGGAATCCGGTCTTGGCCGCGCCGTTGATCCTGCCGCCGGTGCCCCTTTCATTGAACAACGTAGTGATGATCTGGCTGTCGCTGGCTGGATGGTAATGCAGGAGATTGAGGCCAAAGGTGGCCTTGCCACAGCCCTAGCGGATGGGATGATTAGCGATCTTGCCAAACACGCCGCGGACCAGCGCGACGCCGCATTATCGGCCGGCCATAGCCCGATGGTCGGCGTGAGTTTGCAACCTGTTAGCGGTGAACAGATTAACCAAACGCTGTCATTTGGTACATTTATGGATAGTGATATTTATGGTGGACTGCGCCGACCAGCCACAATCATCGAGGCCTTGCGGCAATCCAGCCGGCCACTGCGTATTTTGATTATCCTGCCAGATCATGGCGATGACGGCGGGCGCGCCACCATGACTAGCAAGCGCGAAGAACGGGCATTGCGCGATTGGCTAGCCATCGCCGGATTACAGGCTGTCACTTTGCACAATCCTAGCGACGATGATATCGCCACGGCCGCCCCTGATATTATGATTTTTGGTACGGGTAGTAATGGCGATGGTGCGCGTGGTTTTGGCACTGCCCGCCAGATGCAGGCAGAGACGATCCTTGGCTGTGACGACCAGATCGGGTTGCTGGGCCAGATTCTGGCAGGGGAGGCCGCATGAGTTTTCCTGACCTAACAACAATTGCCCTAGAGCCAGCAAAGCTACGCCAGAAACTATCCAATGATGGCGGCGATGCGCGGCGTGTGGCGGTTGATAATCTGCCCGGCATTGCGCCATTTTTGCGTGGCCCCTATCCAACGATGTATGCAACACGCCCATGGACTATTCGCCAATATGCTGGATTTTCCACAGCCGAGGAATCGAATGATTTTTACCGGCGCAATCTCGCCGCCGGTCAAATGGGGCTTTCCGTAGCGTTCGATCTGCCGACCCATCGCGGTTATGATTCGGACAATCCGTTGGTTGCTGATGATGTTGGTATGGCTGGCGTGGCGATTGATTCCATTGCCGATATGAAACTGCTATTCCGCGATATCCCGTTGGACCGGATGAGTGTTTCGATGACAATGAACGGTGCGGTTTTGCCTGTTTTGGCATTGTATATTGTTGCGGCAGAGGAACAGGGCGTGGCACCGGCGGCGCTCGCGGGGACCATCCAGAATGACGTCTTAAAAGAATTTATGGTTCGCAATACCTACATCTATCCGCCGACCCCATCGATGCGGATTGTGTCTGATATTTTTGGATATTGCGCCGCGCATATGCCCAAATTCAATTTCATTTCGGTGTCCGGATACCACATGCAAGAGGCGGGCGCGTCGGTTGATTTAGAACTGGCCTACACCCTTGCCGATGGATTGGAATATGTCCGGGCTGGCGTTGCGGCTGGATTTGATGTCGATGATTTTGCCCCGCGGCTGTCATTCTTTTTTGCGATGGGGATGGATTATTACCGCGAGATTGCCAAGCTACGCGCGGCGCGGTTGATATGGGCCGAAATGATGGCGGCGGAATTTGCCCCAAAGGATCCAAAATCATTGATGTTGCGCACGCATTGCCAAACCTCTGGCTGGTCGTTGGCGGCGCAGGATGTGTTCAATAATGTGGCCCGAACAACGATCGAGGCGAGCGCGGCGGTGGCCGGTCATACCCAGTCGCTACATACAAATTCTTTGGATGAGGCATTGGGCCTGCCGACAGATTATGCCGCCAGAATTGCCCGCAACACCCAACTGCATCTACAAACCGAAGCCAATATGGCGCATGTCATAGACCCGCTTGGGGGCTCGTACCTGATCGAACAATTGACCATGGAGCTGGTGACATCCGCACGTCAGCATATGGCGGAAATTGAGGCGTTGGGCGGTATGGCGGCGGCGATTGAACAAGGCGTGCCGAAATTGCGGATCGAGGAAGTCGCCACCGCCACCCAAGCACGGATCGATAATGGTGAGCAGACCATCGTTGGCGTTAATAAATACCAGCCAGAAGGCGCCAATCAAAACGGCAATCAAAACGGTGCCAGTACGACAAATAGAGATAATGTGAGCGAAGAGGTGCAGGTGCGCCGGATTGATAATCGCGATGTGCGGGCACAACAGATCGCTAGATTGTCAAAAGTCAAAGCCGGTCGTGATCCAGAAAAATTACGGGCCGCGCTGGATAAATTAGCCGCAGGGGCCAAAGGCAATGACAATCTTGTCCCGCTGGCCATCGAGGCGGCGCGTTGTCGGGCCAGCGTTGGTGAAATGTCAGACGCGTTGGCGCAATCATTTGGCCGACATAAAGCCGAAATGAAAGGCGTTCGCGGTGTCTGGAGCAAGCATATGCACGGCATGGCGGATATCGAAATTCTGCGGGATCGGGTTGTCGCTTTTGAGGCGGCAACAGGGCGGCGGCCCCGTATTCTGGTGGCAAAGCTGGGTCAGGACGGACATGATCGCGGGCAAAAAGTAATCGCCTCGGCCTTTGCCGATCTGGGATTTGATGTCACTACCGGCCCCCTATTTCAATCGCCGGATGATGTGTATGAATTGGCCATTGAGGCGGGCGTCGATGCGGTTGGCATTTCGACTTTAGCGGCGAGCCATCTCACCCAAGTTCCAGCCTTGCGCCAACGCCTTGATGCTGGTGAGGGGCGTCATATTGAACTGGTTGTGGGCGGCGTTATTCCCCCCGGCGATATTCCGGCGTTAGAGGCGGCGGGCGCGGCGGCGGTGTTTTTGCCTGGTACAAAATCGAGCGATGCGGCATCACGGCTTCTTGATCTTTTGGCGCGGCGGCGCAATATCAGCTAGTGTAACAACCCGCCAGCAGGGCGTTATTTCAAGGAATTTATCTATAATGAGCGATGCCAATATCACAGCTACAGAAACCGCTACAGAGACAGCAAGCGAAACTGCGGCGGCGATTACCGATGAATTTGGGTTTCTGGATGATTGGGAAGACCGCTATCAGCATTTGATTGATCAGGGGCGGCGGCTAGCCCCCTTGCCAGATGAATATCGCAAAGATGAATACAAGCTGCGCGGATGTCAGTCGGTTGTTTATTTTGCCGCGCAAAGCGAAGATGACGGTAGGATCACCTTTTTCGCACAATCAGATGCGGCGATTGTCCAAGGGCTAGTGGCGTTATTGTTGCGGGTTTATTCGGGCCGGACGGCGGATGAAATACGCGCGGTTGAACCTGATTTCCTAGCGGATATCGGGCTGGATTCGCATTTGTCCGCGACCCGCAAAAACGGGCTGGCCAGCATGGTTACCGCGATAAAGGCGGCGGCTGGCTAGGCGCGATAGGTCACATTAACCCGGTGCCCGTTCCGCCCGCGGCGTGCGGTTGTAACATTCGCGGTAGCATTTGGAAAAATGCGATGCCGAGACAAAGCCGCAAGCCAAGGCCACCGACAAAATCGACATTGATGTCTGGCGCAATAAATGCCGCGCGCGGGCCAATCGCAAATTCAAATAATAGCGCGTTGGCGTGGTGTTCAGATATTTACGGAACAACCGCTCTAGTTGGCGTGTCGACAAATTAGTCATGCGGGCGATGTCAGTCTGGGTGAGTGGTTCTTCCAGATTATCTTCCATCGTTTTGACCACGGATAATAATTTTGGATGGCTAACCCCAAGGCGCGATCGCAATTCCATGCGCTGGCGGTCGGTGGGCTCTCTAATGCGGTCATGGATGAACTGGTCGGACACCTCTGCGGCGAGCTGGGCGCCATGCGCTTGGGTAATCAGATTGAGCATCATATCCAGCGAGGCAGTGCCGCCCGAACATGTAACCCTCGTGCCATCCACCTCAAACAGATCATTGGTGATTTCCAGCTCGGGAAATTCCTCGGCCAGACCGTCAATATTTTCCCAATGAATGGTACAACGCCGCCCATCGAGCAAGCCAGCCGCCGCCATCACATATGTGCCGGTACAAATGGCCCCAATGACGGCGCCATTGCGGTCCAACCGGCGGATCAAGTTCAAAATGCCCTTGTCAGTATTTTCGCGCACATTCACACCGGCGCAGACAAACACCATGCGGCAATCTTGCAATACCGACGGGTCACCATCAGACGCCACCTCAACGCCGTTACTTGCGGTGCTGGATTTGCCATCTGGACTGGCGATCACCCATTCAAAAAGAGGTTTGTTGCTTTGCCGGTTTGATGAACGAAGCGGTTCTATCGCCGAGGCAAAAGCCAGCATCGAGAATTCATTGAGCAATAAAAACCCAATTTTCTGAGGGGTGATATTGTCATCATGACGAAGCAAAGTTTTTATGGTTTGGTCACTCACGAAGCGGGCCCTCTAGCTGACGTGAAATAAGGCCAATTTTGCGGCCCGTTACCCATATGGTCTAATTCTGGTTACGCTAGATTACGTCGTAATCAAAATAAAAAATCACCAGACGTGAAATTTTATTTAGCCATAGTGAGGTGTTGTTTTACCGGTATGCTATTGCGCCCAACAGTATAATTCTCGCCGCGCTGGTCTATCACCGGCGCGCCAAATTTGGTACATGTTCAGCATGAAGACAGGATTCCCGCATTTGCCCGATACGATTACCAGCGCGGCCAACGCTGAGGTAAAGCTATTACGGGCCTTGCATGATCGCAAATATCGCCGCCAAACCGGCTGGTTTCTGGCCGAGGGAACGCGCATTTGCGCCGAGGCAGTTGGCCTTGGATGGGACATGCATCGTCTGGCATTTCTGGCGGGGCGTGATGATGACCGTCTCGTGCGCCCTTTGCTGGACGCCCTTGGCAAGGCGGGTGGCAGAGCACTACCGATGACCGAAAAGCTATTGCAACGCATAAGCCGTAAAGACAATCCGCAGATGGTGCTGGGGGCGTTTGCCCAACGCTGGATCTCTTTGGACGATATCGAGCCAGATCCGGTGCGCCCGTGGATAGCGCTGGACCGGGTGCGTGATCCGGGCAATCTAGGCACGATCATGCGCACCGCCGATGCCACCGGGGCAAAGGGTATTATTCTTATCGGTGATTGCACCGACCCCTATTCGGTAGAGGCCGTGCGGGCGTCGATGGGCGCGGTGTTCAACATCGAGATTGCCCATTGTACCGAGGCCGAATTTCTGGAATTTGCACCAACTTGGCGCAATCAGGGTAAGGGCGAGATTATCGGAACCGCCTTGCCTGCCAGCACTGATTACCGCGCCGCCAGCTATGATGCGCCGGTGATGTTGATGATGGGGAATGAGCAGGCCGGTTTGCCCGATGCGTTGGTGGCGTCCTGTAGCCAGTTGATCCGGATGCCGATGCTTGGCCGGTCAGACTCGCTTAATCTGGCGGTTGCAACCGGCGTTGCTTTATATGAAATTGTGCGGGCAAAGGCGCCATTATCGGAATAATCCGAACGCTGTTTTTGGGCTAGGCTTGCCAACGGGCAAAATTTGCCTGTGAGATAACACGCGGATTATCTTGCTCTTCGGCCACGGCCAATTCACCAGATGTGACCATACCACCCGCGCCGTCCATTGCCTCGCGCAAGGCGTAATGCGCGGCCTGTGACGATGCACGAATGGCATAGATCGTCAGCACCATGAACAACGGATTGTCCGATAAAAGACGCCGTGCACTGGTGAGCAACGGAATGAGATCCTCTTCAATGCGCCAGAATTCGCCCTTTGGACCGCGTCCATATTTCGGCGGATCCATGATAATGCCGTCATACATATTGCCGCGCCGGATTTCCCGCTCGATAAAGCGCATGGCATCATCGGTGATAAAGCGGATTGGGGCATCTTGCAGGCCGGATGCGTCACGGTTTTCAAAGGCCTGTGCCACGGCTTTTTTACTGGCATCAAGATGGGTGACATTGGCACCGGCGGCCGCCGCGTGCAGGCTGGCAACACCGCTATAGGCAAACAGGTTCAAAATACGCGGCTTTTCGGCGTCCTTGCTGGGGCTGGATTTGACGCGCGTTTTTATGAGATCGGCACACCAGTTCCAATGCGCCGCCTGTTCAGGGAAAAATCCCAAATGACGAAACGGCGTTGGTCGGGCGAGAAATTTAAGGTCCTGATAGCCGACTTGCCATTGTGGGGGCAGGCTTTTGTGCAATTGCCAGCCACCACCCTCGCCATCATCGCCGCCTTTCTGGCTTGGTACGAACACGCCTTGGGCCTTGTCCCAAACCGATTTATCCAACCGCGGTGACCACATTGCCTGGGGTTCGGGACGGACAAAGCAATAGGGGCCAAAGCGCTCCAGCTTTTGTAAATTGCCACTATCCAGCAACGCGTAATCATGCCAGCCATGATCCGCTAGCAATTCCGGTTGTGCCAAAGGGCCATTGTTTTCGTCTATCTTGCTCATCGGGCCGGATGATGCCCATGGCGCCGGTTAAATGCAATGCTTGGCAGGGAACATTGTGCGTTTGATCGAGCTGTTCGAAAGGGTAGAAACCCAACAATTTTCTGGAAACGTGCAAAAATTGTGTTAAATTTTGGAAATTATAGAAATTTGTAATCGATTTCTCCGCAATTAGTGATTTTCAAGGAAGGAATTTTTATGGCTAGTATGGATTTAACAGATCGTAAAATTCTAAATTTGATGCAAGAGAATGCCGCCCAGCCGGTCGCCGATATCGCGCGTAAGGTGGGTTTGTCGGTAACGCCGTGCTGGCGCCGGATCCAGCGGCTGGAGGAAAATGGGGTTATCCGCAAACGTGTGGCCCTGCTCGATCCCCAGAAAATTGACGTTGGTATGTCGGTATTTGTGGCGGTGCGGACTGACCAGCATAATGCGGAATGGCTATCAGATTTTGCGAAAATGATTGCCGATATGCCGGAGGTTGTCGAATTTTACCGGATGAGTGGTGAGGTCGATTATCTGTTGCGCGTGGTGGTCGCGGACATGTCGGCTTATGATGCCTTTTACCGCAAGCTGATCAGCAATGTGCAATTAACGGATGTGAGTTCTTCCTTTGCGATGGAAGAAATCAAATACACCACGGCATTGCCGGTAGGGCTGGATCCAGCTGGAGACGATAATGGCTGATCAGCCGCGTGTCCTGATTTTCAGAGACAAGCTTTTATTACCGTCCGAAGGTTTTATCCCCAGTCATTATGTCGGTTTCCAGAACGCCCAGCCGGTCTATCTGGCGAATCAGCTTGGCTGGCGTGTGGATGCATTGGAGGCGCCCCGCATGAGCATGGCCGATGGGGCTATCGGCCGCGCCCTCTATAAACAATTTGGCATATGCGCAAAGGTGGGGGAGATCGCCCAGCATGGGGCGGTTGCCATCCATGCGCATTTTGGCCGCGGTGGCGCATTGGCTTTGCCGTTAGCACGCCGTCTGGGTCTACCGCTCTATGTTACATATCATGGCGGTGATGCGACCAAAAAAACCCATAGCCGCGCCCGCTTGATCCCTAGCATTTATCAACGGCGGCTGGCCGCATTGCAAAATTATGCTAGCGGGTTTCTATGCGTATCGGATTTCGTTACTGCGCGGCTGGCCGCACAGGGGTTTCCCGCTAACAAATTAATGACGCATTATATCGGCATTGATTTGGCGACAATGAAAGGCCCGACAGAACGCGGCGATGATGCGCCCTATTTGTTTGTGGGACGGCTGGTCGATAAAAAGGGCGTTGATGTCATGCTCGCCGCGCTGCATGCCCTGCATCAATCGGCTGGCAAGGTGCCGCCGGTGCAAATCGCTGGAACAGGGCCGCAAATGGATGCGTTGCAATCGGCCGCATCGGGTTTGGATAATGTGACGTTTCTTGGCTGGCAGACGCCAGAGCAATTGGCCGAGAGGCTGGCGACTTGTCGGGCGATGATTGTACCATCAAAAGAGGCGCCAAACGGTGATTGTGAAGGCTTGCCAACAGTGGTTCTAGAGGCCATCCGCGCCGGTGTTCCGGTGATTGCGAGTGATCATGCCGGTATTCCAGAAATCATTGTGGATGGGGACACCGGCCTATTGGTGCCAGAGGATAATGTCGATGCGCTGGCCGCGGCGATTGCCCGACATATGGCGATGGCACCTGCCGAGGTGAGCGCCATGGTGGCCAGATCCCAAGCGGCCGTGAGGCAGAGATTTGACGCGGCAAAACAATCGCGCCGCCTAGAGACAATTCTGCTCGGCGGCAACTGATTGCTATAGGGCTATGCCCTGTTTATAGCTGGATATAGGTTGTCTTGATCTCGCTATAGGCATCGAGCGCATAGGCGCTGTTCTCGCGGCCAAAGCCAGAGTTTTTAGACCCACCAAAAGGCAGCCCCGGCGGTAGTAGATTATAGGTGTTTACCCAGACATTGCCGCTCTCTAGCGCCGATGCAACACGGTGCCCGCGGGCCAGATCCTGTGTCATCAAACCGGCACCAAGGCCAAAATCGGTGGCGTTGGCACGGGCGATGGCCTCGGCCTCATCATCAAAGCGCAGGACCGACATGACCGGCCCGAAAATCTCTTCACGAACCACCCGCATATTATCATTACAACCGGTGAGGATTGTTGGCTCCATGAAATAGCCATTCTCAAAACCTTGCGGATGAACACGGTTGCCACCGGTCGCGAGAACGGCGCCTTCATCAACGCCAATCTGGACATAATCCAGCACCTTTTTGAGATGCTTTTCAGAGATCAGCGCCCCCATTGAGACGTCATCAGCCATCGGATCGCCGACAGTCATGTTCTGGGTTTTTTCAATCATTGCGGCGATAAAATCATCGGCAATATCGTTCTGCACGAATATCCGTGTGGCGTTCGAGCATACCTCGCCAGCGGTATAGAAATTGGCATCCAAGGCGGTTTGCACGGCGGTATCAAAATCAGCATCATTAAAAATAACCAGCGGCGATTTACCGCCCAGCTCCAATGTGACTTTTTTGAGGGTGCTGGCAGATTGCTCCATGATCAACTTGCCGGTTTCGACCCCGCCGGTTAGCGAGATTTTGGCAATACCGGGATGGGCGCAAATCTCACGGCCAATTTGATAGTCGCCGTGAATGATCTGGAATAGCCCGTCGGGCAATCCAGCCTCGGCCAGTATGTCGGCAATTTTATGGGTGACGAGCGGCGTCATTTCAGATGGCTTTAGAATAAAGGCATTGCCCGCCGCCAATGCCGGTGCGGCTTTCCAACAGGCAATTTGTGCCGGATAATTCCATGCCCCGATACCAGCGCAAACCCCAAGCGGCACGCGTTCACTATAGGCGATGGCATCGTCATAGCGGTGCATGTCGCCCTTGCCAATCTGGGCCAAGGCGGCAAAATGATCCATCGCATCGGCGGCGCTTGGTACGTCTGCTGATACCGCCTCGCTATAGAGCTTGCCAACATCCAAGACCTCAAGGCGCGATAACTCATCATTCGCCGCGCGCAAAAGCTGGGCCGCGCGGTGCATAATTTGCGCTCTGGCGGTTCCATCCATTGCGCCCCACGCCTTTTGGGCTTCGGTTGCGATACGAACGGCCTCATCCAGCATTTCTGTCGTTGCCGGTTCGATCTGGGCAATGATTTCGCCAGTCGCCGCATAATATTTATCGATCTTCGGCAGGGGGCTTGCGACCGATTGGCCACCGATTAGTGATTGGCAAAGCTGCATGGAAATCTCCTTCAGTGGCACGCGGTAATCCAACGCCGCAAATCTGAATTGCTATATTCCACAGCATTAACCGCGGATGCAAGCGTAAGCCATTACATCAGCAATCATTACATAAGATCGAGGTAATAGGCGTAATATCCACAAAGGTCAGCAGGTGGATTTAAGTTGATTCTGGCGGCAAAATTACGTCAGGTAATATCATAGACGATTAGGATCGAAGGTGGATATGCCAAAGCCGGTCGGAGGAGGGGTCATGGGCCAAATGGTTGTAGATATCGATGAAGCACGCCGTGACATGGCGGCTATTTTCCGCTGGACCGCACGCGAAGATTTGCATGAGGGAATTTCGAACCATTTTTCCTATGCCGTATCCAATGACGGCCAGCAATTTTTGATGAACCCGTTTGGCATTCATTTCTCGAAAATAAAGGCCAGCGATTTGATCCTTGTGGATGCGCATAATCTTGCCGATGATTTGCGTCTGGTGATTGATGCCACCGCATGGGCCATTCATGGCGCGATGCACCGCAACAACCCACAGGCGCGTTGTATTGTTCATTTGCACTCTCAATTTGCCACCGCCCTTAGCGCGCTGGCTGATCCGGTTTTACCAGCGATCGACCAAACAAGTTGCCGGTTCCATAACCGTGTTGTGGTTGATAATGGTTTTGATGGCATGGGGCTTGGTGATGAGGCAGAACGGCTATCCAGCCTGTTAGGCAACAAACAGATGATGATGATGGGATCGCATGGTTTGATGGCGGTTGGTGATAATCCGGCGCAGGCATTTGACCTTGCCTATCACTACGAGCGCGGCTGTCGCACCTATATCACCGCGCTTTCAACCGGATTGCCGCTAAATGTGTTGGGTGATGATGTCGCCGAGAAAACCGCCCAGCAATGGGAAAATTATGATGGTGGCTTTACCAAACATTTGTTGGCGATCCGCGCCATTCTCGATGAAGAAGAGCCCGACTATCGCCACTGAAGCTAACTTTTGAGTACATTTCCCCAATCGCCAATTTAAGGAGACTTAAATGACCACGCTCACCCTGACGCTTGATGAAATTTACGCGCTGATTCATAGCACCATGATCGCCAATGGCTGTGACGAGGATAATGCCGCCGCATTGGCCGATATCATGACTAGGGCAGAACGTGATGGATCACATTCGCATGGCCTGTTCCGTGTGCCGGGCTATGTCAAAGCCCTTCGCAGCGGCAAGGTCGATGGCAAGGCAAAGCCAACTATTACCAAAAAAACACCGGCGATTATCGAAGTGAATGGCAATGGGTGCTTTGCCCCCTTGGCCCAGGCCGTGGGCTTGCCGCTATTGGCTGAGGCCACTGCAACAATTGGCGTTGCCGCTCTATCGCTGGTTGGTATTCATCATTTTGCCGCGCTATGGCCGGAAACTGAATATCTCGCCGATCGCGGCTTGGTTGGCATTGCCGCCACCGCCTATATGCCGATGGTGGCACCGGCTGGGTCCAAAACCGCGCTCTTTGGCACTAATCCGATTTCCTTTGCATGGCCGCGTCCGGGCAAGGCGCCGGTTTGTTATGATATGGCAACGGCATCCATGGCGATGGGTGATGTCCAGATCGCCGCCAGAGATGGCAAGCCAGTTCCGCTGGGCACGGGTCTTGATGCTGATGGCAATCCGACGACTGATGCGGGGGCCATAGCCAAAGGCGTGCTATTGCCGTTCGGTGGTTACAAAGGATCGGCGATTGCGCTGATGGTTGAATTATTGGCGGCTGGACTGACCGGCGAGCAATTCAGCTATGAAGCGCGCGAGAATGATAATGGTGACGGCGGTCCGCCGCGTGGTGGTGAGATGGTTATTGGCCTATCCCCGCAAGTAATCGCGGGTGATGGCTGGGAGGCCCATGTCGAGGCCTTTATGGAAAAGCTGGGTGGTTTGGACGGCGTTCGTATTCCGGGTGCACGGCGTCACAAAAATCGGCTCGATACAGGGCCGCGCACGGTTAATGCTGCATTGATCGAAACCATCCGCGGCCTAGCTTAAGGCGCCGGTCGGTTATTTGCCTTTCCAAACCGGATCGCGTTTTTCGGCAAAGGCGGCAAAGCCCTCTAGGCCGTCTTCGGAATTATACAGAACATCGACGCTCTCCAATTGTGATTTCGTCACCTTGTTCATCACATCCTGGAATTTGCTACCTTCGGCCTCGCGGGCAACTTCTTTGATCGCGGCAAAGACCAGCGGCGGGCCTGATTCTAATAGGCGGGCCAAATCCCACGCCCGCGCATAAAGATCATCGCCAGTCGCCAGCACCTCATTGACCAAGCCCCAACGATGCGCTTCGGCGCTATCCATCCAGCGGCCGGTAAATAGCATATCCATTGCAATGTGATAGGGAATGCGTTTTGGCAATTTTATCGTGGCCGCATCGGCGAGCGTTCCAGCCCTGATCTCAGGAAGCGCAAAGCTGGATTGTGTGGTGGCTAGGATCATATCGCATGACAAGGCCAGCTCGAAACCGCCGCCCACGCACATGCCCTCAATCGCGGCAATCACCGGTTTGTTGAGCCCGCGCAATTCCTGCAATCCGGCAAAGCCGCCAACCCCATAATCGGCGGTTACCGAATCTCCGGCCGCCGCTGCTTTTAGATCCCAGCCCGCGCTAAAGAATTTCTCACCGGCGGTGCGCACAATACAAACCCGCAATTCATCATTGTCCCGAAAATGGGCAAAAACCTCACCCATCTTACGCGATGTCGGCAGATCAATGGCGTTGGCCTTGGGCCGGTCGAGGGTGACTTCAAAAATGCCGCCAACCTGTTTGGTCTTAACTACATCATCCATTTCGGTTCCTATTTGCTATTTGGGTCCGTTAAAAGGCCGGTTTGCTATGTGAGATTTGGCAAGCCTATCACGGTTTGTCCGCAAGCCAAATAACCGCATCGGCGGCGATCGCACCGCCACCAACAGGCCCCAGCATGAGCGGGTTAACTTCAATTTCTACGATATTATGGTTTTCGGTAATAAGCGCCATCATCGCCGAGATCGCGGCGGCCGCGGCCGGACAATCCGCCGCTGGCTTGCCCCGATATCCATGCAATAGCGCCGCCATCTTTAGCTGGTCAAACGCCGCCAGAATAGCCGCCTCATCGATTGGCAAAACATGCGTTACCGTATCTTGTAAAATCTCTGCGGTGACGCCGCCCATGCCGATGGTGAGGCTAATCCCATAGAGCGGATCACGCCGCAATCCCACGAGCAATTCAGCGATAGGTGGGGCCACCATTTCCTCTATTAGAAAGCCCCCAGAATGGGTGAGCTTGCCATTGCGTGTGGCCATCTTTGTGGCGGCGGGGAGTATATCGGCGGCGGCAAGACCTAGCTGGACAAGACCGGCCTCACTCTTATGTGCATGGCCAAGCCCCTTTAACACCAAGGGCGCAGTTAAGCCGCCCGTGACTGCTGTCATCTTAGCTGTGGTAATCTTGGCTGTGGTAATATCCTCAATGCTGGCAAATTTTTTGCCGCGCGGCACGGGCACGCCCGCCGCCGCCAGCATTGTTTTGGCATCCGCCTCGTCCAGCATATGCGGGCTATCTGGATTATCTTGTAGGGCCGGCAATGGTCGCCATGCGCCAGAAGGCGGGTGATAATTCGCCGCCAATTCTATGGCGCGCAATCCATCCGCCAGACCGCATAGCGGCACGATATCATTGGCGATTAAATGTGACGCCCAGCTATCACTTATTCCCTCGCTGATACTGCCGAGCATGATTGCTTTGGTGCCCGACATTTTGCTGGCCCGTTTCATTGCGGTAACGGCCGGATGCCAAGCCTCGTCAGAACAGCGGTCAGACCGGGGAAAATCAATTACCAGAACGGACGCATCAACCCAATTTCCCATCATGCTGGAAAAGGTCGTGGTCATTGCATCTTCATCACCCCAGATGAATGTGTGGTAATCAAGTGGGTTGGAAATCGCCACCAGCTCGCCAAGGCAATCGGTTAAATCAGCGTGGTTGCCAGCCGGAATATCCGGCCAGTTAAGAGCCTTGTCGCCGGTTAGATCGGCGATCAATCCGGTTTCACCACCGGAACAGCACATGGCAGAAATATTCGCACCTGAAAGAGGGCCAAACAGATGCAGGATTTTTAACAGCTCTAGCATTTCCTCTGGGGTATCGACCTCAAACACCCCGCATTGTTTTAAAAAGGCAGAGGATGCGGCGGCATCGCCAGCCAAGGCGGCAGTGTGTGAGGTGGCGGCATTTTGCGATGCGGCGGTCTTGCCAGATTTAATGGCGACCAGATATTTGCCGGCGGCCCTAGCGGCATCCGCCATCGCGGCAAAGGCGGCAACATCGATGATCCCCTCAATATAGAGACCCGCCGCGGTTACGCGGTTATCTTGCAATAAGGTATCGGTCATGTCGGTCAGGCTGGTTTGCGCCTGATTGCCAACACAGGCGATATAGGCAATCGGCAGGCCGCGCGCCTGCATGCTCATATTGATCACGATATTTGACGATTGGCTAACAAGGGCAACACCGCTCTCAACAGGGACGCCGCCATGTTGATCTGGCCATAAAACCGCGCCATCCAGATAATTCAAAAAGCCATAGCAATTGGGCCCTAACAGCGGCATCTCACCTGCCGCATTGATCAATTGATCTTGCAAATCCTGATCACCAGCCTCGGCAAAGCCAGAGGCAAAACAAATCGCCCCACCGCAATTGCGTGCGGCCAGATCGGCGGTTACACCGATTACCGCATGGCGGTTGATCCCCAAAAATGCGGCATCGGGCCCTGCTGGTAAATCGGCAACAGATTTATAACAGGGCACGCCTTTTATCGTGTCACGGGTTGGATGGACCGGCCATATTTCGCCGGTAAAACCAATTTTTTGGCATTGGGTGATGACGTTCTCGGCCCACCAGCCGCCAAAGACGGCGATGGATTTTGGCTGGAATAGACGAGATAAATCACGCATGCGCTTGACCCTATGCGCCGAGCGGTCGGAGCAAATCGCGGCTGATAATATGGCGCTGGATTTCTGAGGTGCCATCCCAGATCCGCTCGACCCGCGCATCACGCCAGAACCGTGCTAGGGGCAAATCATCCATCAAACCCATGCCGCCATAAACCTGAATGGCCTCATCGGTAACAGCGGCCAGCATTTCCGAGGCATAGAGTTTTGCCGAGGCAATTTCGCGGTTTGCGGGTAGGCCCTGATCAAGCCGCCAAGCCGCCGCCAAGGTCAGCCAATCGGCCGCATCAATCTGGGTAATCATATCGGCCAGCTTAAAGCTAACGCCCTGAAACTTGCCGATCTGCTTGCCGAACTGGGTCCGGTCTGCGGCGTAATTAAGCGCATAATCAAACGCCCGCCGCGCCCGGCCAACACACATAGTGGCGACGGTAATTCTGGTTGCATATAGCCAGCTATTCATCACCTCAAAGCCACCATCAATCTTGCCAAGAACATGCTCGTCACCGAGTTCGCAATCATCGAATTTCAGGATCACATTGTGATAGCCAGTGTGGGACACCGAATTATAGCCGGGCAAAACGTCAAAGCCGGGATGGCCGCGATCAACGATAAAACAGGTGATACGTTTTTTTGGGCCATGCGGCGTATCATCAACACCGGTGGCAACAAAAACGATAAAGAAATCGGCGTGATCACCGCCAGAAATAAAATGCTTTGTACCGTTAATGACCCAGCCATCACCCTTGCGCCGCGCGGTGGTGTTCATCGAGCGAACATCCGATCCGGCATCCGGCTCGGTCATCGCCAACGCATCGAGTTTTTCACCGCGAACCGCCGGCATCAGCCACCGTTCAATCTGGTCACCTTCACAAGCCATCAGAATGTTTTGCGGGCGTCCAAAGAAATGCGTCAGCGCCATCGAGCCGCGACCAAGTTCGCGCTCCAGCAAGGCAAATTCCAGATTATTCAGGCCGCCACCGCCGACTGACTCCGGAAAATTGGCGGCGTAGAATCCCATATCAATGACTTTTTGTTTGATCGAATTGGCCATATCCACGGGCACATGACCCAGCTTTTCGACCTCATCCTCGAGCGGATAAATCTCGCTCTCAACAAAACTGCGAACCGTGGAAACAATGAGCTCCTGCTCTGGGGTCAATCCAAATTGCATGGCTTTATTCCTTGCTTGCTAAATAGCGCTCGTGGCGCGGCATATTATCTAACGCCAATGGCGCGGCCGGCCCCTTCGGGCAGTGGTAAAGTGGCATGGGCGGCGGCAAACTTTGCCAGCGCGGCGGCAACTGCCGGGCTAGGCGGGCTAGAGGCGCGGCTATTCATATCGACATGCAATAACATATGCTCACCCGTCGCCAGCAACCGGTCATCGCCATCATAGAGGTGATGGAATAGCTGCATCTTTTTGCCCTCGCCCAGCAATAGCTGGGTGGTGGCATAGATTTTCGATCCGGCTGTCACCTCGTCAAGGTGGCGGATGTGGGTTTCCACGGTGAAATAGCTCCCGCCTGCCGCAACATAGGCAGCATCAACACCGCACATCTGCATAAAACAATCGGTGGCTTGCGAGAAACAATCCAAATAACGGGCCTCGTTCATATGGCCGTTATAGTCTGTCCAATGGGTTGGAACCCTGCGTGTCAGCGTGCGAAGCGGCTGGTCCAGCGTATCGGTGCTAGGCGGGGTGGCGGCGTCAGAAACGGATTGGTCCCACAAAGATTGTTCCCACTTTGCTAGGGTTTGACCGGCGCCCCAATCATTGGCCTTTAACGCCTGCATGATCGCCACCAGATTATTGTCACGAATACGTTCTAACTCGCGGATTGAATGCATGCCGGATTGGGCATCTGATTGATCGGAAATGCGCGTCACCAATTCGTCCGTTAGGTCCGGCACATCCATTAGCTTGGTCCATGGCCATTTCAGACACGGGCCAAATTGCGCGATAAAATGCGCCATGCCGGCCTCGCCGCCAGCAACCCGATATGTTTCAAACAACCCCATTTGGGCCCAACGCAAACCAAAGCCGTAACGAATGGCATCGTCAATTTCCTCGGTCGTGGCAATGCCGTCATTTACCAGCCATAACGCCTCGCGCCAGACAGCCTCTAAAAAGCGGTCGGCGATAAAGGCGGGGATTTCTTTTTTGACATGAAGGGGGTGCATGCCAACAGCCTGATAAAAGGCACTCGCCCTATTAATAGTATCGAGGGACGTTTTCTCCCCACCAACCAACTCGACCAGCGGTAATAGATAAACCGGATTAAATGGATGGCCCACCAATAGCCGTTCGGGGTGGCGCATTTCGGCCTGTAAATCGGTCGGCATGATGCCCGATGTTGAAGATGAGATGAGCGCAGCGGGGCTAGCCGCCTGTTCAATCTCGGCATAGACAGATTGCTTTATGTCGAGACGTTCGGGCACGGCCTCGACGATTAATTCGGCATCTGCAACCGCCATAGAGACAGACGCGCAAAATTCCAGCTCGCCGCGTGGTGGCGGTGGGGCCATGGTGATTATCGATAGCGCGTGATCCGCATTTTCCATAATCGCTTCGATCTTGCGGGGCGCTTGTGGATCGGGATCAAAGAGTTTCACATTGACGCCGTTTTGGATCAATCGTGCTACCCAGCCGCCACCAATAACACCGCCGCCAATTACCGCCGCGGTTTTTCCAGCGGCACCAGTGGGCCTTTGTATCTTTGCCATTGCCGTGATCTCCGTTCCGGGGGTCGGTTAAAGGGGTCGGTTAGGGGGGTCGGTTAAAGGGGGGCGCGTTTGGTTAGGCCAAGACGGGCCCGCACCGCATCAGGGCCGACGATGCTTGCACCCATATTTTCGGCAACCGTGACCGCGCGCTCAACCAGCTGGGCATTCGTTGCGAAGACCCCGCGTGATAGATACAGATTGTCCTCAAGCCCAACGCGGATATTACCGCCAGCAAGAATCGATGCGGCGGGATAGGCCATCGCATTACGGCCAATTGAAAAGGCGGAAAACACCCAATCATGCGGTACATTATTCACCATCGCCATAAAGGTGTTTAGATCATCGGGCGCACCCCATGGAATGCCCATGCATAGCTGTACCAGTGCGGTCTTTTCGATATAGCCTTGCTCGACAAGATGCTTGGCAAACCATAGATGGCCAGTGTCAAACGCCTCGATCTCCGGCTTTACCCCCAGCGCCTTCATCTGGCTGGCCATTTCAAATAGCATCGCGGTGCTATTGGTCATGACGTAATCACCATGACCAAAATTCATCGTGCCACAATCAAGCGTGCAAATCTCTGGACGGCATTCTGCCACATGCACCAATCTCTCGGTGGCGCCGGCCATGTCGGTGCCGGTTTCATCAACTGGCAATGGTGCCTCCACACCGCCAAAGACCAGATCGCCGCCCATGCCAGCGGTCAAATTAAGCACAACATCGGTCGATGAGTCGCGAATCCGCTCGGTCACTTCACGGAATAATTTAGGATCGCGCGACGGGGCGCCGGTTTCCGGATTGCGGACATGGCAATGAACAATCGCCGCGCCGGCCTTGGCCGCATCAATGGCGCTATCGGCAATTTGCTCAGGGGTGATCGGCACCTTGTCTGATTTTCCAGTCGTATCACCAGAACCCGTCACAGCGCAGGTAATAAATACCTCTTTGTTCATTTCCAAAGGCATTGTAGCACCCCCTCATTAATAGCGGCCATAGGGCCATATTGTGATTGCCATGAAGGCATATTTATCTTGAACAATGCGGAGTAGATTTTGCCGCGTCAAGCTGACTTTTGCTTGGTATTGACCACGTGATGACTGGGGATCGACAGGAAAGGTCACCGTTAAAATTGACCGATAAACACACCCATCACACCTTTGAAATCTGTTAAAACAGGATAGTTTATGGCGTATATTTTACAATATAACCCGGTTGCTCTGTGACCATCATGAACGCGAGTGCATTTTTTATTCTGTATTTTCTAATCTGTATTTTGTTTCATTTTAAGGGATTCTCTCATGGCTGGAGACAACAGCGCATCAGACACAGATACGCCAGAAGTGGGCCGGCCGGAGCGTCGGGGCCGCAAACGCGCCTCAACGGCCGCGATCATTCAATCTGAATTTCAGAGCATTCAAAACCATATGAGCCCTCTTACCCCGCTTAGCGAGGATCAGATCGAGTCTGTGCATGAGGCGTCGCTCAAGATTATTGAGGAATATGGCATCGAAGTAATGTCGGCGCGGGCCCGCGATGTGCTGCGGGCGGCGGGGGCGTCGGTTGATAATGATACTGATATTGTGCGCATGGACCGCGAGATCGTCTTGAATGCGGTGGGTAATGCACCGGCGCAATTCACCCTAACCCCAACCAATCCTGATCACGCGCTCATTATCGGTGGCAATCATCTGCATTTCGGCATGGTGTCGGGCGCGCCCAACGTGCATGACATTCGCGGTGGTCGGCGCACTGGCAATCTGGCCGATTACAAAAACTTCATCAAGCTTGGACAATTTTTCAACGTCATTCATTTCTTCGGCAACCAGACATTGGCGCCAAATGACCTGCCTGCCAACACCCGCCATCTAGACACCACGCTCATCAATTTGACGATGTCCAATAAAGTGTTCCTGTCGATGTCAATTGGTGAAAACAGGGTCCGTGACGCGGTTCAAATGACCGCGATGGCCAGAGGGTTAACGATGGAGGAAATGCGGGCGAGCCCGTCTTCGACAGCGAATATCAACATCAATTCACCGCGCAAGCTCGATAGCGAAATGTCGGATGCGGCGATGGCGATGGCCGATATGGGTCAGGCGACGGTGGTAACGCCCTTTACGTTAATGGGGGCAATGACGCCGGTTACTTTTGCCGCGGCTTTGGCCCAGCAAAATGCCGAGGCGTTATTTGCCATTGCGCTGGTGCAATTGACCCGGCCGGGCGCGCCGGTGATCTATGGCGGCTTTACCTCTAATGTGGATATGAAATCTGGGGCGCCTGCGTTTGGTACGCCGGAAAATTCGCTGGCCAATATGGCGGGTGGGCAATTGGCGCGGCGTTACAATCTGCCATATAGAACGAGTGCCTGTAGTGCCTCTAACGCGGTCGATGCCCAAGGTGTTTGGGAAACACAAATGGCGTTATGGGGCGCATGCACCGGTCATGGAAATCTAATTTATCATGCCGCCGGATGGGGCGAGGGCGGCTTGGTTGCCGATTACGAAAAGCTGGTGGTTGATTGTGAAATGCTTCAGGCGATGGCCAATCTATTACAGCCACGATCATTCGATCCGGCAGATTTCGCCTTTGACGCCCATGATGAAGTCGCGCCGGGTGGGCATTTCTTTGGCGCTGCCCACACCATGGAACGCTACCAGAGCGCATTCTACAGCCCGTTTTTATCGGATTGGTCGAATAACGAAAACTGGCAGGATGCAGGTGCCAAGACCGCAACGATGCGGGCGATGGATCTGTGGCCAAAAATTCTGGAGGCTTATGAACAGCCAAAGATGGATCCAGCCCGCGTGGAGGCGATAGAGGCGTTTGTTGCCAAGCGTAAAGAGGAAATCGGTGCTGGTGATCCCTAAAATAGCGGTAGATCCCCAAAAGCAGAGGCGGCCACGGCGCGCTTGCGCTTTGGTTAAATTTGATTACATTTGCCAGTCTATATCGTAACCTATTACGGCTATATAACTGCAATCATCCACCTCATGGAGTCTGTTATGACTATTTCACACTATATCGGCGGAAGCGCCGTTGCGGGCACAAGTGGCCGGTCCCAAGATGTATTCAACCCTGCCACTGGCAAGGCCATTGATGTGGTGCCGTTAGCCAGTGTGAGTGAGGTCAATCACGCCATTGAAAACGCCGCCGCAGCATTGCCGAATTGGGCCAATACACCGGCCGCTAAACGCGCCCAAGTGATGTTTAATTTCCGCGCCCTGTTGCGGGATAATCTGGATGAATTGGCGACATTGGTATCATCCCAGCACGGCAAAACTTTTGACGATGCCAAGGGCGAGGTTGCCCGCGGTGTTGAGGTGGTTGAATTTGCCTGTGGTATTCCGCATGTCCTCAAAGGTGAATATTCGCCACAGGTTGCCGGTGGTGTTGATAGCTATTCAATGCGCCAGCCAGTTGGTGTGGTCGCTGGTATCACCCCGTTTAATTTTCCGGCGATGGTGCCAATGTGGATGTTCCCGATGGCGCTGGCGACTGGTAATACCTTTGTCCTAAAGCCGTCGGAGCGTGATCCGGGTGCCTCTATGTTGATTGCCAAATTGTTGAGCGAAGCTGGCTTGCCCGATGGTGTGTTTAACGTCATTCACGGTGATAAGGAGGCTGTTGACGCCATTCTGGATCATCCGGAGATTGCCGCGATTTCGTTCGTTGGTTCGACCCCGATCGGTAAATATATCTATAGCCGTGGCTGTGCCAACGGCAAGCGGGTACAGGCACTTTGCGGTGCGAAAAACCATATGATCATCATGCCAGATGCCGATATGGATCAGGCTGTTGATGCGGCCATGGGCGCGGCCTTTGGCTCTGCTGGAGAACGCTGTATGGCGATCTCGGCGGTATTGGCGGTTGGCGATGAAACCGCCGATCGGTTTGTCAATGCGCTGGCACCAAAAGTGCGGGCCCTAAAGATTGGCCAATATGACGAAGCCGGTGTCGAGATGGGTCCGGTTATCACGGCGGATGCCAAGGCCCGTATTGAAGGCTATATCAATGCCGGTGAGGCGGATGGTGCCAAGGTTGTTGTCGATGGACGTGGGTTGAAACTGCAAGGCTATGAAGACGGCTTTTTCGTTGGTGGCACTGTGCTTGATCATGTCACGCCGGATATGTCGGTCTATCGTGACGAGATTTTTGGACCGGTGCTATCGGTGCTTCGCCCGACCAGCTATGAACAGGCACGCCAATTGGTGATGGATCATGAATATGGCAATGGCACCGCGATCTTTACCAGAGATGGTGATGCCGCGCGTGATTTTGCGAATAATGTAAATGTCGGCATGGTCGGGGTGAATGTCCCGATCCCAGTGCCGGTCGCCTATCACAGCTTTGGTGGCTGGAAAGCCTCAATGTTTGGTGATCACGCCATGCACGGCATGGAAGGTGTTCGCTTTTACACCAAGCTAAAGACCGTTACCGCGCGCTGGCCATCGGGCATTAAAGAGGGCGCGGTATTTAACTTCCACGCTGGCAGTGACACCTGATCTGGTTATGGGCCGGAGCCCCTATAATAGAACTTTGCCGGGGTTAAGCAGGTTATCGGGATCGAGTGCCGCCTTAATGCTTTTCATCATTGCATAGGCGGCCGGATCCTTTAGCTGTTTCATCAATTGCTGTTTGTCAGTGCCGATGCCATGCTCGGCGCTAATTGATCCGCGCCATTTGGTGACAATGTCACATAGCGCCTTTTTGATGGCTTCACTCTCGGCCGGATGGTCCTTTGGATCTTCATCATAGGGGCGCATGCAACTATGTAAATTGCCGTCGCCCATATGACCAAAGGCGACACAAAACGGCCCCGGCGCGATGGCGGCAAAGGCGGCTTCTAAATCGGCAATGGCCCCGGGCAAGTCTGATACCTGAAAGCTGACATCCGACATTACCCAACTGCCGTGGCGTTGCATGGCCTCTAGGGTGTCCTCGCGCATTACCCATAGATTATTGCGCTGGGCCTCTGAATAGGCAATCGCCGCATCTTCGGCTAGACCAGCCTCAAACGCTTCGCCCAGAATATCTTCAAGCTGTTGCACGAGGGCGATCTTGCCATTGTCGTCGATCTTTGCGTCATCGCTCGTACCGGCGGCAATCTCGACCAGAATGGAGAGGTCCGGACTATAGGAAAATGGCACTGTGATATGGTCTAGATATTTCGCGCACAGATCATACATCAATTTGCCAAACAGCTCGAAAGCCTCAACCCGGCCGCCGGTGCGTGTCTGGACAAAATTCATCAATGACAGTGCGGCTTTTACATCGGGGACCACCACCATCGCGGTGGCATAGGCCGCTGGAATAGGCACAAGCTGGAGGCTGGCACCGGTGATAATGCCGAGCGTGCCTTCCGAGCCAACCATCAAATTCACCAGATCATAGCCGGTATTGTCTTTCTTTAGCGCTGGCAATAGATCGATGATTTCGCCCTGTGCCGTGACAATTTCCAAACCCAAGCAAAGCGCCCGCGCATTGCCATAACGAACCACATTCAGGCCGCCCGCATTGGTCCCAAGGGCGCCGCCGATCTGGGCGCTACCCTTGGCTCCGAAAACCAGCGGAAACATGAGCCCGGCCTGATCCGCCGCCTTGTGCAAATTCTCGATAATACAGCCCGCATCAACAACCATATAGCGGCCATCAACACTCATCTCGCGGATTTCGTTCATCCGTTCTAGCGACAGAACAAGGATACGATCCTCACGCGCGGCAACAGTCGCGCCGGTTAAGTTGGTATTGCCGCCAAAGGGAATGACCGGGGTTTTTGTCGCGGCGCATAATTTCATAATGGCGGCAACATCCGCGGTGCAATGAGGGCGCACCACAACAGCCGGATCAGAGTCAGAAAGCCCGAGCCAATCGCGGCGGTAACGCGGGTCAATATCATCGCCGGTGGTGACATAATCCACCCCGCAAATTGCAATTAAATCATCGATGAAGCCGGAATGTTGATCTGACATAATATAAACTCTATTGCTCTTATTTGGCTGGGTTTGAAAGGGCGGATAGTCTGATGCTAGCGATTTTATGGACTTCGGCTAGCGCGGTGGCAAATTCGGTTGGCTTGTCATTATCAATCCGCTGGCGAAAGGCATCCAGAATATCGGCCCGCGTTAACCCCTTTACCGCGATGATAAAGGGATGACCAAAGGCGGTGCCATAGGCGCTATTTAGACGCTGGAATTCGGCGAATTCTTCGGGGCTACATTTATCCAATCCGGCGCTGGCCTGTTCGGACGTGGATTCCGCGGTCAGACCGCCATCAATGGCTAACTTGCCGGCTAGTTCGGGGTGCGCGCACAAAAGCTCCATCTGGCGCGCTTGTCCGGCATCATCAACGATCGCGGCCATGCGGGCGGCCAAAATGGCAATGTCTTGATCTTGCGTGGTTATGCCCTGGTCAAAGACAATATCCGCAACCCATTCACTATGTTCATAGATACTGCCAAAACAATCTAGGAATTGCGCTTTGGTGAGGCTGTCAGGTGCGATGGCGAATTTCATTTCGGGTGCTGATCCCACTGTTTCTTAACCACAAGATAATGGTTGGAATTATTTGCCAATACAATGAATAATTGCCATGGTGAATAATTGCCATGGTGACTGGTCGAGATGGATAATTGCACCATTCGCCGGAAATACACCCGGCAATCTTGCGATTAACGCGCTTACAATGTTTATGAGGAACCCGATGGGACGTTTGACCACACATGTTCTTGATACAGCGGCCGGTCGCCCCGCCGCCGGTATTCCAATATCGTTATACCGGCTGGATGGCGATGGCCAATCTTTGCTTGTCGAGGCGGTAACAAATGATGATGGCCGCTGTGATAGCCCGATACTCGAGGGCGGTGATTTTGCGACTGGCCGCTACCAGCTGATTTTTCATGCTGGCGGCTATTTGGCGGCTACTCATCCATCCCTTCACGGGGCGCCGAGTGATGTGCCATTTCTGGATGATGTTGTGATTGCTTTTGGCATTAACAATGCCGATCAACATTACCATGTTCCTCTGCTGTTATCCCCGTTCGGTTATTCAACATATCGTGGCAGTTGAGGGGGAAATTGTGCGCCGTCACATTACCTTCATTTTAAATGGTGTAGAGCAACAGGTAAGCCATATTTCTGGCGATACCACGCTGTTGAACTGGCTTCGGCTGAACCGCAAATTAACCGGTTCCAAAGAGGGGTGCGGTGAGGGTGATTGCGGGGCATGCACGGTTGTTGTTGCCCGCCCTAATTCTACTGGTTTGCTATGGCGGCCGGTAAATGCATGCATTTTGTTTATGGGAATGTTGGAAGGCGCATCGGTCACCACGATCGAGGGCCTGTCATCATCATGGGCGTTGGGCGATGCGGCCTCGGCTGGGAAATTAGCGGGCGGGGAATTAGCGGGCGGATTACATCCGGTGCAACGCGCGATGGTCGATTTTCACGGCTCACAATGCGGTTTCTGTACGCCCGGTTTTGTGATGTCACTATTCGCCGCATGGTGTAATGGAACGGGGCTTGAGGCCGAGACGATTGACGATACTTTGGCGGGGAATCTGTGTCGGTGCACTGGCTATCGCCCGATTGTCGATGCCGGCATGTCATTGCGCAAAGACACTATCCCGTCTTATGAGATAGCCCGCCGTAAACAAGAGGCAAAGATGATTGCCGCCATCGCGCATAGTGAAACCGTGATCTTGGGTGATGATCGTGCACAATTTGTGGCGCCAGCTAGCGGCGATGATTTTGCCCAATTCTATGCCGATAATCCGGATGCCACTATTGTGTCAGGTGCCACTGATGTTGGCCTATGGGTGACGAAACAGAACCGCTTGCTAAAAACCATGTTATGGACTGGCCGTGTGGATGGATTTGATGCGGTAAAGATAGAGCCTGCGCGCCTGCGCTTTGCCCCAGCGGTAACCCATCAACAGGGCTTAGAGGCTATTGCGGAACGCTGGCCGGAAGTCGCCGAGGTAATGCGCCGCTTTGGGTCAACGCAAGTGCGGGCCAGCGGGACTATCTGTGGAAATATCGCGAATGGCTCGCCAATCGGTGATTTGCCGCCGATGATGATTGCCCTTGGGGCCGAGGTTGAATTAACCAAGGGCACCGCATCGCGCCGATTGCCGCTAGACGATTTTTACATCACCTATGGCCAGCAAGATCGCCAGCCCGGGGAATTTGTATCCTCGCTTATTGTGCCGGCGACACCGCATGCGATGTTGCGTTGTTACAAATTGTCGAAACGATTTGATCAGGATATTTCCGCGGTCATGGGTGCGTTTGTCATTTCCCATGCGGACAAGAAAATTACCGCCGCCCGTTTGGCCTTTGGTGGTATGGCGGGGATCCCCCAGCGGGCCAAGGCTGTGGAGGCCCAATTGATCGGCAAGCCATTGACCACCGCTAGTTTTGTTGATGCCGCGCAGGCGCTTGGTGATGATTTCACGCCCCTATCCGACATGCGGGGTAGCGCAGAATACCGGCGTCAGGCGGCGGCAAATCTCATTTTGAAATACGGGCTGGATATCTGTAATGGTGAACAGGTACGCCTCGCCGGACGCGGATCATCGGCGTTGCTAGCCGCCGCCAGAGATGCCGAGATAGACGCATGATTACGCATTCCAAAAATGGCGCCCCTTCACAGCCTCAATCCCAGCACCAGTCCCTGCACCAACCCCAGCGGCACGACAGCGCGCATAAACATGTGGCTGGTAGCGCGACCTATGTTGACGATATCAAAACGCCTGACAACACATTGGTCGTTCTAATCGGTCAATCGGCGCATGCGCATGCCAGCATTACGAAGATGGATTTATCCAAGGTAGCGGCGGCGCCTGGCGTTGTTTGTGTGCTGAGCGCGGATGATATTCCAGGCCATAATGATTGCTCGCCGGTGCGCGGTGATGATCCGGTATTTGCCGAGGAGATCGTCGAATATATGGGCCAAGCGATCTTTGCAATCGCCGCCGAGACCATGCAGGCGGCGCGTGATGCGCTGGGCCTTGCGATCGTGGAATATAAAGTTCTCACCCCGATTTTGACGATTGATGAGGCAATGAAAGCCGGTTCGTGGCTAGGACCGGCGGCGAGTATGGCGAGCGGTGATGCCGATGGTGCGATTGCCGGTGCCAAACATAAAATTGAGGGCCGCATTGAAATCGGTGGACAGGAACATTTCTATCTAGAGGGACAGGCGGCGCTCGCGATCCCCGGCGAAGATGGCGATATGTACTTGCATTGTTCGACCCAGCACCCAACCGAAATCCAGCATAAAGTTGCCGAGGTTCTAGGCGTTGCCAGCCATGCGGTTACCATCGAAACGCGGCGTATGGGCGGTGCTTTTGGTGGTAAAGAAAGCCAAGGTAATTTGCCCGCGATCACCGCGGCCTTGGCGGCGCGTATAACCGGACGGCCGGCAAAGACGGTTTATGATCGCGATGATGATTTTATCCTCACAGGAAAGCGTCATGATTTTCGCATTGATTACGCTGTTGGCTTTGACGATAAGGGCCGGATCCATGGGGTGATTTTTGATCAGGCATTGCGCTGTGGGATGTCGTGGGATCTATCAGAGGCGATCGCAACGCGGGCAATGTGCCATGCCGACAATGCCTATCACATCCCTAATTTGCGGGTGGTGTCACATCGCTGTAAGACCCATACCGCCTCTAACACTGCCTTTCGAGGCTTTGGTGGTCCGCAAGGGATTGTCGGCATTGAACGAGTGATTGATGAGGTTGCACATTATCTGGGGCTGGATCCAGTTGAGGTTCGGTTGCGCAATTACTACCCCGATAAAACCAACCAGCCAGAGGATCTGGCTAGCACGCATTACGGCCAGCCTGTCACCGATGGTATTCTTGCCGATCTAACCGACCAATTGGTGAAATCATCGGATTATCATAACCGCCGCCGTGAAATTGCGGCGTTCAATGAAAGCAACCAATGGGTAAAGCGCGGCCTTGCCTTTAGTCCGGTTAAATTCGGCATTTCCTTTAACACCCGTTTTTTGAATCAAGCTGGGGCATTGGTGCTGTTATATGCGGATGGCTCTATCCAGCTTAATCATGGCGGCACGGAAATGGGCCAAGGGCTCAACACCAAGGTGGCGCAAATTGTGGCGCATGAGTTTGGTGTCGATATTGGCACGGTGAAAATAACCGCTACCAACACTGGCAAAGTGCCGAACACATCGGCAACGGCGGCTTCGTCTGGGGCGGATCTTAATGGCATGGCGGCGCTAAATGCGGCCCGCACTATTCGCCTGCGCATGGTTGACTATCTCGCCCAGTTTTATGAAATCGATGCCGATGACATCCGGTTTGAGAATGGCACCGTTAGCCTAGGTGAGACCAGCATCAGCTTTGGCGAAGCGGCCAAACAGGCGTATCTGGGGCGCATTCAACTTTCCGCCACAGGGTTTTATGCAACGCCAAAACTGCATTGGGATAATGCCAGCTCCACTGGCCGCCCCTTTTATTACTTTGCCTATGGTGCCGCGGTGTCCGAGGTTGCGGTCGATTTGTTGACCGGCGAGAACAGGATCCTGCGTACCGACATTTTGCATGATGCTGGCAAGTCGTTAAATCCGGCGATTGATATTGGCCAGATTGAGGGCGGATTTGTTCAAGGTGCTGGCTGGCTCACGACCGAGGAATTGGTCTGGAATGACACTGGCAAATTAACCACCCATGCGCCCTCAACCTATAAAATTCCGGCCTGTTCGGACCGGCCGCTGGAATTCAATGTTGCGCTATATGATGGCGAAAATACCGAAGAAACCGTGCACCGTTCAAAGGCTGTTGGTGAACCGCCTTTGATGCTTGGAATTTCGGTTTTTCTGGCGCTGTCCGATGCCTTATCGGGAATTAATGCGACGACTATTGGCGTACCATCTTATCCCGCGCTAGATGCACCGGCGACCCCAGAGCGGCTATTGATGAAGGCGATCAAAATGGGAGGGCCGGGCATTGTCTAATATCGTCCGCCGCATTGGCCCAGCTAGCAAATCCGCCGATAAACCTGCGCCTAGTGATGCCCAGCCCCAACTTTATAATGGATCGAACGGGTGGCTGGGCATTGCGATTGAGGCGATTGCGGATGGCGGTGCGGTGGTGCGTGCCACGCTAATTGGCGTTAAAGGATCCGCCCCGCGTGAGGTCGGCGCGACTATGTTGATTACCGCCGATGATATCTATCAAACGATTGGTGGCGGCGCGCTGGAATTTGATGTGATGGCCTCGGCGCGGGCGTGGATGTCGTCTAATGATAAACCTGATACGCGCTGGCAAAGGCGGGTGATCAGCGTTGCTCTTGGCCCTGATATGGGCCAATGCTGCGGCGGTCATGTGCGCGTGTTGCTAGAATTATTCACTGCGGGTGAGCGGGATGCGCTGATGGATTTGGCGGCCAGTGCGCCGTCATTGATTGCCCATCCGGTCCAACCTGGTGCGGCGCTTTTCGCGGTGGATCAAGATAATGCAAACCATCACGCACACCATAATGCACGGCTGGGATTATCGGCCGATGGGAGTGTTTTTATCGCCGCGCCAGATCGTCGCCAAAGGGCGCTATTTCTATATGGTGCGGGTCATGTTGGTCGGGCGTTGGTGGGGCATCTAATGGCGTTGGAATATGATGTGCATTGGGTCGATATTGCCCAAGATCGCTTTCCCGCCGAGACGGGTGATGGGGCGTGCCGGGTGATCGCGAGCGATCCAACGATCATCGCACGCCATGCCCCCGATGGTGCGATACATCTTGTGCTAACCCATAGCCACGCGCTGGATCAGGCGATTTGCCATAGTTTATTATTGCAAGGTAACTTTGCCCGATTAGGGTTGATCGGCTCGGCCACAAAGGCGGCCCGTTTTCGCCGTGCATTGGCCAAGGCTGGTATTGCCGATGATCAGCTTGACCGGCTGGTTTGCCCTGTTGGTATGCTGGAAATTACCGGCAAGCAACCGGCCCGCGTTGCCTTATCGATTGCCGTGGGCATTGCGCTGTGGCAACAAGAACTGGATACCGAAGTAAATACTAAATTTGAGGCCAAATTTGACACCAAATCTGTTGGGGAAAATGCGACAAGGAGTGAAGCATGATTGATTATATCTGGCTATGGTCAGAGCTGCTGATTAGATGGGTGCATGTCATTGCTGGCATTGCATGGATTGGTTCATCATTCTATTTCATCGCGCTTGACCTGAGCCTAAAGCCCGGCAAAGAGCTGCCGGAACAGGCGCATGGCCAAGCATGGCAGGTGCATGGTGGCGGCTTTTACAACATGGTCAAATATCTCGTGGCGCCATCAAAAATGCCGGATGAACTGACATGGTTCAAATGGGAGGCCTATGCCACTTGGATTTCGGGTTTTGCCTTGCTGACGGTGATCTATTACACCGCGGCTGGTCTTTATATGATTGATCTTGAAATACTGGATATTGCCGAATGGCAGGCAGTGGCAATCTCGTTGGCGGGCATTGTGCTTGGCTGGGCAATTTATGATGGCCTTTGCCGCAGTCCTCTTGGCAAATCGGATACGGCATTGGCGGCGGCTGGGTTCGTGTTTCTGGTCGCGCTGGCATGGGGCTATACGCAAATTTTCTCGGCCCGCGGTGCCTTTGTCCAGATGGGTGTCACCATTGGCACGATCATGGTGGCCAACGTGTTGATGATTATCATTCCGGGCCAGCGCAAAGTGGTTAAATCTCTGGTTGCTGGCGAGGACCCTGATCCACGTTATGGCGCGCGCGGCAAGCAACGGTCCCTGCATAATAACTATCTGACCCTGCCAGTGATTTTCGTGATGATTGGCGGGCATTATCCGGCGATTTTTGCGACCAAATATTCATGGGTGATTCTGGCCCTTGTGTTGATCATTGGTGCGCTCATCCGGCATTTCTTTAACACCAAGCATAAGGGCGAGCCGGCCCCGTGGTGGACATGGATGGCGGCGGCTCTGTTAACCCTTGGGGCGATTTTCCTATCGCATGAGGGGGCGCCGCGCTCGGCTGATTATGATGAAACTGCCTATGCAACACCGGCTGAATTACATACCGCCGCGATCGAGCTGATTACCGAGAATTGTAGTATCTGTCATGCCGCTGAGCCCGCATGGGAGAATATGGCCTTTGCCCCAAAGGGGGTTGTGTTGGAAACCGAGGCGGATGTGATGCGCCACGTTGACGAGATTTTCTGGCAATCAGCCGCGTCACATGCGATGCCGCCGGGCAATGTGATCTGGATTGATGATGAACAACGGGTGATGCTGGCCAAATGGCGCCAGATGCTAAAATCCGGGGCATTCGAGGGCTAGATATGGGTGATTATCCACGCGACATGATTGGTTATGGGGACAAGCCGCCACATGCCAATTGGCCGAACAAGGCCCGCATAGCTGTTCAATTTGTGCTGAATTACGAAGAGGGCGGCGAGAATAATATTCTGCATGGTGATCCGGCTTCGGAGATGTTCCTGTCGGAAATTATCGGCGCGGCACCGTTTGAAAATGCGCGGCACATGTCGATGGAATCAATCTATGAATATGGCTCACGCGCCGGGGTGTGGCGGGTGCTGGATTTGTTCCGTGATCGCGGCCTGCCAATTACGCTCTTTGCTGTGGCAATGGCGATGCAACGCCATCCCGCGGTGATTGAACGCGCCCTTGATGATGGTCACGAAATAGCCTCGCACGGTTATCGCTGGATTAACTATCACGGGATGAGCCGCGATGAAGAGGCCGAGCATATGGCCAAGGCCATTGCCATCCATACCGAAATTTGCGGCGAGCGTCCGGTTGGCTGGTACACCGGTAGAACCAGCGTGCATACACGCGATCTGGTGGCGGCGGATGGTGGCTTTATTTATGACGCTGATGATTATTCGGATGATCTGCCATTCTGGTCGAACCAGATTACCACCAATGGCGGTGCCCACCCGCCGCATCTGATTGTCCCTTATACGCTGGATACAAATGACATGCGCTTTGCCACGGCGCAGGGTTTTCACAATGGTGATCAATTCGCCCACTATCTAATCGATGCGTTTGACACGCTCTATGCCGAGGGTGAGAGTGCGCCGAAAATGATGTCGGTTGGTTTGCATTGCCGCCTCATTGGCCGGCCAGCGCGGTTTGCTGGCTTGGTGAAATTTGTCGATCACATTATGGCGCATGACCATGTGTGGGTCGCGCGGCGTGATGAAATTGCGCGGCATTGGATTGCGACTCATCCCTATGAATCGGCGCAAAACCGGGGGGATTAATGGCTGTGGTGAATTTGAAAATTGAGCCCCTGACCAAAGCGGGGTTTGCGCCTTTTGGAACGGTTATGGAAACCGACGGTGCCGCCCAGATGATGATCAATCAGGGCACGACCACGCGCTTTGATAGTCTGGCTGATGTTGATGTCGGGCCGGGCGGTGCGCATGGGATTATTTCCCTGTTTCGTGGTACGCGGCGGGCTGATCCGATTGCCATAAAAATGATGGAACGACACCCGCGCGGATCGCAGGCTTTCTACCCATTACAAAACCATTCATGGCTGGTTGTTGTTGCCCCCGGTAATGCAGATGATAGCGCGCCAGATTTCACCGCGCTCCGGTGCTTTCACGCATCGGGCATACAGGGCGTTAGCTATAATGCTGGCACATGGCATCACCCACTATTGATCCTACAGGATGAACAGGATTTTCTGGTGGTAGATCGGGCCCAGCCTGTCGGCGAGGCAGATGGTCTTAATCTTGATGAAGTGTGGCTTGATGAGGCTGCGGCGGTGATAAACCCCTAGCCAGCGTGACCGGCCTGAACCATTAAATCGCGGGCCATGCGGCCATGATTATCCAATAGCTTGTTCATATCCATGCTGACCAACTGGCCGTTTGCGACCACAGGCTTGCCGTTGATGATGGTATAATTTGTCTTGGTTGGGCCACAGAAAATAAGGCTAGCAAGGCAATCCCATTCACCACCGGCAAAGTCAATCTGGCGCATGTCAAAGGCGGCAATATCCGCCGCCATGCCCGGGGCCAGCATGCCAATATCATCGCGCCCCAAGACCGCCGCGCCGCCTCTTGTTGCGACGGCTAGGGCCTCTCTTGCGCTCATCGCATCACCGCCGCCATTGACGCGCTGTAATAACATTGTCTGGCGGGCTTCATTCATCATGTGACCACTATCATTCGAGGCCGAGCCATCTACGCCGATGCCAATTTTCATCCCCGCATCGAGCATCTTGCGAACCGGTGCAATGCCGCTGGCAAGCCGCATGTTGGAACAGGGGCAATGCGCCACACCAGTACCAGTGCGGGCGAATAAATCGATCTCATTATCGTCAAGCTGGACACAATGCGCGTGCCAAACATCATCACCAGTCCATCCCACAGCCTCTATGTAATCGCCGGGGCGCATGCCAAAATTAGCCAGAGAATAATCAATATCCTCGACATTTTCGGCAAGATGCGTGTGCATGCCAACACCATATTCACGGGCCATTTCGGCGGTGTCGCGCATCAACTCCATGCTCACCGAAAAGGGCGAACAAGGGGCCAAAGCAACACGCTGCATGGCGTAACGCTCGCCATTGTGATGCTCTTCAATCAAACGCTGGCATTCTTTTAAGATGGCGCCTTCATTTTCGGTGAGCCGGTCTGGTGGCAGGCCGCCATTAGACTCGCCAATGCTCATCGATCCGCGGGTGCCATGAAAACGCACCCCAACATCCGCCGCCGCCGATAGTGAATCATCGAGGCGCGATCCGTTTGGATAGAGATACAAATGATCCGATGACGTGGTGCATCCAGACATTGCAAGTTCAGCCAAGCCGAGCGCCGTTGACCAGTAAATATGGTCCGGCCCGATATTGCTCCAGATCGGATAAAGCGTTTGCAGCCAGCCAAATAGCGGCGCGTTCTGGGCCGCCGGTACAGCGCGGGTCAAATTCTGAAATAAATGATGATGGGTGTTAACCATGCCCGGGATAACCACATGGCCGCTCATATCTATGACCAAATCGGCGTCGCTAGGCAAATCCGCGGTTGGCCCGACGGCTTCGATCACGCCGCCCCGTGCAAACAGACCGCCATCCTTGATTTCACGGCCCGCCGCATCACCGCGCCGCCCAAGAGAGGCAATCCCGCCATGATCACCCTCATCAGGGTTCATCGTGCAGAGTAGCGCCGCGTTTTTTAGCAATAGGGTCTGGTCTGACATTTGGTTCTCTATCAAGGCCTAAAATGGGGGCAAGAAAATACCGCCAACCACATGGTGCCTGGCGGTACTATAATCATTGTCGTCACCTATGTTAAGGCGGTTTGGTATATGCCTCTAAATCATAGGTTTGCTCGAAGTCTGAGCGACGCCTAGAAGAGACCTGTCTTAGGCTTCCTTTGGTAGAACCAGATTAAGCACCACCGCCAACACAGCCACTGGCAACAGACCAGATACGGCTAGCATTTCCAGATTGTCAGGAAGATGCTGCATTGACTTTGGTACCTGCTGGAGACCAAGACCAACAGACATTGAGATCGCAAGGATCATCATGTTCCGGCGGTTCCAATCGACATCAGCAAGCATTTTAATACCGGCAGAGATAACCATGCCGAACATCAAGATGACGCCGCCACCAAGGACCGAAATCGGCATTGCCGCAACAACCGCGCCAATCTTTGGCACAAGTCCACATGCAATCAACATCAGAGCTGATGCTGTCACCACAGAACGGCTCATCACGCCAGTCATGGAAATAAGACCAACATTCTGGCTAAAGGACGTATTTGGCAGACCACCGAAGACACCGGCAATGGCCGAACCAAGACCGTCAGCATAAGTGCCGCCAGCAAGTTCCTTGTCGGTTGCTTCACGGTTTGCACCGCCTTTTGCAATGCCAGAGATATCACCAACGGTTTCGATGGCGCTAACGATAGAGATCAGACACATGCCCAAAATGGCGGCCATGTTGAACTCGATACCGTATTGGAACGGCATTGGAATGGCGAACCAGCTTGCTTTGGCAACACCGCCAAAATTAACCGCACCAGTGGCCATGCCAGCCAGATAACCAGCAATAAGACCAAGCAGAATAGCGGCGGTCGAAGTCAGGCCCTTGGTGAAGAACTTAAAGCCAAGCGCAACAACGATAACGATGATGGCAAGACCCCAGCGGCTTAGATCGCCCCAATCAGGGTTGTTGATCTGGAAGTCAGCCGCACCACCAGCCGCATAGCGAATACCGACAGGCAACAGATACAGACCAATTGCAGTGATAACCATGCCGGTTACCAATGGCGGGAACCAATGGCGAATTCTGCCAATAAAGGTACCTAATGCCGCGTGGAAAAGACCAGCCACAACAATAGAGCCCATCAAGGCCGCCATGCCGCTGGTTTTAACAACGCCTATCATAATCGGTACAAAGGCAAAGCTAGTGCCCTGCATCACGGGTAGGCGCGCACCAACGGGACCCATCCCGATGGTTTGGAATAAAGTGGCGATACCAGCAAATAGCATTGCCATCTGGATCAAGAAGACCATATCGGCTCCGCCAAAGGCAAAGCCAGCTGCACCGGCGATAATAATCGATGGTGTTACGTTACTTACAAACATTGCTAATAGATGTTGCAGACCTAGCGCAATGCGCGGACCCATCGGCACATCATAATCAGGATCTTGCAACTGGGCAGCGCTTGCTTCATTAAGATTGGACATTGTTTTTCCCTCACATTGTGGTGAGGCCTACACTACGAATCAGCATAAATGGTGTAAAGGACAAAATGTCGCATATATCCTACATATAGATAAATGCGGGCGCATAAACCATATATAGTGTATCAAACGGCAAGACTAGCGATCATACTATCGCAAATTAGATCACAATATTCGTTGAGCGATAACGCACCGTCATCGCGGAACCATGTATAGGTCCAATTTAGGATGCCTAGCAGCATCATCGCGCGGGGGCCGTTGGGTGGGGTTGGATGCCCCGCCGCCGCCGCCGCATTCTCTAGCGCATCGCTAAAATGACGGACGATAGCCTTTTCCATCTGGCGCAGGATTTGCTGCTGTTCCTCGGGTAAAACGTCCTGATCATGCAACAACAATTTATGCGTATTGTCGGCTTGGCGGTATTCCACCAACAGGCTGTGGATCAATCCCCGCAAATGCGCGCGGGCATTATCGCTATCGGCTGGATTGGTTGGTAGAGCCGCCTGCAAATTCTCAAGATAAGCCTCGAGAATATCAAAAAGGAGAGCTTCTTTGCTGGTGAAATAGTGATAGAGCAGGGCTTTTGAAACGCCGCATTCGCGGGCAAGTTCGGCCATCGACGTGCGCGAAAATCCGTTGGCGGCAAATAGCGATGCCGCTACAGAGCGAATATGGCCCAGCTTTAGATCATAGGTGACGGCGCGGTTACGGCTCATTTGCCGCGCTTGTCGATGATCCGCACCGCCTTACCCATAGACCGATCAATGGCGCCAACCGGTAGAACATCAATTTTGGCGGATACACCAATCGTCTGTTTGATATTTTCTCCTAATGTGGCGGCCATGCTTGCTCGCTCGGCGTCACTCTCATGATGTGGCGCGGCCTCAACCGCCACTGTCATCGCATCCATCGGGCCTTCTTTTGTCAGGATTAGGTGGTAATGCGGGCTTAACCCATCGATTTTGAGAATATGCTCCTCGATCTGGCTAGGGAATAGATTGACCCCGCGCAGGATGATGAGATCGTCACTGCGACCGGTAATCTTGTCCATCCGGCGCATGCTCCGCGCGACACCGGGGCGCAAGGTGGTTAAATCCTTGGTCCGATAGCGAATGATCGGCAGGGCCTCTTTCGTCAATGAGGTAAAGATCAACTCGCCCTTGGTGCCATCTTCACAACTCTCGCCAGTTTCTGAATTGATGATTTCAGGCAGGAAATGATCCTCCCAAATATACAGACCATCTTTGGTTTCGACACATTCATTGGCGACGCCGGGGCCCATGACTTCGGACAGGCCATAGATATCCACCCCATGCATGTCAAAACGCTGTTCAATATCTTGGCGCATTGCATTGGTCCACGGTTCTGCACCGAAAATGCCGGTCATCAATGCGGTTTCGCGCGGGTCGATGCCCATCCGTTCAAATTCATCGGCAATGGCCAACATATAAGACGGCGTTACCATGATAATCTCGGGCTTGAAATCGATGATCAATTGGACTTGGCGCTGGGTCATGCCGCCCGATACGGGAATAACGGTACAGCCAAGCTTTTCCGCCCCGTAATGCGCACCAAGGCCACCGGTAAATAACCCATAACCATAGGCCACTTGGATTTTATGACCGGGACGCCCGCCAGAGGCGCGAATGCACCGTGCAACCAGACTTGCCCAATTATCAACATCACCCTTGGTATAGCCAACCACCGTAGGCTTGCCCGTGGTTCCGCTAGAGGCGTGAATGCGCGAGACCTGTTCCATCGGAACCGCCATCATGTCGAACGGGTATGATTCGCGCAGATCCTCTTTGGTCGTATAGGGAAATTTGCTGATGTCGCCAAGGTGTCTCAAATCATCGGGATGCACCCCGGCCGCGTCAAATTTGCGCTTATATAACGGCACATTTGAATAGGCATGATTAAGTGTCCATTTCAGCCGTTCCAACTGTAACGCATGAATCTCGTCACGGGACGCAATTTCAATGGGATCTAGGCTGTCTTTGGTGGGGGTGAGATCTTGCATGATAGTCCTCTAGCTAAGTCGCGGTAGAAAAGTCGGTTAGGTCGGTGGCGGTTCGGGTTGCTACAAAACTGGATCGGTCAATTTGCGTGACATGCCGCGGAATTCGGCGATTAATTTGTCATCCTGATTGGTGATAGCAATATCGTAAATGCCGGTCCGGCCAGCCCCATCACGCCGGCTTGCAGTGGCCCTCAAAACATCGCCACGTTGCGCGGGCCGCAAAAAATGAACTTGGCATTGCTGGGCCACGGTAACGATATTGTCGGAATTACAAGCATGGGCAAAGGCGGTGTCGGCAAGGGCAAAAATAGCCCCGCCATGACATATATCAAAGCCGTTCAGGTGATTGTCACCAAGCGCCATTTCAACAACACAATGATTTTGGGTGGCCGATACAAGCTGCATCCCCAGCGATTGGGACAGGCCGCAATTACCGATCATTTTTTCGGCAACGCGCAAGGCAAGTTCATCAGCCGCGGCGGGTGTTGTTGTTTCCATTGTCTCGATCCCATTCGGTCCTGTTTGGCCTACTTGACCCTCGCGGAAAAACCAGCAAGGGTTTTACGGTAATTATTGACCGTCCGGTTAGTCAAGATAAATGCCGCCCGATAGGTAATCTCCCGACATTGAATTAGACGTGGGGTTTGAGAGTGGGCGTCGAGAGTGAATTGGGATAACCGGCGCAGTCATGCGTTTATGAGCCTAGGGGAGGGTTAAATGGCGAGTGAGACACAAACAGAAATGTTTGACATAGAGGCGGCAACGGCTTTGCTGGCCGAGGTCACCGCGCCATGGGTCCAAGAGCTCGGGCTAACCGTCACCAGCATAACGCCGCAAAATTCGCAGTTTCATCTTCCCTTCTCACCGCGCCTAACGCGTGACGCGGGGATGATGTGTGGTCAGGCCATTGTTGCCGCCGCCGATACCGCGATGATCGCGGCGGTGACCGCGGCGATTGGGGAATATGCACCGATCACGACGGTTGATATTGCCGCTAAATATCTGCGCCCGCTTGGTTCGGGCGGCGGTGATCTCACAATCGACATTTTAAAGGCAGGGCGCCGCCTCATTGTCGGTAGAATCGCATTGGTTGATTGCCAATCAGGCAAGCTGGCGGCGGAAATTTCTTCTACCTATGCGCGGCTGTAACAAAAGAAAACGCTAATATTTGCAACAACAGGGAGAAAATTGCTCAATTTTTGGATCAAAAATTACCACTTTCCTATTGTAACGGGCTTGCGCCTGTGTAGGGTTAAATATCAAAGTAGATTAGGTATCGTGCATAGACAAAGTCTGGCAGATGCCACTAGGGAGAAGAGAATGACACATAAATTATTTGGTAAAACGCTCGCTATGGGTGTTGGCGCGGTCGCAATGACAATTGCCGCAACAGCATCAACCGCATCGGCTGAGACCGTGCTAACAGTGGCATCATGGGCCGGTCCTAAGCACACAATGAACTATGGTGTTTTCCCATGGTTGAATGACAAAATTAAAGCCTGTGCAGGCGGTGATATGAGCCTGAAGGTCGAGTATGGCCTAGCACCACCGCCAGCTATGTATGACACAGTGCGCGACGGCGTTGCCGATATGACATGGATTGTTCACGGCTACACACCGGGCAAGTTCGTAACCACAAAGCTAGCTGAGCTTCCGGGCCTTGCTGGTAGTGCTGCGGATGTATCTGCCGCTTATCAGGAAACCCACGAGAAGTATCTTGCGGGTGCAAACGAAGCCAAGGGCGTTGTCGTTCTGGCAAATTATGTGCACGGCCCGGGTATGCTCCATACATCAACGCCGATCAGCTCATATAAAGACATTGCTGGCATGAAGCTGCGCGTTGGTGGCGGTGTTGCTAATGCGATCGGTACTGCCCTTGATGTTGCTGGTGTGAACGTTCCTGCGCCAGCAGTGTATGAGACAATTGCATCAGGCGTTGCCGATGGTGTGTTCTTCCCAATGGAGACAATGTACGCATTTAAGGTTGCAGAAATTGCGAAATACTCTTTCCGCAATCCAGACGGCATGTACACAACTTCATTTGGCCTGCTGATGAATGCGGACACATATGATGGTCTGTCAGCCGCAAACAAGAAATGTATCGATGATATCAAGGGCGTAAAACTTGCTCGTGAAATCGGTGAGTTCTGGGATGCTGCCGACGCACTTGGTCTTGAAAAAGGTCTGGAAGTGGGTCTGGTTGTAACCGACGCCTCTGACGCAGAGCGTGCTTACTTCAAAGAGAAGACAGCTGGTATTGAGGCCGACGTATTGGCTGCGATCGATGCCGCTGGTGTTGACGGGAAAGCTGCTTTGGCTTTCTTCAAGTCAAAACTCTAAGAATCGGTTCAGTGATCAATGCTGAGCATTATATCTAAAACTGAACGGCTGGCCGAAATGGTCAGCCGTTTAGTCTCTAATTTAGCCGCCATCATTTTGTTTTTGCTGGTTGTTCTTACATGTGTTGACGTCATCGGGCGCTATTTCTTCACGATGCCGGTGGTTGGCGCTGTAGAGCTTGTCCGCATTTGCATGGCTGGCATTATTTTCTTTTCACTTCCGGCCATGTTTTTCCGCGAGGATCATGTGATCGTCGATCTGGTGCCGTTCTTCCGCAAAGGTATTATTGCCTGGCTGGTGAACCTCACTTTGTTGGCGATTTCTATTTATATCGCGATAAAGCTTGGTGACCGCATTATGGCCTATGCCGAGCGCGCCTATGAAGATGGCGACACGACCGAATATCTCTCGATCCCGCGCTATCTAGTGGTTTCATTTATTACACTGTCTATTTATGCAGCTGCTCTTATGACCTTTATCCGGCTGGTGGTTACGGCCTCTAGGCCCGGTGAAGTCGCATCAGCTGAGCTAGAGAATAAATCATGATGATTTCGATTATTGGCTTTGCGGCCGTTCTTGCCTTGGCATTTATGCGGATGCCGCTTGGTCTCGCCCTTGGCATTGTTGGTTTTGTTGGCTTTGCGGAATTGTCGAATTACCGCGCCGCTATATCGAGCGCGGCACGGCTGGTGATTGATTCGGGCCAGTCCTATGGCCTGTCTGTGGTGCCACTATTTATCCTCATGGGTTTGATGGTAGAGCGCGGCGGTATGGCAAAAGAACTATACCGCGCCGCCTATGTATTTTTGGGCCACCGCAAGGGCGGCTTGGCGATGTCGACCGTTGTGGCTTGTGGCATGTTCTCGGCTATTTGCGGATCATCGCTGGCAACGGCGGCGACCATGTCAAAAGTATCGATGCCGGAAATGCGGCGTTACAAATATGATGATTCGTTGGCCACCGCCTCGATTGCGGCTGGTGGTACGCTGGGTATTTTGATCCCGCCGAGCGTGATCTTGGTAATCTATGGTTTGATGACTGAAACATCGGTTGGCAAACTGTTCATCGCTGGCGTTCTGCCCGGCCTTATTGGTGTTCTGTTTTACTTGGGCGCGGTGACCTTTGTGGTGCGGCGCAACCCCAAGGCCGGACCGGTTGGTGACAAATGTACATGGGTAGAGCGCTTTGTCGCCCTGCGCGATGTATGGACAACGCTGGGTCTGTTTATCTTTGTTATTGGCGGCATCTATGGCGGGCTATTTACCCCGACTGAGGCGGCTGGTATTGGTGCGGCTGGTGCGATGCTTATTGCGTGGCGCCGCGGTGCTTTATCGATTAAATCGGCAATGGATGTTCTGCGTGAAACCGCGGTGACCTCGGCCAAGCTATTCATGGTTTTGTTTGGCGCGCTGATCTTCTCAAACTTTGTGAACCGCGCTGGTCTGCCGGCGGGTTTGATGGATTTGGTTACATCGTTTGAGGTCTCGCCGCTTGGGGTGATCTTTATCATCCTGCTGGTTTATATCGCGCTTGGCTGTGTGTTTGAATCGTTGTCGATGATCCTGTTGACCGTGCCGATCTTTGCCCCGCTGGTAGAGGGTCTTGGTTTTGACCTGATCTGGTTTGGTATTCTGGTTGTTGTGGTGACGGAGATTAGTTTGATTACGCCGCCTATTGGATTGAATGTGTTCGTCCTAAAAGGGGTGCTAAAGGATGTCTCGGTAAAGACCATCTTTAAGGGCGTAACGCCGTTCTGGGTTGCCGATATCCTGCGTCTTGCATTGCTTACTTTTGTACCGGCATTGTCACTATTCCTGCCATCGATGATGTAGGGTGCTTGCCGCCAAATAGGGGCAGCTAGGATCCGGCTATCAAAGCGGCAACCTGATCGGTGACAATCTTGCCAAGCGCATTACGCGGCAATGCATCCACAAAGATCACGTCTTTTGGACGTTTGAATTTGGCGACCTCGTCATCAAAGACAGAAATGATGGCGGCGGCGTCAATGCTCTGATCGCGGCGAACGGCAACTACCACCGGCACCTGTCCCCAGCGTTCGTCATCACGGCCAATGATGGTAAATTCGACCAGGTGGGGATGATTGTTCAACACCCGTTCCAGCTCGGCCGGATAGATGTTTTCCCCACCGGAAATGATCACATGCTTTAGCCGGTCAGCAAACCAGTACAGACCGTTCGTATCAAGGCGGGCCATGTCGCCTGTATGAAACCACCCATCGGTGATCGAGGCGGCACTCTGTTCGGGATTATTCCAGTAATGGCTGAGGATATTATCGCCCTTTACCCAAATCTCGCCGACCGTGCCTAGGGCAACATCTTGGCCATTTTCATCGACCAGCCTGATCGCGCAATCAATGCCTGCACGGCCGATTGATCCAACCGAATCAAAGGCAATATCTGCGGTTTGGTAAATCGCGGTTGGGGCGGTTTCGGTGGCCCCATATACCTGTACAAGGGCGATGCCATCGGCCTGTATCTGGTTGATCATCGTCGCCGGAACATCGGTAGACCCAATGGCCATCATCCGCAGCGATGATAGATCCGCCCGCGCCCAATCGTCATGCGCCAGTAACGCCGCCAGCATCGTTGGCACGGTGGTCACTTGGGTGATTTTATCGCTGGCAATGGCGGCAATGACCGCCGCCGGATTGAATGTCTTATGGATCACAATTTGGCCGCCAGCAATCAATGTCGGTATGGGCTGGATATTCAACCCGCCAACATGAAATAGCGGCAAAATATTAAGCGTGATGTCGCTTTTGGCTAGATCAAAGGCATGGGTGCTCATGATCGCATTACTGCGCATGGCGCGTTGCGGCAGAACAGCCCCCTTTGGCCGCCCTGTTGTCCCCGATGTGTAAACCACCAATAGCGGCGCATCGATTGCGTCCTCATGTCCGGTGCCATCACCAGTGGGGTTACCAGTGCGATCACCAGTGCCAATATCGGCGGCAATGGCCCCAAGGTCCTCGATTGGAAAGAGCGCCTCATTGGCCTTGGCGGTTGCTATTACCGATGATTTCGCCGTGAGTTCGGGAATGTTATCGGCAAAATCATCACCGTAAAATAGGATTTTTGGCCTGCAATCATCGAGCTGATAGGCAATCTCGGCAATTGATAGGCGCCAATTTAACGGCACCATCACCGCCCTAATGCGCGCCGCCGCCAGCAATAGCACAAAGATATTGGGGTGGTTCATGCTATAAACGGCAAAGCGATCACCGGCATCAAGATGGCTCGCCAGAAAAGCGGCGGCTGTCTCGACTTGATCGCGCAAATCACCATAGCTGATCTGGATATTGTCAAAGGTGAGGGCAATGCGATCGGGCTGGGTATCGGCATGCGCAAGAATGGCCCGATCTAGCCGCCAGCTATCACCAATAGAGTTAGGCATCGTCGGTTTCGCCGGCCTCGTACAAAATGCCTTTGCCAAGCATGTCGGTGCATAATTCAGCGGTCCACGGCAACATCAAAGCGCCGCACCGGCTATCACGGTAGAGCCGTTCAAGCTGGAGCGACCGCAGCATCGCCTGACCGCCACATGTGCGAACCGCAAGCTGGGCAATCTCATTGGCATTTTCCATCACGCTATATTGCGCCGCCCATGCCCGCAATAACGCTTCTTTACTTGGGTTTGGACGGGCTTCGCTGATAGCTTGGAACCATAATGACTTGGTCTGTTCCAACATAATTTTCATCTGTGCCACGGCCAATTGCTTGGTTGGATACATCCGGCGTTTGACCGGCGGCGTGCCGGGCTGTTCCCCACGCAAATAGCGCACGGTAAAATCATAGGCGGCTTGGGCAATGCCCATATAGCTAGGTGTCAGCGTCATAAACATATGCGGCCATTGCTTGGCGGCAGAGAAATAAACACCGCGCGGCATCAATTGTTCTTCGAACGGGATAAATACATCCTTGAAAATCAATGTGCGCGAGATTGTGCCGCGCATGCCAAGCGGATCCCATTCACCCTCAACGCTCACCCCTTTGGCCTTGCTGTTGATGGCAATATACATGGTGTTGGCGCGTGACGGCTTGGTGTCTGGTGTCTCCAGCTCGGTGCATAACACGCCATAATAATCGGCATGGCCAGATAGAGAGGCAAAGATTTTTTTGCCATTGATGATCCAGCCACCATCGGTGATTAGCGCGGTTGTACCAAAGGCGGCCTTGCCTGCGGCGGCGTCTCCGCCTTCTGAAAATGGCTGTGCGTAAATCGCGCCATCATTCAAAATCCGCTGGTAATGACGCTGGCGCATGGTTTCGTGCTGGGCCCGCTGTTCCGCGTTCATATCCAGACCATCAGCCAAAAAGCCAGTCCATAGGCAAGAGCTTACATGCATGTTGAATGTCAGCGCCGTGGCCCCGCAATAGCGGCCAATTTCCGCCGCCGCCAGCATATAGGCCTTTAGATCGGCACCGCGCCCCCCATTTTCCTTGGGGATGCAAATGCCCATCAAGTTATTGGCATGCAGATCGGCGTAATTCTCGGTTGGGAAGCGGGCTTCACGGTCAATAGACGGCGCGCGCTCGGCAAATTTCGCCTGTGCCAATGCCCGCGTTTCGGCGCATAGATTGGCCTCAAATTCGCTGAGTTTCCAATCAACAGGATCAAAGATCGGCGCATCGGGATGCAAATTCGTCATTTTCAAATCATCCATTACCTACAAATCCTTGTTCGGTATCACGCCAAAAGGTGATCAGTTTTGTCCAGAAACGCTGTTGCGATAGCGTTTACTTGATTAGGCGATTCAGTATTAACCAAATGTCCGGCATGATCAATGATATGAAATGACGCATCAGGTAAATTGCCGGCCATCTTTTCCATCACCCGCGCGGGCGCATTATCATCGAGGCTACCGGCGATCAAACAGCATGGCAATGTTAACAAATGCTGGTCATCACGCCGGTTAAAGGTGACCAAAGTTGCTAGCACTTGGCGATAGGCATGCTGGTCAATCGCCGCCATCGCCTCGATCGCGCTGGCCCGCATCGCCGCATCACAATTCGGTCCGGTGATTGCGGGAATAGCGTCATTGGCCACATCCCGCATATCGCCGCCAGCCTCCAGCGGGGCCAGTCTGGCATGCAAAAAGGCTTGTTTAAAACTGTCATCGCGGCCCCCAAAGGCGGGAACCGTGGCGATTAGCACCAATGAGGCAATCCGGTCTGGATAGCGAATGGCGGTTTCTTGGGCAATCATCCCGCCAATTGACTGGCCAGCAAGATGCGCACGGGCAATACCTAGTGCGTCCATAAATGCAATAAGGGCATCGCTAAGGGCGGCAAAATCCATCGATTTCATCACCGCAGAACCGCCATAGCCGGGCATGTTCCACGCATATACAGACCGCGCGCCAAGATTATCCAACTGGTCGGCAAAGCTGGTGTCATCACCGCCAATACCATGCAGGCAAATGACCGGCAATCCGTCTGTATCGCCCGCTATGCTGGCCCGATAGCTAATCCCGCCAGCAATTTGCCGTCCGGCGTCTTTTGGTGATTGGGTCATAGCAATCTCCTGTTAGCAGGGAACGCCGTTATCGACGACAAGCACACCATCAAGGGCAATCGAGCAATCCATCATCGGCAGATCGAAATGCCCTTCGGTAAAGCGGTTGGCAAATTCATTGGCGCCGGTTGAATAGAGGAAATTACCGGCAAGCGCGCGCAATTCCGTCCCGTTCAGATCATCCTTGTCATACATGCAGAGCGCCTCATATCTGGCCGCTGGATTAAGCCCCCAGCCAACATGACTGGTGGCATAGGCAAGCGGGTCATTAAAGCCAGCCAGATAGTGCGCCATCAACCGCCGGTCGGCACCGGTTCCGCTAAGGTCAGTAATGAAATCATCTTTGATCTCGGCCCGAACCGCGCTCTGGAAATAGGTTTTAAAAGTTAGATTGATATCGCCGGGGGCAAATACCAGAACGCCATTGATCGTTGCCGCCTTGGGGAAACTAACCACCAGACCACCCGGCCAATGGGCCAAAGTGCCGGGCCGATCGGTCCAGCCCCATACACCAACGCTCGCCGTGTCAGCCATATTGACGGTGAGATCCGTTCCCGCCTCGGAAGTCACATGCATGGTTTTGGCACCGCGGCACTGGGCCACCGCCTGTTTCACGATATCTTTCATCGCCGGATCCGGGGTTAGCCGCGCCAGAATATCGGGATGTTCATTCGAGATTGTCATGATTCGCGCACCGCTCTGCAAAATCGCCGGTGTTTGCGGCGCGTGCATCATGCCTTCAATGCTGAGGTCAATGATCAGATCAGCCTCGGCCAAACTTGCGGTCGCGGCATCCTCACCGGTCAACACATTGGTCGCGCCGGTAGAGCGAATGATCGGTGCGCATGAAGCCGGTTTTGTATCGAGCCGGAGTGAGGAGAATTTGACTCCCATCTGGCCCAGCGCTAATTCGGCCAACATCACATTGACCACCCGGCTATGTGATTCGCTCAAGATTACAACGCTCTCGTGCGATGCTGGTTTGCATAGGGTGAAAAGGGAGATGAAGGCGTCAAGCCAATGGCGTTGAATGGGTGTATCGAGCATTGCGGTTAAATGCCTTGATCCTTGGTGAAGGGGTTAAAGCAGACGATGGTGTTGGTGTCGCGTACCCCCGCAATTTTCTGGATGGTTTCGCAGACATAATGACCAATATCATCATCGTTATTTAGCCGGAACATGGTAAAGATGTCGTAATCGCCGGAGGTTGAAAACACCGTTGGTGCCTCTGGAAGATCAGCAAGCGCAGCGGCAACGTCATAGGTTGTGCCGATCTCACATTTGATGAAAACGATTAGATTACGCTTATCCATACTAACTCCTGATTGTCCCTGCTCACCCTTATTGGGTCATGCTGTCTTTGGCTATCCCAGATTAGAAGCCTATCCCAGATCAGGCTGGCTAGCAATTGTCGTCTGGTCGCTAGGAAAGGATCAATGGCATTGCCTCAAAGCCGCGAAAACGCACCCGTGTAGAGCGCCGTAACCCGCCGGCAATGCCAAGGTCTGGCCATCGTTTGAAAATGCCGGCAAGGGCGATTTGCCCCTCAATCCGGGCGATGCTATTGCCCGCGCAAACATGTACACCACCGGCAAAGGCCAGATGCAAATCCTCGGCACGGCCACTAATGTCACGATCCAGCCTAAAGTCATCCGGTGCCTCAAACACCGCCGGATCACGGTTTGCCGCGCCCATGCAAAGGGTAATCAAAGTGCCAGCCGGATAGGATTTGCCATCAATCGAAAAATCGGCAATTGCGCGGCGGTTGCCGAGCTGGTTTGGGCTTTCCATGCGCAAGATTTCCTCAATTGCGGCTGGCCATAACTCTGGTTGGGCATTCAGGCGGGCGACTATCTCTGGCATTTGGGATAATAGCCAGATCCCGCTGCATATCAGATTGGTGGTGGTTTCATGTCCCGCATTCAGGATGAAAATCGCATTTTGCAAAAGCTCATGTGGCAATAGATTGGCGTTTTGCGCACCACCATTTTCATCGCCAAAATCAGTCTCGCGGATTAACCGCGCCATGATGTCATTATCATCCTCGATACCGGCGGTGCGGCGGCGTTTAACCAGATGCGTCAGGTAATCGAGAAAATCCCGTGTGGCGGCCTCACCCTCGGCAAACATCTTGTCGTCAATTGCCGGTTCCAAAGCCGCCAATATCGCCAATGACCATGCCCGCAAGGGGCCGCGTTCATCGGCTGGCACGGCCAATAGATTGCCAATCACCTCCACCGGAATATTCTGGGAGAAATCAACCAGACCGTCGGGTTCTGGATTATCGCCAAGATCATCCAGCAATCGGTCCACAAGCTGGGCCACGACAAGTTCCATCCCGCCAACCGCGCGCGGTGATAGGGCGCCAGCAATGGCTTTGCGCACGCGGGTATGCAGCGGCGCATCGTTGAAAACCAGCGAGGTTGTGTGATGTTGGTATAATAGGCCATCACCAAATTTCGGGCCAAACTCGATCTTTTTATCGGATGAGAAAACCTGTCGGTCTTTGTAAATCCGCAACAAATCGGCATGGCGGGTGAGAAATAATCCGCCACCCGGCAATTCGTAAACCGGCGTTTCGCGGCGTAATCTCTCATAATGTATATATGGATTGTCGTTGAAATCTGGCGGCAGATTGCGAAGGTCAAACCATTGCTCATTCATGCTTTGGGTCACATCCGCCTCACATCTACTTTACCAAAACTTGTATCGAGCCTAATGGCACCCTACTGGCCTTGGAACTTTGCTTTTCGCTTTTCCAAAAAGGCGCTAACCCCTTCGCGGTAATCGGCACTGGAGCCCGCAATCGATTGTAATTTTGCCTCCAGATCCAATTGCTCTGCCAGAGTATTGCCCATTGAGGCATTCAGCGCCGCCTTGCTCAATCCAAGCCCTATCGTTGGACCATTGGCGAGTTGCTGGCCAAGCGTTTTTGCCGCATCACCAAATTCATCATCGGGATAACAGGCCCATATCATCCCCCATTCGGCGGCGGTTTCGGCCGGTAGCGGCATGCCGGTCATGGCCAATCCCTTGGCCCGCGCCATGCCGATCAAACGCGGCAATATCCATGACCCACCCGCATCCGGAGTGAGGCCAATTTTCACAAAAGCCTGAATGAACGAGGCGCTGGTGGTGGCAATAACAATATCACAGGCAAGCGCGATATTGACCCCGGCCCCCGCCGCAACACCATTGACCGCGGCGATCACCGGTTTGTTCATATCGGTGATTACCTGAATGGTCGGGTTGTAATAGGTACGCAAAGTGTCGCCAAGATCGGGAATTTGATCCATCTTTGATGGGTCGCGATCGCCCAGATCCTGTCCCACACAAAATCCGCGACCAGTGCCGGTTAGCATTACCGCACGGCAATTATCATCGTTGCTGGCACTTTCTAATGCCGCCCTTAAATCCAGATGCGCGGCGGCATTAAGAGCGTTTAGACGGGCGGGGCGGTTGATCCGAACAATCGTCAAATGGCCATCAATCTCGGTTACGATCTCTGTACCGATTGCTGGTTCCTCGGGCGATGGATTGCTTTTTTCAGTCATTTGCCGGCCTCTCGCCTGATGTCATGTGGGCTGGTGAATAGAGTAACAAAGCCTAAATCCACCGGCCCCCGCTTGACCAGATATTTTTCACCTTAATTCTTGCATTAACTGACCGGTCGGTCAATAATAGGAAATCGCATTGTGGGTAAAAGCGCCCCAAGCGATGATTGGGTTCCCACCAGCGGCAAAGAGGCGGTGATGAGTGATCTGAATGTAGCCAGCTTTGCGGCTGGTAAATGGATAGGCCCCGGCGATATGGCGGCGCCGCTTTATAACGCCTATAACGGCGCGCAAATTGGCCGCGCTGGCGGGGCGGTGCTTGATGTGGCGGCAATGCGCGATTACGCGATTGCCAAGGGCGGCCCTGCATTGCGGGCGATGACGTTCCATGATCGGGCGCGGATGCTAAAGGCATTGGCGCAATATCTAAATGATCATAAGGCCGATCTGTACGAATTATCCTACATGACGGGGGCGACCAAGGCCGATAGCTGGATTGATATCGATGGCGGCATCGGCACGATGTTTGTTTTTGCCTCTAAGGGGCGCCGCGAAATGCCGGATGCGCATGTTTATCTCGATGGCGATATCGAGGCATTGTCGCGCAAGGGCAGTTTTGTGGGCCAGCATATCTGCACCCCCATGCACGGTGTGGCACTGCATATCAACGCGTTCAATTTTCCGGTCTGGGGCATGCTAGAGAAACTAGCGCCGACGCTTCTTGCTGGGGTGCCCGCGATCATCAAGCCGGCAACGGCCACTGGCTATCTGGCTGAGGCCGCATTTGCAATGATGCTCCGCTCTGGATTATTGCCAGAGGGCGCGGTGCAGTTCATCTCTGGCGGCATTGGTAATTTGCTGGATATTCTGGGGCCACAGGATGCGGTGGCCTTTACCGGATCCGCCCAGACCGCGTTTAATCTGCGGCGTACGCCCAATCTGGTGGAACATTCGGTTCGCTTTGGGGCCGAGCAAGACAGCCTTAACGGGTCTATTCTGGGTCCAGACATTAGTGTTGATGACCCCGAATTTGGATTATTCATCAAGGAAATCTGCGGCGAGTTAACGGCGAAGGCGGGACAAAAATGTACGGCGATCCGCCGGATTCTGGTTCCCAAACATCTTGAAACGCCGGTCGGTGAGGCATTATCGGCGGCGTTGAGCGCAGTTGTTATCGGTGATCCGCGCCTTGCCGAGGTTGGCATGGGCGCGTTGGCTGGTGCCGCGCAAAAGGCTGATGTTCTGGAAAAATGCGCGCTATTCGCCACCGAGGCCAAACAGATTACCGGCGCGGGCAAAATGTCTTTAATCGGCGATGATCTGGGCAATGGCGCGTTTATGGCACCGTCTATTTTCCAGAATGAAGATCCAGATGCCGCAACCCATATGCATGTGCATGAGGCCTTTGGTCCGGTGGCGAGCCTAATGGGATATCGTGATCTGGCGCATGCTGGTGATCTGGCCAATCGTGGCGGCGGGGCGTTGGTGACGTCGGTGATTACCAATGATGGCGCCGCGGCACATGAACTTGTTGAGCGCATTGCCAGTCACAATGGCCGGCTATATTTCAACAACCGAGAATCGATGGGTGAGAGTACAGGTCATGGCTCGCCCCTGCCGCATATGGTGCATGGTGGCCCCGGGCGCGCTGGTGGTAGTGAAGAGCTTGGCGGTATTCGCGCGGTTAAACATTATATGCAACGCACCGCCCTGCAAGGCCCGCCATCTTTATTGGCCAAGGCGAGTGAAAGCTGGATGCCAAAAGCGGCAATGACTGAAATTGACGTCCATCCGTTCCGCCGTAAATTTGACGAGCTTCGCCTTGGTGATACGCTGGTGACGCCGCCGCGGGTCATTACCGCCGAGGACATTACCCATTTTGCCGATTTTACCGGCGACCAGTTTTATGCCCATACTGATCCAGAGGCCGCCGCCGCCAACCCGTTTTTCCCGGGCATTGTCGCGCATGGCTATTTGCTATTGAGTTTTGCCGCCGGAATGTTCGTTGATCCGGCGCCGGGTCCGGTCTTGGCAAATACCGGATTGAACCAATTGAGTTTTGAAAAGCCAGTAACGGCGGGAAGCGCGATCACCGTCTCGCTAACCGTTAAACGTAAAACCAAACGCACCGATGAATATGGCGAGGTGCGCTGGCATGTGGTGATCCATGATCAAGATGATGATCTGGTCGCCAGTTATGAATTGCTAACCATGGTTGCCTATTAGAATAGGGCCAATCGGTTGCATGTTTGAGAGAAAGTGGAGTTCGATATGTACACACAAGGATTAATCAACCAGTCCAATAATGGGGCCAAAGCCGGCGCCAAACCTGAGATCGAGGATCAGGCGTTTCTGGATGCGTTTCAGGCACGGATTGATGACGAGCAGAAAATCGAACCGAATGACCCGATGCCAGAGGCCTATCGCCGGACGCTAATCCGCCAGATTGGCCAGCATGCCCATTCTGAAATTGTTGGGATGTTGCCAGAGGGCAATTGGATTACCAGAGCACCGTCACTGCGCCGCAAAGCAACCTTGCTTGCCAAGGTGCAGGATGAAGGTGGCCACGGTCTGTATCTGTATTCAGCCGCCGAAACGCTGGGCGTGAGCCGCGAACAGATGACCGAAGAGCTATTGGCTGGCAAGGCGAAATATTCGTCAATTTTCAACTATCCAACGCCAAGCTGGGCCGATATTGGCACCATCGGCTGGTTGGTGGATGGCGCCGCCATCATGAACCAAATCCCGCTATGCCGCTGTTCATACGGTCCGTATGCACGCGCCATGGTGCGGGTGTGCAAGGAAGAGAGCTTTCACCAGCGTCAAGGCTATGAAATCGTGATGACCTTGGCCCAAGGCTCGCCAGAGCAAAAAGCAATGGCACAGGAATCACTCAACCGGTTCTGGCAACCGGTGCTGATGATGTTCGGCCCGCCCGATAGTGATAGCAGCAATAGCGACCAATCGACAAAATGGAAAATCAAACGCTTCACTAATGATGAGCTTCGTCAAAAATTCATCGATGCCACCGTGCCGCAAGCCGAATTTCTAGGGCTGACCATTCCTGATCCAGAGTTGAAATGGAACGAAGACAAGCAAGGCTATGATTACGGGCCGATTGATTGGGACGAGTTCTGGCGCGTTGTTGGCGGTAATGGTCTGATGAACCGCGAGCGTGTCGCCGCCCGTCAAAAGGCATGGGATGATGGTGCATGGGTCCGTGAGGCCGCCATGGCGCATAGTGAAAAAAGAATGGCCCGCGCGGCTGAATAGCCGCAAATAAAGCCCCCTTCAAGGAGCATCAAATGTCACCACGCAAAGAACAATTAGTGCCGCTATGGGAGGTTTTTATTCGCCCGCGCACTGGCCTGTCTCACCGCCATGCTGGCTCACTTCATGCCGCCGATGAGGTAATGGCAATCCAAGCCGCCCGCGATGTCTATACAAGGCGCGGCGAGGGCGTTTCGATCTGGGTTGTGCCATCCGCCAGCATCACCGCATCCGACCCTGAACAGCGCGATGAGAATTTTGAACCAACCGCGTCAAAGATTTACCGGCACCCGACCTTTTACGATATTCCCGATGATGTGGGGCATATGTAATGACTGGCGCGCACGCTCTTGCCACTGATCACGATGATCTGTTTCACCTGTTGTTACGCCTTGGTGATGATCATCTGATTTTGGGCCACCGATTATCGCAATGGTGCGGTCACGCGCCGATGCTGGAAGAAGATCTGGCATTACCAAATATCGCGCTGGATTTAATCGGCGGGGCGCGGGTGTTTTACACCTATGCTGGCGAGGTTGAAGGCAAAGGCCGCGATGAGGATGATTTTGCCTATTTGCGCGATGGCACTAGCTTTAGCCATATTCTAATGGCGGAAAAGCCGAATGGTGATTTTGCCTATACCATGCTCCGGCAATTCTTTTTCGCCGCCTATATGCACCCGCTTTTTGACGCCATGCAGCAATCAAGCGATCAATTATTGCGCGCCCATGCGGCCAAAGCGGTCAAGGAATTTGCCTATCATGTGCGCCATTGCGGCGAGTGGGTAATTCGCCTTGGTGACGGTACCCAAGAGAGCGCGGCGCGGATGCAATCGGCGCTGGACCAACTCGCCCCTTATGTTGGTGAGATGTTTGAGAGTGATGATGTTTATGAACGGCTGGTTGGGGCTGGCATTGTGCCGCCGATGGCCGATATCAAAGCGCGTTTCGACAAGGTCGTTGAGCAAACTTTCACCGCCGCGATGATGCCGCCGCTAGAGGCTGGCGGGTTTAGCCATAGTGGGGGACGGCGTGGTCGCCACGGCGAGGATCTTGGGTTTTTGCTGGCTGAAATGCAGTATCTGCAACGCACCTATCCGGGACAAAAATGGTAGCGCCACATGTCATTGCGCCTGATGGCGTTGCTGATCTTGGTGCCGCGATGACGACCATCCGCGGGATCGCGGCGAATGTGCCCGATCCTGAATTGGTCGTGGTGACGGTTGGTGATCTGGGGATTTTGCGCGATGTGCGGGTGGTTGATAATCAATTTGTTCTGGATGTGACACCAACCTATTCGGCCTGTCCGGCGACCTTGGCCATCGAGCTGGAGATTGAAACGGCGGTGCGTAATGCGGGCTATGATGCGCGGGCTAACCGTGTGTTGGCACCGGCATGGACGACGAATTGGATCAGCGATGAAGGCCGCGCCAAACTAAAGGCCAGCGGCATTGCCCCGCCCGCCCGCAATAATAATGCTTCGGGTATTAATTCGGGTAAGACGGGTACGGATCTGGGTTATTTCGATGTACAGATTGTTGCCTGTCCACGCTGTGATAGCGAGCGCACGAGCCAGCTAGCGGCCTTTGGTTCGACCGCCTGCAAGGCCCAATATCGATGCGATAGCTGTCATGAACCCTTTGACTATTTCAAATGCCTATAACCGAAAAGAACTGCGCAATGCCATCCACCTCATCATCCATCAATGCACAGCAAAGCACCGGCCGACCGGTCTTTCATGATTTGACGATTGCCAGCATCGACCGTCTGGGCAATAACGCGATCGCGGTTCGCTTTGCCATTCCGGATGATTTGCGCCCGCATTATGCCTTTGTCCCGGGCCAGTATCTGACCTTGCGGGCGGTTGTTGATGGGGCGGATATTCGCCGGTCCTATTCGATCTGTACGGCGCCGTTTGATGATCATATTGGCGTTGGCATAAAACTGGTTGAGGGCGGGGCTTTTTCTGGCCATGCGATGGCGCATTTCGCGGTTGGTGATGTGATCTCGGTAATGACGCCGCAGGGCCGGTTTACCTATGATGATGACGTGAATGATGGGGATGATGCGGATATTTTGCTGTTGGCGGCGGGGTCTGGCATTACCCCGATCCTGTCGATAGCCCGCACTGCATTGCAAAACAGTACTAGCCGTAAAGTCACGTTGGTTTATGGCAACCGCGATAGTGCCTCGATCATGTTTCGTGCCGCGGTCGAGGATTTGAAGGATCGCTTTATGGACCGTTTGCGTCTGGTGCATATATTGTCGCGTGAACAGCGCGATATTGATTTGCTGAATGGCCGTGTTGATGCATCGAAAATAGAGGCATTGATCACCAGCGGGATGATCGCGCCAGATCGATTAAAAGCCGCTTATATTTGTGGGCCGGATAGCATGATCACCGATTGCACGAATGCGCTTGAGAAAAATGGTGTGCCTGCTGACCGGATTAATTTCGAACGCTTTACCCCGGCTGGTGGTGCTACGCCGCGCAAAGCGCCAGCCCGTGTAGATGAGACCCTCAACAAGCATAAAGTAGAGGTCCGGCTGGATGGCGCGGTGCAGACTTTTACCATTGACCCTGCGGCGGAAACCTTACTGGCCGCTGGCCAACGTGCGGGGTTGGAATTTCCCTATTCATGCGCGGCTGGCATGTGTTGTACCTGCCGGTGCAAATTGGTTGAGGGCGATGTTGCTATGGATGTGAATTTCTCACTCGAAGAATGGGAAATAGAGGCAGGCTTTATTCTGTCCTGCCAAGCCCGTCCAAAAACCCCGTCAGTGATTATCGATTTCGACGCGCAATAGCACCCGTCACCTCTCACTTCTTATTACATCTGGGATATCATGTGGCGGATTTTGGTTTTGCCCGCCAGTTATCATAGAATTGTGAGATCGCCATGCCGATCAGGATGATGATTAGCGCGCTCAGGAAATGACCGGGCAGGGCCTCTGCTAACAGGACCGCACCAAAGATTACCGCCCAGACTGGCACTTGATAATTCACCAACGACAAGAAGGATGGTCCGGCCCGCTTAATCACGATGGTCAAAAGAATTGTTGCCGCCGCGGTTGGGAATAACGCCAGATAAATGAGGCCATACCAAGCGGGCATTGGCACATCGCGGGGCAAGCCCTCGACCAGATAGGCGGTCGGCAGTAACAGTAAACCGCCAAGCATTAGGCCGGTCGCGGCATATGAAACAGTGCTAATCGGGGGGCAAAGGCGGGTGATGATCGTGCCAATAGCGTAACAGATACTGGCGGTGACACAGGCAATTTGTGCGGTGAATAATGTTAAGGACGGGCTGGCATCACTAAAGATACGATCCCCGCCAACCAGCATTACAACCCCAAAGAAGCCGAAAACAAAGCCAAAGATTCTGGCTGGCGTCATGCGCTCATTCGGGACCAGAAAGTGACTAAGCGGCAATACAAATAATGGTACAACGGCCATTGTAATGCCGGCAAAACCCGATGTTACATGCTGTTGCCCCCAGCTAAGAAGGCTAAAGGGGATGGCGTTGGTAAAGACACCCATACCCAAACAATGCAGCCAGATGCGGCGCTGGGTGGGGGTGTCAAACCCGGGCAACCCATCGCCAAAAATAATGGCAACCGAGACCAATAGAACGGCCGCCATCGCCACTCTGGCGGCGGCAACACTAATGGGCGCAAAGCCAGTTAAGGCGAGTTCAACCCCATAGAAACTCGCGCCCCAGATAATGCCAAGCGTGGCCAGAAGCATCCAGTCAAATGCGGTGACCGGCCGTCTCATAGAGATCCATCAAGGCTGAATTGGGCTGTGGGGATTTTGGCGAAACATTGCTGTGACATTATTTGTGGAACCCTATTCCCATTGATCAATCGGGCGTGATATCTGGCGTAAATTTTGGACTTATCTTATCTGCGATTGAAGGTTCTTGAGTTCACAG
>CBFHOS010000004.1:0-103664 GCA_965657645.1 Puniceispirillaceae bacterium (SeqCode) | reverse complement strand
TGGCATCAATCAGCCAGAACGGTCCGGCGGCGCGTCCAGCCTCTATTTCAAGATCGCCATAGGCAATATTGTTGATTTGCTGATGCGCCATGACCGCCCGAAACTGATCAAAAATCGTATCGGAATCCGGCGTGCCCTTGCCCGCAGGAAGCGCTAGCGTGAACAAGGCGACCCCCTCACCAAGCCCCTGATGACCTAGAATCTGGCGCGGCCCACCGACACCTAATCCGCTGGCAAATGTGAGAACAAATTTCACATAACCAAGTTCTGGTTTGGCGAGCTTGGCCTGGGTGTTTTCAACAAGGATGGGTAATTCGCCATGCCCTGCCGCATTGAGTATATCAGCGGTGGCACCCGCGATCGCAGCGCGGATCAGGCTAGATCCACCGGAGTGCAGTAATACTGGCTTCATGTCGGGTTCGGAACCACACGACTGGCGCGAATTTCAAACAGGTTCTTGCTATGCTCTGCGAGCGGCAATACCACGTCTAAACGCCATCTGCGGTTATCCTGAACGATGATTTCACCAACGCTCGGTGGCGCTGTTTCGACCCGCTTGGACGATAGCAGAACAACACCCTCGGCGGCGATAACCTGGTCTGGCAAATCAGTCCCGCCAACAGGTGCCAATTCATTAATCAGCAGGTGAAAATTTACCACTGGATCGCGCTCCAGCCGCGCAGGACTGCCATAGCGGCGTAATACGGCGCTCAGTCGCTTTGATGATAATAAACTCATTGGCGCAGAATCCTTGTGGCTAGTTGTGAATGAAGATACGGCGCCAATAACGCCGCGATCCGTGATTGTGTGCGGGGCGGGGCGTAACGAACGGACACCCCCGCCACCTGTTCAGAAATAATCGCCCCACTATGACCAAGCACCGCCTCGGCCTCGCCATCGCCCTCGAGTAATGCCAGCGCGATTTCCAGATAAGCCTGTTTAACCGGCCCCGGGAGGGGGCCAATTTGGGCCCCATCCTCGTTGCCGATATCATTGCGGGGCCATGCACGAGATTGGGCATCGTCACAGCGCTCGCCGCGAAAACGATAATGCCCATCCAGCCAATCTGCCGCCCGCAACAACGCTCCATTGCGCGCATTCACATCGCTATCTGCCCATGCCGTCATATGCCGTGCGGCAAACCAGCTATTGGCATCGATAAGGGTGCAATAACCAACCACAATATTTTGAGGCGGGTTCGCTTGAGGCTGGTTCGTTTGGGAAACGTCATCGGAACCAATTTCATTATCCATAGCTCTCCCCCGCCCCCATCACTATCTGGCTCATGGTGATCGGCGGGCGCAGGAAACTATTACCCCGCGCCAACCGCCAGTTTCGATAACGCTGGCCGGCCTGCTGCTGGTAACGCGCCAATGGCACAGTTACCAACTGCTCGGTCCGGCTATGGCGAAGCGTGACCATTAATGTGCCCGCCTGATTGCCGGGATAAGTCTCCGCCCGCCTTTGTGGATGTTTGATTGGATCAGGCATAAAGCTTCACCGCCAATTCAGGGCGAACCAGCGCCACACCCCACAAAACATCAAATTCCCAGACGGTCCGCTTGTATTCGCGCCTGACTTCAAGACGCAGCGACAGTCCCGTTTGGGGATCAGTCACACTCATCATATGACCATTGGCCCCTAACTCCATTCCGCCGCTAGTCAGCGGTCGCATAGCCAAAGCCACTGCATCACGGTGCATCGCCAGCCCAACCCGAAAGTCCGTCTTAAATGTTACGTTGGTGCCGTCTGCTACCTCCGCATGCAGACCCTTGTTGAGAGTTAGTGTTGATGTTGATCCGCCATCATTCGATACGGCGGCGGCAATTACATAGTCAATTGCCCCGATCGTCAGAACTGCACCTCGCTCAATGCCTGTAGCCGCACCGCTTATAACAATCTCATCGGCGCCACTTTCAGTGTCCCCAACAGTGGTTTTTTCTCCAATTGTATTTTCATGGTGCGGAATGAGGTCACTGGAATACCAATCAATACCAAATTTTCGACCAATTTCGCCTTCCAGTGGGACGCTGGTTGATCCGGATTTTTCGGCATCTGAAAATTGCGGCAAGGCAAGCGCATTGGCCTCCGTTTCATAATCTATCACCGCAAAACGACCGGTCTTTGGCGCGGCCGCCTCGTTCAAGCGCTTGCGCAGGGCAATTGCCATTCCGGCATTATGTTGGACATCTGTATTGTTCTGTAAATTCAATACAAATGCCGGCGTGCCGGCCGTGCCAATCGAGTGATCTATCTGCGTATGCAAATTAATGATCGATGTATTGACCGCCAGAGCCAGCGCGTTAATGGCCTCGGACATCTGTAATGGAATGAAACTATTTTGCGCCTCAATCTGCATCATCTCGTTGTCATTCAGATAAAAGGCCGCGCGTTTCCAATTGTTTAGCGGCACCGACACCACATTAGGCCTAGTGTCAGGAACGTTTTCATCTGTCGTACCGGGCGTGACATCCGCGGCATCGATGGGAACGCTAATGGGTACGTTTATGACATCGCCATGCTGGGCGGCTTCAGCCGAAAAACTGCTATTCACAAGCCGCGGCAAGATGGCCGTTTCGCGAAAGCGCAACATTCCCCGCGCAACAATCCGGGGCATAATATTTGTTAATTGATTGGTCATAGATTTCCTTTCGTCAAACGCCAAAGCGCCTGGATCACTGGTGTAATCACCAGATGGGTGATGGGTTGGTAATGGTCGGCTAATTGGGACAGAGCCGCATTGGGTTGGCCCTGATTATTCTGGCTTTATTAAAGCCGCAAAAGCATCGAGCCATCAGCCAGAGCGGTTAGATTATTGTTAATTGCGGATGGATCATCGGCGCTAATGGAATTGGCGTGAATGCCGTTATTCTGTGCACCGGCGCCACTACCAATGCCTGTGTTGGGCGCAACGGCATCTGGCATTTCTGGCGTTTCATCAGACGCGACAGCAACAGGCTCGGCATCATGCGCATCACTAGCCGCCGGGATAATTGGAATTATCGGGGGAACCTCGACGATTGTTTTCAAGGGATCAGTCATTAGCATCTCCATTTATAGGTTTGACGTTGGTGGGTGGGTTGGATCCCGCGCCAAGAATACCGCGACGGGCGATCTCAGCGAGAAAGGCCTCGCTGGTAATTTCATTAGCAAGGCGCGCGCGTAACAACAGGTCGGCCTCTGCGGCCTGATCATCGCGGGCGGGATGACGGCGGCTAAATATCAACGCACCAGTCTTGTCTTCATCCAGCCCCATCCATTGCCCCATGAGGGTAATGGCACGTTTTATACCGGCCTCTAGAGTCTGGACGACGCGGCCCAAAGCGGCCTGTGTCTGGGCGGTGGCAATGGCGCGCTCGGTTGCGGTAACGGTCCCCGGTTCTTGGCGGATCATCTCTAGGCCCATCACCGCCATTTGGTCCTCAAGATCAATTAGATCTTGGCGACCCGCGGCAATGGCCGCACCAGAATGTTCAACAAAGCGCAAATCAGCCGACGGATCATCCGCCAGAATTAAACGGTTAGGGCCAATTTCAATTTGCCCTTCTGCCACTTGCAAAGACCGGCCAAACAGGATCGGCACACGGGCCACATGCAGGATATGGCGTTGGTCACTCGCCGATTGCCAATGCGCTAGATTAAGCCATGCAAGATCAATCATCGGTGGGCGGGCCTGCATAAATCCCGAGGCCGCGGCGTTTAACGTCACTAGCGGGACAATGCCGCTATCATGGGTTCCGCTATTGACCACATTCCAACCACCGCCGCGCTGGGTTTGCCATAATTGCCATCCCTTGCGATCGATATAGCGGATTGTCGGCACCGCCTCTTCACCAAAGCGGCCTTGCTTGCGGCTATGGCTCTCCATAATACGGATGGCTGATAGGCCCTGATCATCGCGCTCTGCGCCAATCAATTGCGAGGCTGTGACATGAACAAAATACGGCGTGCCGCCCTGTTGGGGCCGGTCGATCAATATATGGGTCAGACCATCACGGAGCAAAGCGCTCATCAAATTTGCCGCAAAGCTGCCGATATCGTTCGATTGGTTATCAATATCGCGCGCTAATTTTGCCAGCGCCGGATCCGCATTTTCCAATGATACCGGCTGGGCAAAGGGGCGTCCGGCGAGCACCTGAATGGTTCGCGCCAATCCGTTAAACAGCACCGTACGGTTAAGCCGAGCACGCCATGCTGTCCAGCTCTCGGCGGTTTCACGCGGTAGCCAGCGTTGACCGGCCCGCCGCATTGACGCCGTGCCGCCCATCAAATCCGCAATCAGATCTAATTCAGGCGCCATCGCGCGGTGCGCCAACCCCGGCGCCGCTATGTTATCTTCAAGCATTATGTCCCCTTTTTCCGCCCCAGCGGATGATCTAGAGCGAAAGCTCTCGCACATGTGTTTCATTGCCGGATAACAGCGCATTCACCGCCCAGACCAGCGCATCAAGCCGATCGGGTGACGGGATTTGCCGCTTGCCGGGCAAACAACTGCACATCTGGTCCGTTAGCACCGCGAAATCACCGGCATGACGCACCCGCCCACCGGCATAGGCCGCCGCGACCGGCTCTGCCCTGATCGATTTAGACCTCATCGCCCGCACTTCACGCACCGGCAATGGCGGACCTGATTGTTGCAATAATGTATTGATCAACGCACCGCCCTGATTAACCTCGGCAACCACCGTTTCCGCCCGCCATTTGGCAAAAGTCTGGCGCACAATGGCAATCCATTCGTCTGGCTGGGCGTTGCAACTAACGTCCTCTAGCACCCAGATCATCCCATCAACATCTTTACCAGCGACAATAATGCCGGTTTCCCCGGGCCCGCCGATAGCCGGATCAACACCAACCACAATGCGAAATGACGAACGCCGCTCTGGCATGCTCGATTGGCATTTGGCGATGATGTTCCGACTCCATAACGCCCCATCAATTTCACCAAGCAACAAGCCATCAAGCTCCTGCTTGCCAAGAGACGTGGCCCCATATGGCTGGGTAATCGCACTTAGGAACGCCGGTGCCAGATTGGCTCTATTCTCTCTCGTTGCGCCCTGCACCATGACCGTATCGCTAGCCTTGGCCAATGCCATCAGCCATTGACGCGGCCGCGGCGTTGTTGTTGCCAACACCTGTGGATGCACACCACTGCGCAAGCCAAACATCAAATTGTCCCAGCTTGATTGATACCGCCATTTGGCGATCTCATCGGCCCAAGCAAAATCAAATTCAGGCCCGCGCAATTGCTCTGGATCATCAGCTGAAAAGCACCGCGCGCTCATCCCCGATGGCCATTCCAGACGGCGCTGGGTTTTGTGCCATAACGGCCGGTGGCGGGCCGGGCAGACATTCAAAATACCCGATGGCCCCTCGACCATGACCTGACGCACATCATCAAATGTGTCGCCAACCAAACCGACATGCCGTGCCGTACCACTCTCGCCTAGCCATCTTATCCATTCTGCGCCGGCGCGGGTCTTGCCAAAGCCACGACCCGCGAGCATCAACCAAACACGCCAATCACCTGGTGGCGGCAATTGTTTTGGGCGGGCCCATAACGGCCAAAAGTGAAGCAGAAAATCAGCCTCATCACGGCTTAAACTGGCAATAAAATCACGGCGTTCACTCGCTGTCATCCGGCCTAGTGAGGCGCGCCATTTTGCGGTCAATTTCTGTCCGGATGGCGTCATCATTCACCTCTTCATGCGGTTTTTTTCCACGGAACGCGGGGTCAAACCGCCAAGGTCGTCGTGCCTTTAGAAGAAACATCAGCAAATTATCGGAATAGCGTGTTACCGAGCCGATCTCTTCGCCCTGATAAAACCGCTGTTCGCTCACCCCATCTACGGCGCGGCGCACTGCTTCTAGCTCTAATCTGTCTGCCGCCTCTTCCAGCGCCTCGGCCCATGCAGAGGCGAAAACCGGATCTTTGCGGCGGTCCCGATAAAATCCACTGCGGGCACGACCAGCGGCCCGCGCCGCCGCGCTTATATTGCCGCTGGAACATAGCTTATGCAAAAACACCGCCTGCATTTCTGCGAGCGGTGGGGTGATTGGTTCTTTCTGCATTCTATAATAGGATTTATCCTATATTGTGCCAAATGTCAAGATGTTTCTACAATCAACTAGCCAATTGCCAGATTCCTAATACGGATAATCCTGAGTAACGCTTGCCGATGATCACGGTTGAGGGCAGTGCGCGAGCGTGCAAGCCTCTCGCCAAGCACCGCCCATGGAATCCGGCATGCCCGGCCCCAGACAAGCTGGCGCTGTAGCGGCGTTAATTCCCACAATAGATCGAGGCTCTGGGTCATCTTATCGATCTGCTCTGGTGAGGGGATCGGACGCGATGAACGGCGGGTTTTTTCAACAGTAAACCGATATTTTCTGAGCATTTCCGGCCAGTTACTGCGAATGCCAGCTGGCATTACATTGGCCCCCGCAGGCAGGTTCGACAAGGTGGTGGCCGCCGCCTCCATATCATCAGCCACGGCGCGGCAAGCGGCAAGTTGATTGACTTCTCTAACGGCAAAGTTAGACTTGCCAAATGCCGAATCGGTGATCTGTTTGTCCTGCTTTGGGGTGTATTTAGATACTCCAATAGGGTGATTTCTGGTGGTCATTAACGCCTCCGAGCTTTCCGCCAAGTTACTTTAACTTGCCAAGCAGCATTATATAGGATATTTCCTATTTATGCAAAACCATTGGTAAAGAAAGACGTTCTGATTCCAACGAATAATACCAAAGGATAGGACGATGGTAGGACCCTATGATCGATAAGATGACCACATCAAAAAGCGCAATCCGGTCACCGGATCTCGGCTTTCCAAAGGCGCAGGGCCTCGATGCCCAGCGCCAATTATTGGTTTCCGCGTTGGAGACAAGCGGCATCACAATGAAACAGGCATCACGCGCCCTTGGTCGCAATGACGCCTATTTACAGCAATTTATCTATCGGGGTTCACCGCGGCGATTACCCGAATCCAACCGTCATCAGCTCGCAACATTACTGGGCATTGATCACACGGCGTTATTGGCGAATGGCGATCCGGCGCGGCGCGGCGACGGCGGCTCTGCAAGAAACATCACCACCGAGGTACCGTTCTATCACGTTAATGCCAGCGCCGGTGGCGGCGCCTTTGTAGATCAAACAACCAGTGATGGCGCGGCAAGCGGTACCAGCAACGATCCAAATTCGCATTTCAGCTTTCCCACCGCCTTTATTCGCGGCATCACATCATCGATCAAGAGCGAATTGAGGATGATCACAATCAGCGGTGATTCAATGGCACCGGTGCTGGAACACGGTGATCTGGTGATGATTGATTGCGCCAAGACCCACCCCTCACCGCCGGGCATTTTCATTCTGGATGACGGCGTCGGCTTGGTTGCTAAACGGCTAGAGCAAATTCCAAATAGCCCGATGATACGCATTATTTCGGAAAATGCGGTCTATACGAATTATCGACGCCACATTGACGAGGTGCATATTATCGGTCGTGTGGTATGGTTCGCCCGCACCCTATAGCTTGTTCAGAATATAGTGGAATCATAGTGGGTGAAAATAGAGAGATTAGATGGCCAGACAACAACGCAAAGATGGACGCCTGCCCCGCAATGCAGCGCCAATTGAAGTAACGATAGATCATATCGGAGGTCGCGGAGACGGCGTTGGCAAAGCGTTTTACACGCATAATTATCGCAACGACGAGCACACAATATTCGTTCCCGCCGCCCTGCCCGGTGAGCGCGTTCTAGTCCAGCCATTGGCCCTAAACAGTCAGGGCATCAAAAGCCGCATCATTGAATTGCAAGATGAGTCACCAGACCGGCGCACGCCCGCATGTGATGCGTTTCCGGCCTGTGGTGGCTGTAATTTCCAACATTGGAGCGATGAAGCGGTAACCAATTGGAAAGAGCAATTAGCCCATAGCTTTTTGACCCGCGCCGGTGTCACCCCTAAAACCATCCGGCCGTTTGCCGCCTCACCTATGGCCAGTCGGCGGCGCGCTGTTTTCCATATCAAACGCCTTGCACAATCGGTCGCCATTGGCTTTGCCGAGCGTCAGGGAACACATATCGTTTTTCCCAGCGGCTGTAGCATTCTGGACCCAGACCTTTTTGCCATCCTTGGTGAAATTGAAACTTTCGCCGCGGCGCATTTCCCTGTTGGCTGGCAGCTTGATCTTCATGTGAACAAGCTTGATCGCGGGCTTTGCCTGTTCTTTACCGGCACCCAGAAATGGTCCTCGGATGTAATGGCGGCTTTGGCTGAATGGGCGGGGGATAGCACCCGCACCGGCCCTGATATCGCGCGCATTTCGGTTGGTGGGAATGGCCGCTTTAGCGGTCCACCAATGATGCTATACGCCCCTGTCCCCGCGTCATTGCGCTTTGGAACGATCGAAGTGGTGCCGCCACCCGGGGCATTTCTACAGGCAACAACACATGGCGAGGCTTTGTTACAGGCGGCGATTGCGGAAATCACCGACGGCGCCCGAATTGTCGCTGATCTGTTCGCTGGATGCGGCACCCTTAGCCTACCATTATTGCCAAACATATCGCGCCTGATTGCCGCCGAGCAAGATAGCGAAGCCCTCTCCGCGCTTAAGGCGGGCGCCGATGCGGCCCAGCGCGGCGGCATGGTTCAAATGCATCTTGTTGATCTGGCCAACGCACCGCTATTGGCCAGCGACCTTGCCAAATGTGACGCGGTTATTCTTGATCCCCCGCGCGCCGGTGCCGCCGCCCAATGCGCCGAGCTAGTGCATGCCAACGTGCCGACAATCGCGATGGTGTCATGTAATCCGGCGACCTTTGCCCGTGACGCGGCAATTCTATGCGATGGCGGTTATGAATGTGAGTGGCTCCAGCTTATTGACCAATTTAGAATGACAAACCATGTTGAACTGGTGGCTAAATTCACCCGTAGCCGGCGCTAGGGCTTCATTCGGTTAGGGAACCCGTAAAGTAGGCATATGAAAAAACGGTCGATCAGCATTAAAGGACACCGCACCAGCATTTCGATGGAAGATGAATTCTGGACTGAATTCAGCGCAATTGCGCTGGCGAGGGGACAATCGATCGCCAGCCTAGTGGCCGAAATTGACCAAACCCGCAAGATCGGTCTGTCTTCCGCTATTCGGCTCTATATTCTGGCCGAATTGAAACAAAAAGCGGCTCTTTACAACCCTATGGATTGACCCATAGTTTATAGGCTCAAAAGGGTCTAGAGTTTGACTTGATGTTCGAGTTGGCGTTTGAGTTGGGAATGATGACGGAAAAAGAGGCATAAACATGCATATCGCGATCTTGGAAACAGGCCGCACAAACAGCGCAATGCCAGCAGAATTTGGAGATTATCCGGATCTGTTTATGACATTCTTCAAGACTGACCCGCGCTTTGACGATTTCACCTTTAGCGTCGTGCCGGTGATGGATGGCGTGTTTCCGAATAATGTGAATGATTATGACGGTTATCTGGTTACCGGATCAAAGACCGGCGTTTACGATGACGAGCCGTGGATCGCGCCCTTGAGCACCTTTATCCGCGACATTCACAAAAATGATATCCCGCTTGTTGGCATCTGTTTTGGGCACCAGATCATTGCCCATGCTCTTGGTGGTCATGCCGCCAAATCGCAAAAAGGCTGGGGACTGGGCATCCGCACAGTGCCACTCAACCACAAGCCGGACTGGATTGAGGGCGCCGATGATGTCCGCCTCATTCACGTACATCAGGACCAAGTTGAAAAGCTACCCGAGGGCGCGACATTGCTCGGCGGTACAGATTTCTGCCCGATGGCGATTTATGCGATTGGCGATAACGTATTTTCGATGCAGGGCCACCCCGAATTTACCGTCGATTACACCGATGCTCTTATCGACATTAAGAGTGATGTGATGGGCGCTGATCGGGTCGCGGATGCACGCACCACCTTTCCCGATGGCCATGATGGTCTCGTCATGACCGGCTGGATTATGAATTTCTACCAGAACCATGCCGCACACCAGAGCCGCGGGACCTCTAAATGACACTTGTTATCGGACTAGATACAGGCGGCACCTATACGGATGCCGCCCTTTTGGATGCCGACAAAGCTCAGGTCATTTCCACCGGCAAGTCGTTGACCACGCGCCATGATCTCTCGATCGGACTGGCTGGGGCGATATCGGCTTTGCTGGAAAATTATGACGGCAAGGCGAGTGATATCGGACTAGTGTCACTATCAACCACATTGGCAACAAACGCCGTGGTTGAGGGCGTTGGCGGGCGTGTCTGTCTTATTATGATTGGCTTTGATGATGCCGCTTTGGAACGCGCCGACCTAGCGCGGGCATTGGGTCAGGATCCGGTATTTTTTGTGAATGGTGGCCACAAGCCGGATGGCGGCCAACAAGCCCCGCTCGACAAAGACGCGTTGCGTACGGCGGCCGAGAGCATTGGCGATGATGTATCTGCCTTTGCCATTGCCGGCCATTTCGCCACCCGCAATCCGGCCCATGAAGCCGCCGCCAGAGATATCCTGCGCGAGAGCACCGGCCTGCCGATCACTTGTAGCCACGAATTATCATCATCTCTTGGCGGACCTCGTCGGGCATTAACCGCGGTCTTGAATGCCCGCCTGATCAATCTGCTGGAACGCCTGATCACCGCCACCGAAACCATGATGAAAGACCAGGGACTGGATTGCCCGCTGATGGTGGTCAAGGGTGATGGTTCTTTACTGAGCGCCGATTTTGCCCGTTCACGCCCGGTCGAAACCGTTCTTTCAGGGCCCGCCGCTAGCCTATCCGGCGCTGCTTTTCTCGCTGGAACAAAATCGGCACTGATTGCCGATATTGGCGGGACCACGACCGATATCGCGTTCCTACAGGATGGCGCACCAAGGCTAAAGGCGGATGGCGCATTTGTTGGTGGATGGCAGACAATGGTCGAGGCGGCGGAAATTCGAACCTGCGGCCTTGGCGGCGATAGCGAAGTCCGGCCCATCTCGCGCGGCCGTTCTGGCGGTGTAACACTGGGCCCACGCCGCGCCATTCCCCTATCGCTCATGGCAACACAATGGCCCGAGATAAAAGACAAACTCGCCGCCCAGCTTGCCCTTGTTGTGCCGATGGCGACAGATGCACGCTTTGTAATGCCGGTCATGCCTGATGGGGTGCCTGCATGGCTGACCCGCTCCGAGGCACGTCTGGCGGAAAAGGCCATCGAGAGCGGCCCTACCAGCGTTGCTGAACTCGCCGCTACCCAGCTTGCCCTTGGCACTGTCGACCGGTTGATTAGCCGCGGCCTGCTGGCATTATCTGCCTTTACGCCCACCGATGCGGCCCATGTGACAGGTGATTTCACTGGCTTTGATACCGAGGTGGCTACGCTCGGTGCGGCATTGATGGCCCGCCAGCGCAATGGCCTTGGTGAACCACTCGCGGCTGATGAAAGTGAAATTTCAAAAATGACGTTGGTCGAATTGCACCGACGCTCGGCGCTTGCCCTTATGGATGCGGCGATGGCCCATGACGGGCTTGGCGAGGCACAGGCAAGCACCAATCCGCTATTGGCGAAAACCTATTCACCCGATACCCCTGACAAACCGCTGGCTAGCGTGTCGATGACGCTTGGCACTAGCCTTGTTGCTCTTGGTGCGTCGGCAAGCACGCATTATCCAAACATTGCCAAGCTGATGGATGTCGATCTGGCGGTACCAAACCACGCTGATGTCGCTGGTGCTGTTGGCGCGGCGGCGGGATCCGTTCGCCAGCGCGTAATGATCTCGATCACCCAGCCAAGCGAAGGAAAATTCCGCATTCATTTGCCCGGTGGGCCGAGTGATATGGTGGTGCTAGAAGACGCCTTGGAAAAGGCCCGCGAGGCGGCCAGTCAATTGGCCAGTGACCGCGCGAGAAATGCTGGTGCCACCAATATTGACATCTCACTGCGCGAGGACATCAAGATGGTACCACTATCCGCCGATCGGGATTTGTTCATGGAAGCCTTGATCCACGCCACCGCCGAAGGCCGCGCTGGCTAGAACAACCTCTCCTTCATCGTGTGGCATTTCGCATCAAAGGATTTTTGCTCCAGATAGCTGACCTTGGTTGCCCTGATGGCCCCCTTTGGTTTGAAATCGCGCACTTGGCGATCGCCCCACGCCACGCTCATCCGCCCGGAAAACCGGTTCAATGTCATATCCACCGATTGCACCCGCATGCGCGTATCGACCAACGGTTGTTCGTCAATACGGGCCCGCACAAAGGCGCCGGTGGATAGTTTCTGGTGCAACATAACCTCGTCTTGCGTGGCCTCTATGATCACTTCCAATTGCTCGGAGGCCGGCGCAGATATGGTCTTCTTGCCATTATTTTTGGTTGGCATAAAGCTCTGGGCACGCAACCGTTCATCACGCTCGAATGGCTGGATTTTGATTTCGGAAAACGCCTCATCAGTATAGGTGATCGAGATGTAGAGCGAGCCGTCAAACTGGTCGATCACTGGATCGTCTGCGGTTTCCTTTTCGACCAGAAACGCGCCGTCACAAACCAGAAACACCGTTTTCGGCATCACCACTTCTTCATCGGCCACCACCGGTTGGCTCAGCATAAATCCTATGGAAAACGCTAATGTCGCTTGAAACAACGTCAACAAAGCACACCTCTTCCTGCAGATGTCGTCGTAAAACATTAGCTATATTTAATATTATTAACCTTTTACGCCTAACCGTTGTGCCACGTTTTTAAGGGAGTGGTGATTAGGCACTATGCGGGGCGGTGTTAGGGGAAGGTTTGGCGCGTTTATATATGCTTTCCGTCACTTCATATGGGGCTAACAGCTCTTGAGCCCATCCGGGCGGATATGGCCAAGTATACAAGCCATTTTCAATCCAAGATCTGGTGTTGCCTACATTACGCGTGGCCAAAATCACCTTCATAATCTTGTCATGTGGATAGATATAATAACGCCCATCGTGGGGAAATGCGATGTGGATCCCTTTTCCTATGTTTTTCCTTTTCAGCGTCAATTGGCTTTTTCTCTCGATAATGCCAGAACGGGCTCGATCATTTGGCCGTTGTGCCTTGGTCTCGCCTTTCTCAATTGGTTCTTTCTGTTGCCTGCGTTCAGTCACTTCATATGGGGCTAACAGTTCTACCGCCCATTTCGGCAAAGATGGCCAGTGGAATAAACCGCGCTCAATCCATGATTTGGTTTTACCGACATTACGCGTTGCCAATATTTCATCCATAATTTCGTCATGTGGATAAATGTAATAACGTGCGCCATCGGCAAACCCGATGTGGATTTCTTTACCGATGTTTCTCTTGTCTAGCCACAGCCTCTTTCTTGTCTGAACCCTGACAAAAGGGACATCATCCTGTGGTGGCTGTTTCTTCCATTTCCAAAACATGCACCTCTCCTCTTACGCTAGGCGTTCAAAAAGAGTGCTGGAAAACGCAAAGGATAATGGGCAAAGTGGCACTCCATCGTCGCCGATGATAGCTACTCGTACCGATGAGTCAATAGTCTGATTTATATGAGTTTTTTCTAATTAAACCAGCCGCGAGACCACCTATAAAGGCGGCGTCTACATTGATTTTTCACGGAGGTTGGTGGGCCCGGCAGGACTCGAACCTGCAACAACACGGTTATGAGCCGTGGGTTCTAACCAATTGAACTACAGGCCCACTCTTGCCTGCGCTCTGGACGCAATATTGCATCCCGAGCCAGATTAATTCTCCAAGAAGCTCCGCAACTTGCGTGACCGTGATGGGTGCTTGAGTTTACGGAGCGCCTTTGCCTCAATCTGGCGAATACGCTCACGCGTTACGCTAAATTGCTGACCGACCTCTTCTAGCGTGTGGTCAGTATTCATGCCAATACCAAAACGCATCCGCAGCACACGTTCTTCACGCGCCGTCAGGCTGGCCAGAACGCGGGTTGTGGTCTCACGCAGGTTAGCATGGATCGCCGCATCAAGCGGTTGCACCGCGTTTTTATCCTCGATGAAGTCGCCCAGATGGCTATCTTCCTCATCACCAATCGGCGTTTCGAGCGAGATTGGCTCCTTGGCGATCTTTAGCACTTTGCGCACCTTATCGATCGGCATAGACAGCTTTTCGGCCAATTCTTCTGGCGTCGGCTCGCGGCCAATTTCATGCAGCATCTGGCGCGATGTACGGACCAGCTTGTTGATAGTCTCGATCATATGCACCGGAATACGGATGGTCCGCGCTTGGTCGGCAATAGAGCGCGTGATCGCCTGACGGATCCACCATGTCGCATAGGTCGAGAATTTATAACCACGGCGATATTCAAACTTATCCACCGCCTTCATCAGGCCGATATTGCCCTCTTGAATGAGATCGAGGAATTGCAAACCACGGTTGGTGTATTTCTTTGCGATCGAGATCACCAGACGCAGATTGGCTTCAACCATTTCTTTTTTCGCACGGGCGGCTTCACGCTGGCCGCGCTGGATGGTCTGTACAATCTCGCGGAATTCAGAAACAGACAGGCCCACATCATCAACCACAAGACGGATTTTGTCCTGTAGCTCGCCGATCTCGTCAGCCTTGGTTTCGGTCATCTTTTTCCACGCCTTGGTGGTGTATTCAGGGCCCGGCCAATTATCCATGCATTCGCGGCCAGACCATGCCTCTAGAACCTGTGCGCGGTTTACGCCACAATCGGTGGCGGCGCGCATCAAGCGGCCTTCAATAGAGGTCACATGCTTGTTCAGGGTGAATAGCTGATCCGACAGCGATTCAATCCGGTTCACATGGAAATGCACGCCTTCCATTAGCTCAACAAGCTTAATCTTCATGTCGAGATGGGCGACTTCACTCTTTGGAACCAGCGCTTCGCCCTTGGCCATGCGGATAAGGCGGCGGTCCTGTGATTTTGAATATTGCTTGAATAGAACGCCGATTTCGTCAAACAGCTCCATCATCTGTTCGCGGATAGCGTCTTCCATCGCCGCCAGCGACATATTGATGTCATCATTGTCGTCACGGTCATCGTTGGAGTCTCTAGTGGATGTGTCGGTGTCGCTATCACCGCTCTCTTCATCCTCTTCCTCGATTTCCTCTTCTTCGATCTCGGGCTCTTCTTCATCCTCAAGATCTTCGTCGGCAATCCCGTCTTCCATCGCCACTACGCTGGTCGCGTCAATGATCGCGGTGCCGTTCAATTTTGCATAGGTGGTCTCAAGGTCGATGATATCACGCATCGGCACCACACCATCGGCGATCTGGTCACGCCAATGCAACAAAGCGCGGATCGTCAGCGGTGATTCACAAATGCCGCCGATCATCATCTCGCGGCCGGCCTCAATACGCTTGGCAATGGCAATCTCGCCCTCGCGCGACAATAGCTCGACAGAGCCCATCTCGCGCAGATACATACGGACCGGATCATCAGTGCCAGATACATCACTATCGGACAGATTACCGGCGGCGCGATTGTCGTCTTCGGCGCCTTCGGTGGTTTCTTCGCTCTCGGCGCTATCAACCACGGACACGCCCATCTCTACCAAAGATGACATTACGTCTTCGATTTGTTCAGAGGTATATTCTTCGGCTGGCAAGGCGGCATTGATCTCGTCATGGGTGACGAAGCTGCGCTCTTTGCCGAGTTTTATCAGCGTCTTGATAGTTTGCAGCGCTGCATCGCCACTAGCAGATTCAACCGCACTATTGGTTGCGTTTGTATCAGGCTCAGCTTGTTTGTTTGCTTTTACTGCCATTCGAAACCGGCTCCTAATCAATCAGCCACCCAGCGGGACCGGGCCAACCGGGACCATTTGTAAACTCTATTTGAGAGGCATACCGTTACCCGGAACACCCCGACCATTGTTTGAAAACACACCTGCTTTGCCACTGACGAGGCTTAGCAATTCACCGAGCCGTTGCTCAGCTTCCTGGCCGCTTAGCGCCGCTGGATCAAAACCCAACCGCGCCTTCATCTCTTCTCCCGATATTAAAGCTATGCTGTCTGCGTAACTCGATCCCTGTAAATGATACCTAAGAGCTTCTGCGTCAAGGTCCGGATCGTTGATTACTGCATCAATTGCCGCTTTTTTTAGCGATTCGAGCGCTGCATCACCGGCATCGGCATAGACCAAAGTCTCATAATGCCCCGTAATTAGCACAGGATGCGCCAGAATCAGCGCAATTATGGCGCGGTGACGGTTAATCATGCCGGTACTGGGACGCTTGGTCATTCGCGGCGACATCATCCCGCCTCTTGCGTCCATTCTGCCACCCGCGCCGCGTCCTGCGTTTCGCATTGCGGCGATTCGGCTCTCAATTTCGTCACTATAGGCACTGCGCACTTGGTTATTGGCGATCAAGCGCACTTGGCCTCTGATCGCTTGCCAGAATTGCGCGCGCGCTTCGGGCTGGCGCAGATCATGCGCCGCGGCCAAACCATCCCATAGGCTATCGACGAGCGAGCGCGCCATCGACAGTATCTTTACAAACCCGTCTTGGCCCGCTTCCTTGAGCACATCATCAGGATCTTTGCCCTCTGGCAGTAACGCCAAGCGGGCCGATTTTCCCGGCTCGATGACTGGCAAAATTCTCTCTAGCGCACGCATCTGGGCACGTTGACCAGCGGCATCACCGTCAAAGCACAAAATCGGCTCATCATGCAATTTCCACAATAGAGCTATCTGTTCCTCGGTGAGCGCGGTTCCCAGCGGCGCCACCGCCGCCGCAACACCGCTTTTATGGATGGCGATCACATCCATATAGCCCTCGGCGACAACCAGCGGCAATTTGCGGCGCAATCCCTCACGCGCCTGCACCCAACCATAAAGAACGGATTTCTTTGAAAAGGTGGGGCCCTCGCCTGAATTGAGATATTTCGGCTGGGCATCGCCTAGTGCCCGCGCGCCAAAAGCGATGATTTTGCCCTGACGGTTTTCAATCGGAAACATCACCCGATCCCGAAAATAATCAAACAGCGATCCATCGCGGTCACTTTTGCGGATCACCCCCGCCGCCAGCATATCCGCATCGGAAAACCCCTTGGCCGATAGTGCTGCCCGCAAACCTCCGGCTGGCGCATAGCCAAGCCGGTAAGTACCGATAATATCGGGGCCAAGCCCACGGTCGCGCAAATACCGCGCCGCTACCGCGCCATCATTACGGGCCAATGCGGCCTGAAAAAACTGGGTGGTGGTTTCCAGAATATCAAAAGCGGCTTTACGCTGGGCGGTGACTTTTGGATCTTGCGGCACACTCTGGGGCATCGCCAGACCGGCCATTTCGGCAAGGCGTTCAACCGCCTCCATGAAATCAAGCCCATCAGTTTCGCGCAAAAAAGAAATCGCATCGCCGTGAACACCGCATCCAAAGCAATGGTAAAAGCCATCATCATCAACCACAGAGAATGACGGTGTTTTTTCAGAATGAAATGGACAAAGACCAGAAAAGCGGCGGCCTTTGCGGGTTAGCTTGACGCGCTTGCCAACAATGTCGGACAGCGGAATGCGCTGGCGTAAATCATCGATAAATTGGGGTGGCACCGCCATCTTTGCCTACCTTAAAGCTGTTCCGCTATGCTTGCTCGCCGTGCATCAACCCATATGTCATGGCTACACCCACCCATTATTAAGCATCCAGCCGTTATTAAGATGGGGACAATAACGACAACGCTAGCATAGTGGTGGCGCATATCGTTATGGAAAACACCGATGAAAGGTGAAAACGGTTCGCCGATCTAACCGATCAGCATCTTTTTGACCATTTGACTGGCGAGAGAAAAATCCATCTGGCCAGCATAGCCGTTCTTCAAATAAGCCATCACTTGGCCCATATCCTTGACCGAGCTAGCGTTGGTTTCACTCATCGCCTTGCTGATCGCTTCTTCGATACCAGCCTCGTCTAGCTGGGTCGGCAGAAATTGCATGATGATAACAATCTCGCGCTCTTCGGCCTCGGCCAGTTCGGGGCGATCACCATCGCGGTACATTTTCGCAGATTCGGTCCGTTGCTTGATCATCGTTTGCAACATCGCCAGAACTTCATCATCTGAAATCCCGTCAGTATTGCCATTTCCACGCGCGGCGATATCACGATCCTTTAGCGCGGCGCTAATCAGACGCATCGTTCCCAAAGCAACTTGGTCTTTCGCCTTTAGCGCGTCTTTAAGCGCTGCTGAAATTTGGTCACGCATCGTCTGCAACTCCTGAAACCCTACGATAGGATCAACGCTAATCTTAGCCGTTATAAATAGCCCTCATGCAAAAAGCCCCGTTTGGCCCTTTGCCAGCGAATCACCCTATTATAAATCTAAAAAGTAAAAGTAGTATGTGTAAAACGAGCTAGGCGTTTACCGACTTCGTCGCATCACTGCAAGCCTCACCTTGAATTTCAGCAATATTCGCCGCATATTTACCAGACATTTGCCGGACATTTGCCGGATATTTTCCCGATAAATGCGAAATATTTGCCAGGTATTTGCCAGATCTCTATCCCTGATTCGCCGTTTCGATAGGCCAATGGCTGGGCTGCACACACGTTTGTGGGTCTATCTTTTTAGAGCGGCCCAATATCACCATCACCATAAACCCCAGATATAGCGAGGTTTTCTGGGCGAACCACAAAAACATGTGGTTTTATGGCAAATGAACGCTTCCCCCTCTTGACCGCGGGGGATGGCTCTAGTAAGAACTCAGCCGTTTACCAGCCTGTCCTGATGAGCGGGGCGGTGTTTGGAAACTTTACAATTCTAGCACTAGGTATAAGGGTTCAAATGGGGCAGATATCGCATTCTGGCTTTGTCACATTGCGCGCCAGTCGGGACAACCCGACGGCAGTTTTGGTTCTCTCTGATGGGACCGTCTTTCCCGGAATCGGATTTGGTGCCGCCACTACAAATGTTGGCGAAGTGTGTTTCAACACATCTATGACCGGTTATCAGGAAATTATGACTGATCCTTCCTATGCTGGTCAGATCATTACCTTTACCTTTCCCCATATCGGCAATGTCGGTACCAACGCCAAGGATGGCGAGACCGTTACACCGGCCGCGCTGGGGATGATTACCCGCCAAGAAATTACCAACCCTGCGAGCTGGCGCGCGGATGCAAGTCTTGATGAATGGATGCAGACACATAATCTGCCCGGCATCGCAGGCATTGATACCAGAGCCCTCACCCGCCGCATTCGTGATGGCGGTGCACCGCATGGTGTGATCTGTCACAGCCCAGACGGCAATATCGATGTCGACAAGCTGATCGCCATGGCAAAAGCATGGCCGGGACTTGCCGGCATGGATTTGGCCGCAACCGTGACCACAGATGCCCAGCATCAATGGGACGAAGGGAGCTGGCAGTATGAAAACAATGCGCACCAGAAAACCGATTCCCTATATAAAGTCGTCGCCGTTGATTTTGGCTGCAAGCAAAACATCCTGCGCTGTCTGCAAGATGTAGGGTGCGCGGTCACTGTTGTACCCGCAAGCACCAGCGCCGCCGATATTCTAGCGATGCAGCCTGATGGCGTGTTTTTGGCCAATGGCCCGGGTGATCCAGCCGCAACCGGCAATTATGCCGCCAGCGAGATTGCCACTTTGATCAACGCCGACATGCCGATCTTTGGCATTTGTATTGGCCACCAATTGATGGCCTTGGCGATGGGGGCAAAGACCTTCAAGATGGATCGTGGCCACCGCGGGGCTAACCATCCGGTGAAAGACCTTGCCACTGGCAAGATCGAAATCACCAGCCAGAATCACGGGTTCTGTGTTGATCCCGATAGCCTGCCAGATGATTTAGAAGTGTCGCACATATCGCTATTTGACCAGTCGGTTGAAGGCTTGCGCCACAAGACAAAGCCCGCCTTTTGCGTTCAATATCATCCAGAATCATCGCCCGGGCCGCATGATTCCAGATACTTGTTTGAACGTTTCACACAATTGATGAAGCAGAGATCATAACGATGCCGCGCCGTAACGATATTAAATCCATTCTCATCATCGGCGCCGGACCTATTATTATTGGTCAGGCATGCGAATTTGACTATTCCGGCGCTCAGGCCTGTAAGGCGCTGAAATCGGATGGCTACCGCGTCATTCTGGTGAATTCAAACCCAGCGACGATCATGACCGATCCACAGATGGCCGATGCGACTTATATCGAGCCGATCACGCCGGCAACCGTTGCCAAGATCATTGAAGCAGAACGTCCAGACGTGCTGTTGCCGACAATGGGCGGCCAGACTGCGCTGAACACCGCATTGGCGCTCTATAATGACGGCACTCTGGATAAATATGGTGTCGAGATGATCGGCGCCCGCAAAGAATCAATCGAGATGGCCGAAGACCGCGAGCTATTTCGCCTCGCGATGGGCCGTATTGGCCTTGAATGTGCCCGCGCCCGCACTGTTGGTAAATTTGAAGACGCGATGGAAGCGCTCGATTTTGTCGGCTTGCCAGCGATTATTCGCCCGTCATTTACCCTTGGTGGTGAAGGTGGCGGTATTGCTTATAACCGCGCCGAATTTGAAGAGATCGTCAATAACGGCCTGCGCCTCTCACCCGTAAGCGAGATCCTGATTGAGGAATCACTGCTTGGCTGGAAAGAATTTGAGATGGAAGTTGTCCGCGATACCGCTGATAATTGCATCATCATTTGTGCCATTGAAAATATGGATCCGATGGGCGTGCACACTGGTGACTCGATCACTGTCGCCCCTGCATTGACCCTGACTGACAAAGAATACCAAGCCCTACGCAACGCCTCACTGGCTGTTCTTCGCGAGATTGGTGTTGATACGGGCGGTTCTAACGTCCAGTTCGCTGTTGATCCTAAATCAGGCCGGGTCATTGTGATTGAGATGAACCCGCGGGTTAGCCGTTCGTCTGCATTGGCGTCAAAGGCCACTGGATTTCCGATTGCCAAGGTTGCCGCAAAACTTGCGGTTGGCTATACGCTCGATGAATTGGCCAATGACATTACCGGCGTAACACCGGCCAGTTTTGAGCCAACAATTGACTATGTCGTTACCAAAATTCCGCGTTTCACCTTTGAGAAATTCTCTGGTGCGGACGCCCATTTGTCGACATCGATGAAGTCTGTTGGTGAGGCTATGGCGGTTGGACGTTCCTTTGAGGAAAGCCTCCAAAAAGCCCTGCGTTCAATGGAAACCGGCCTTGATGGTCTGGATGATGTTGAAATGCCAGAACAGGATAGTGCCCTTGGTAACGAGCCATTGCGCGGCTGGCTTGATGAGCTTGTACCGTTCCGTATTTTGCGCATTGCCCAGGCTATCCGCTCTGGCATGTCTATTGATGATGTTTACAAGATCACCGGCTGGGACAAATGGTTCCTAGAGCGCATCGCACATATCATTGATACCGAAGCAAAGCTAAAGGCAGAGGGCCTGCCAACTGATGAGCATAGCCTCGGCTATCTGAAATCTATGGGCTTTTCTGACGCGCGTCTGGCGGTTTTGACCGGACATAAGAATAGCGAAGTTACAGCCATCCGCCGCGCCGCCAATGTGCATCCTGTATTCAAGCGGATTGACACATGCGCCGCCGAATTTGCATCCGATACCGCCTATATGTATTCGACCTATGAGAATGCAATCGCCATTGGCGCGGCTGAATGCGAGTCCAATCCGTCAGACCGGAAAAAAGTTGTTATCCTTGGCGGTGGTCCAAACCGAATTGGTCAGGGTATCGAATTTGATTATTGCTGTGTTCACGCCTGTTACGCTCTGTCCGAGGCTGGCTATGAAACAATCATGATCAATTGTAATCCGGAAACGGTTTCAACTGATTACGATACATCTGACCGGCTTTATTTCGAGCCCCTCACCGATGAGGATGTGATCGAGGTAATTCTGCGCGAATCCCAGAACGGAACCTTGCACGGTGTCGTCGTCCAGCTGGGTGGTCAAACCCCGCTAAAGATCGCCGCCGCCCTAGAGGATGCCGGCATTCCAATTCTAGGCACCAGCCCAGATGCGATTGACCTTGCCGAAGACCGCGAGCGGTTCCAGAAGTTAATCCAAGATCTTGGATTGCTACAGCCAGAGAACGGTATTGCGCATTCTGCTGAAGAGGCACGTGAAATCGTTGCCCGCATTGGCCTGCCAGTGGTTATCCGGCCATCCTATGTTCTTGGTGGCCGGGCAATGGAAGTCGTGCATCACGAAACCGATCTTGAACGCTATATGCGCGATGCGGTTGTGGTGTCTGGCGATAGTCCGGTGCTGATTGACCGGTTTTTGAATAACGCCGTCGAGGTTGATGTTGACGCGCTATGTGATGGCGAAGACGTCTATATTGGCGGAATTATGGAACATATCGAGGAAGCCGGCATCCATTCCGGTGACTCTGCCTGTTCGTTGCCGCCACAAAACCTATCTGCCGAAACGCTGGTGGAATTGCGCAAACAGACCGAAGCATTGGCAAGAGCGCTCAATGTTGTTGGCCTGATGAATATCCAATTTGCCATTAAGGGCGACGATATTTACCTGTTGGAAGTGAACCCACGCGGTAGCCGGACCGTCCCATTTGTTGCCAAAACAACAGGTGTGCCATTGGCGAAGATTGCCAGCCGTGTAATGGCCGGTGAAAAGCTTGCAAGCTTTAACTTAAAAGAGCTGAACCTAAAGCATGTAGCTGTCAAAGAAGCGGTATTCCCATTCACCAGATTCCCCGGTGTTGACGTGTTCCTTGGCCCAGAGATGAAATCAACTGGTGAAGTCATGGGCGTGGATACAGATTTTGGCCGCGCCTTTGCCAAGAGCCAACTTGGTGCGGGAACAGAGCTGCCTTTGTCGGGATGTGTTTTCATCTCGGTTAAGGATGAGGACAAGCCAGCCTTTATCGAAATTTGCCGTGACCTTGTTAGCGATGGCTTCACCATCGTTGCGACCGGCGGCACCACCGCGGCACTGACCGCGGCTGGGGTACCTGCTACGCATATTAACAAGGTTATGGAAGGGCGTCCGCATGCGGTTGACGCAATGCTATCGGGCGAGATTAACCTTGTCTTTAACACTGCCAAGGGTGCTGCCGCGATCCGGGATTCTTTCTCACTGCGCCAGACCGCTTTGACGAACAAGATCCCGTATTACACCACAGTATCGGGTAGCCGTGCGGCGGGGCAGGCCATTCGCGCTATGCGGCAGGGCAATTTGCAGGTGCGTACTTTGCAAGATTTCCTTGCAGATATTGACCAGTAGCCCATCGCTTGACATAAACAGCGCTACCTCCCACCATTAAGATGTTATCTCACGTTATATAGCTGAGATTTAACAGCTAGCATGAGATTATTAACTAACGGAAAATCAAGTGATGGAAAAAATACCCTTCACCACACAGGGCCTAGACGTAATCAAGGCTGAGCTGGCGCATTTGAAAAACAATGAACGCCAAGCCGTTATTAACGCAATTGCTGTTGCCAGAGAGCATGGCGATTTGTCGGAAAATGCGGAATATCATGCCGCGCGTGATCGCCAATCATTTATCGAAGGCCGGATTTCGGAACTTGAAGATGTGACGAGCCGCGCCGAGGTTATTGATGCATCGAAACTAACCGGCAAAACCGTAACCTTTGGGACCACCGTAGCCGTCGTTGATGAAGAAACAGACGAGGAATACACCTATCATATTGTTGGACCGTATGAGGCGGATATCAATAAAGGTCTGGTCTCGACATCATCACCGATTGCGCGTGGATTGATCGGCAAAGGTGTTGGCGATAGCGCCGAAGTGCATACGCCAAACGGCATCAAAAGCTATGAGATCCTGTCGATAGGCCTGTTGGATATGGCCAAGGTAATCAGCTAACAGCCCTATTCCTCGACCCCATCAATCGGCATGCCGGGCAGGCGTTTTGCCGAGCGAATTGATAGTGCCGTTTTAACGTGGCTCACGTTCGGCGCCGGGGTTAGTTTGCTGGTTAGAAATTTCTGAAAATCATCCCAATCATGCGCGACGATCTTTAACAGGAAATCAGTCTCGCCCATCAACATATGGCATTCACGGACCTGTGGCCACGCGCTAACCAACAATTCAAAATCCTGAAGATCGCTCTCGGCTTGGCTGGTTAACCCGACAAAGGCGAATACATTGACCGAATAGCCGAGCAGATCAGCATCAATATCGGCGTGATAGCCCTTGATCACACCAGCGTCTTCCAATCCGCGCACACGTCTAAGGCAGGGCGGCGGTGAAATACCAGCGCGTTTGGCCAGTTCGACATTGGTCATCCGTCCATCATTTTGCAGATCATGCAAAATTTGCCGGTCTACCTCATCCAATTTGAATTTGCCTGACATGATCTTCTCGGCTCCATCCGGGATTTCACTCCCGCATTACGTGGCTAGTATGATGATTATATCCGTAACCTTTTGGGGCCTGATGATAGAACGGAGCTAGACCTTTGCGCAAGCCAGATGACTAACATTATTGCGCAAAATATCTCTGGGCATCACCATTTATTAGTCTGCCGTATCATCACGCTGACCCTTTTGCGATCAATTCCCCACCGCCAGCGATAATCTGTTAAAACTTTTCCAACAGAATTCACCAACAGGGGTGTTGTAATTGCCGCGTATGAAACCAAAACCCAAAAATCCTCAATCGAAACTCACCATTTGGGTGATGAGTGACGGCACGGCTGGCATGCGCTTTCAGGCGATTGCGTTGGCCCAGGCGATTACCGCCGCACGGCCAGATAGCCAGTATCACGATCATATTGTCCAACCGCACCGCATCCCCCGCAGTTTCCCAAGCTTGGCTGGCGCTCTTTCGCTCTTTCCCCTCTATGGCGTTAAACAGCCAGCACAAAACGACAGCACACCAAATAACGGCGTCCCAGCCGAGCCTCTGCCGCGCCCACGCAAAGCAGCTGACTACCCGGATATTTTGATCACTTGTGGCCGCCGCATGGCGGGTATATCGATTGGCATGCGGGCGCGGGCGCGGCGAGCCGGGGCAAAGATGCAAACGGTACATCTACAGGATCCGCGACTAGATCCTGCATTATTTGATGCGCTGATTGTGCCGTCACATGATCCTACACGCGGCGATAATGTGCTGGTGACGCTGGGCTCGCTTAACCGGTTGACCCGCGCGGCAATTGCCGAGGCGGCAAAGGGCTTGCCGCCGCATTGGCTCAACCGCGATAATCATGCCCCCGTTGCGGTCATGCTTGGCGGCGATAATGCGCGCTATCGTATTTCTCGCAAGATGGTTGGTTATATGGCGATGGAGCTTGGCAATTTTGCCCAAATGACGTGGATTGATGACAAGCCTGTCCGGCTGTTATTAGTGCCGTCACGCCGCACACCACCGCAATTGCTTGATCAACTTAGCCTATCTCTTGGTGATGTCGAATACGAAATTGCTACCCATCTTGCACCACCCAATGAGGACGATTCGGCCGACTCAAATCCTTTGATGGAAAACCCTTATCCGGGTGTTCTGGCGGCGGATGCAATCATTGTTACCGCGGATTCAGTCAATATGGTGAGTGAAGCAGCAATCACTGGCAAGCCGGTTCTTATCGCGGGGTGGCGGCCTGATCACGCTGATAGCTGTGGCGGCGAAACCGGCAGGATAGGCACGTTCCATCGGGCGATGATTGCCGGAACACATACCGCAATTCTATCGCCCTATTCGGATCTTGATGGCTATGAGGCCTTGGATGAACGCCCCGCCCTCACCCAGAAATTACTGGGCTTGCTGGAGCGCTAATCCTAATAATATAACTCGCGCGGGCTACTTACTTTCAGGCGGGCATAAAGTGGCTCGACCTGATCACGATAGCCGTTGAAAAGCTGTGTTGGCACACGCTCATCTGTGCCCAAAAGGCGCTCTGTTGTCTGCGGCCAGCGCGGATGCGGAACGCCCGGATTAACATTCGCCCAGAAACCGTATTCATTGCCCGCCAATTCTTCCCAGAAAGACTTTGGCCGTTCATCGGTAAAGGTGAAACGGACAATCGATTTGATTGATTTAAATCCATATTTCCACGGCGTTACCAACCGAATAGGCGCGCCGTTCTGGTTCGGCAAAGCCTTGCCATAAATGCCAGTGGCAAGGAATGCCAGCTCGTTCTGGGCTTCTTCAATCGTGAGGCTCTCGACATAGGGCCACGGGTACCAGCTTTGCCGTTGTCCGGGGGCCACATCAGGATCCATAAAGGTTTCCATGCGCAGATATTTCGCGCCAGAGGTTGGCCGCGCTAGCGCCACCAGATTGGCCAAAGGTACACCAGACCACGGCACCGCCATCGCCCATGCCTCTACACAGCGATGCCGATAAAGCCGTTCCTCAACGCCGCCCATTGCCTTGACCAAATCCTCGGCATCGATTTTCATTTCCTTTTCAACCATGCCATCGATAGTCACCGCCCACGGGTCCGTAGCCATCTTGCGGGCTTTTTTCCAAATGTTTTTTGACGAGCCAAATTCATAGAAATTGGTATAGGTGGTGGCCTCTTCCTCGTTCGTGATGGCCCGGTCCAGCTTGTAATTATTGTTGCGCGGGAACGGATAACCGCCAATCGCCGCGAGTGCAGAACCAGTCAATCCACCAGCGCCAGCCAATGCCGCACCAAGACCAAGACCGGCAAAGCCAGCACCGCGAAGCCATTGGCGCCGGTTCATATAGACCTGTTCATCCGTTGCCGCTGATTCTGGCAATTCCCAATCACGCTTCTGCTTTATTAGCATGTCAAATTCCTCATCTATTTGGCCCCGCCTGATTGGTCCACTATTTGAAACCACTGCGCTATTGCCCAGCTACTATTCAAAATCTGCCTAAATTCTACCACTCACCCTGCTGGTACATTGTGGCATTAGTTTGGCGGGTTATTGCAACCGCGCCACGACATCACCGATCCTAGCCAGCGCCTTATCCAACAAATCATCCGCCGTGGCATAGGAAATACGAAACGCAGGCGACAGGCCAAAGGCCACACCCGGCACAACCGCCACTTCGCCCATTTCCAGAACAGCGGCGGCGAAATCACTATCGGTCTCGATCACCTGACCACCCGCATCACTAGGCCGCGATTTTCCAATCAACCCGGTAATATCTGGATAGGCATAGAACGCACCATTCGGCATCGCACAGCTAACCCCCTCCATCGCGTTTAATGCCGCCACAACTTTTTGCCGCCGACGATCAAAAACAGCAAGATTATCGGCGATGAAATCAATTGGCCCATCGAGCGCCGCGATAGCCGCATGCTGGGCAATCGAATTAGGGCTAGAGGTTGATTGCGACTGGATTTTCGCCATTGCCTTGATCAAATACGGCGGGGCTGCGGCATAACCAATGCGCCACCCCGTCATGCAATAGGATTTAGAAACACCGTTCAGGGTCAACACACGATCCGCCAGATCCGGCGCTATTTGGGCCATGGTGGCAAAGACAAAACCGTCATAGGTCAGATGTTCATATAAATCATCAGACACCAGATACACATGTTCATGCCGGCGCAAAACATCAGCCAACGCGGCAATCTCACTCGCCTCATAGCCAATACCAGTCGGGTTTGACGGACTGTTCAGGATCACCCATTTGGTGCGCGGGGTAATGGCGGCATCCAATTGTTCAGGCGTTAATTTCATTCCGGCAGATGGCGGACAGGCAACAAAGACCGGCTGGCCCTCACATAGCTCGACAATACCGGCAAAGCTCACCCAATAGGGCGCAGGGATAATCACCTCATCGCCCGGATTAATCGTCGCCATCAATGCATTGAACAACACCTGCTTGCCGCCTGTGCCAATTGTGATGTTTTCCGGCGCTACTTCAATCTGGTTTTCACGGGCAAATTTACGAACCACCGCGGCCTTTAATTCGGGAATGCCGTCAACCTGTGTATAGCGTGTATGACCATCATGCATGGCCTTGATTGCCGCCTCGATCACATGCGGCGGTGTTGGAAAATCTGGCTCACCTGTCGCAAGGCCAATCACATCACGCCCAGCCGCGCGCATATCCAACGCCATGCTGGCAATGGCGACGGTCGGCGATGGTGTGGTTCGGTTAATGCGATCGGAAATGATATTTTTAGCGGGCGACATGAAAGGGCCTCCTCTACGGCGCCGGATTGTGCCCTTCATTTTACCGTGCTTTGCGAGAACAGTGCAAGAAGAAGCGGCGTAGCAACATCCCCCAATCCATTAACCTGCCCTATGATTGGCCGATGGATGCGCTAGCGTATACATATAAAACATAGCAAGAATCGGGTGGTTTAGTGCTTGGGCGCAACACATTCTATGGGCCAAAGCAAATCCAATAGTGGCAAGGAGGCTATCATGAAAACACAGGCCCAAATTGACTATCAGCGCATCGAGCGTGCCATTGCCTTTATCACCGAGAATTTTGCTGACCAGCCCTCGCTTGGCGAGATAGCGGCGGCGGTGCATGTAAGTCCGTTTCATTTCCAGCGGCTATTTTCAAAATGGGCCGGTGTCAGTCCAAAGCAATTCATGCGGTTTTTGGCATTGGAGCATGCCAAGGACGCGATCCGGAATCATCAGGCCACTATATTGGATGCCGCCTTTGATGCCGGGCTTTCCGGCGCCGGTCGGTTGCATGATCTGTTTGTCACAATAGAGGGCATGACCCCTGGTCAATTCAAACAGGGCGGCTCTGGCCTTGCGATCAATTATAGCTATGCCGATACCCTGTTTGGTCCGGTGCTGCTCGGCGCCACCCCGACTGGCCTATGTCACATGGCGTTTGAGGATGCCCCCGATAAGGGTATCGCGACATTGCGCCAGAAATTCCCAAATGCCAGCTTTATCAAAATGTTTGACAAGCATCAGGCAGACGCCATCGCCATCCTCAACCATCATTGGCAGCACCCAAGTGAACACCGGTCCGCAGAATGCGAAAAACCACCGGCCAGCAAGAAGACAATCCGCCTACATCTCAATGGCAGCGCCTTTCAGTTAAAGATATGGGAAGCATTGTTGAAAATTCCGATGGGATCATTGGCCACATATGGCGATATTGCGACCCATATTGACGCGCCACATTCGGCCCGCGCGGTTGGCACTGCGATTGCCAGAAACCCGATTGCATTGCTCATCCCATGCCACCGTGTAATCCGGAAAACCGGCAATATTGGCGGCTATATGTGGGGACCAAACCGCAAACAGGCGATTATCGCGTGGGAGGCCAGCCAGTATTATGGCTAATGCGGGGCCAATACATACCCAAATACCTACCCAAATACATAGATAAACGATCCCGCCCTCTTCCCTCGCACGCTATCACGCCCTATCTTTTAGGAATGGAAAACAACAGTTCGACAAGTGAAGACGGCTCGGGTGTTAGCGCGGGAGATGCGGCGCGCGCTAGCGGCGTTTCTGGTGCGCCGGATAATATGATTATCACCCGCCCGCGCCAGCCAGCGAATTTCGATCTGCAATCGGAATTCACCCCCGCTGGTGATCAGCCAACGGCCATCGCTGAATTGATCAGCGGCATCAAGAACGGTGACCGCGATCAGGTGTTGCTTGGCGTGACCGGCTCTGGAAAAACATTTACCGCGGCGCATGTCATTAAAGAGACCAAACGTCCAACCCTCATTTTGGCGCCAAACAAGACACTGGCGGCCCAGCTTTATGGCGAGATGCGCTCGCTCTTCCCCGATAATGCGGTCGAATATTTCGTATCCTATTATGATTATTACCAGCCAGAGGCCTATGTCCCGCGCTCCGACACCTATATCGAGAAAGAATCTTCGGTCAATGAACAGATCGACCGCATGCGGCATTCGGCGACGCGGGCATTGTTGGAACGCGATGATGTAATCATCGTGTCATCGGTATCCTGTATTTATGGCATTGGATCGGTCGAGACATATTCAACGATGACCGAAACCCTCGGTGTGGGCGAAGATTATCCACGTCAGGATATGTTGCGCCGCTTTACCGAATTGCAATATCGCCGTAATGACGCGAATTTTGTTCGCGGCAATTTTCGGGTGCGCGGCGATAATGTCGAACTGTTCCCCGCGCATATGGAAGACCGGGCGTGGCGCATTTCACTCTTTGGCGATGAGATCGAATCTATCTTTGAGATAGACCCGCTGACTGGTGAAAAAATAAAACCGCTGGAAAAGATCACGGTCTTTGCAAACTCGCATTATGTGACGCCAAAGCCGACCTTGCAGCAAGCCTGCAAGCTGATCAAGGAAGAGCTGAAACTCCGGCTGGCCGAGCTCAATGAGCAGAATAAATTGCTCGAAGCACAGCGCATCGAACAGCGCACCCAGTTTGACATCGAAATGATCGAGGCAACAGGTGCCTGTGCCGGTATTGAGAATTACTCGCGCTATCTATCGGGGCGTGGCCCTGGTGAGCCACCGCCGACGCTGTTTGAATATCTGCCGGAAAATGCGCTTCTGATCATTGATGAAAGCCATGTTACCGTGCCACAAATCGGGGCGATGTATAAGGGTGACTTTGCCCGCAAATCGACCCTCTCCGAATATGGTTTCCGGCTTCCGTCCTGCATGGATAACCGGCCATTGAAATTTGAGGAATGGGAAGGTTTCCGCCCCCAGACCATTCACGTCTCAGCCACCCCCGGCCCGTGGGAGCTAGAGCGCACAGGCGGCGTTTTCTCTGAGCAGCTCGTTCGGCCAACCGGCCTCATTGATCCTGAATGTTTTGTTAGACCGACGACCAATCAGGTGGACGATATTATCGCCGAAAGCCGTGAGGCCGCGGCCAAAGGCCAGCGTGTTTTGATTACCACCCTCACCAAAAAGATGGCCGAGGCATTGTCAGAATATATGTATGAAGGCGGCATCCGCGTGCGCTATCTGCATTCCGATATTGATACGCTGGAGCGCATTGAAATCATGCGTGATCTACGCCTTGGTGTGTTTGATGTGTTGATTGGCATTAACCTGCTGCGTGAGGGATTGGACATCCCGGAATGTGCGCTTGTCGGTATTTTGGACGCCGATAAGGAAGGCTTTTTGCGCTCAAAAACATCACTGGTTCAGACCATCGGACGGGCCGCACGGCATGTCGAGGGGCGGGTTATTCTGTATGGCGATAAGATTACCGATTCCATGCAATATGCCCTTGATGAAACCAAGCGCCGCCGCACCAAGCAACAGGCCTATAACGTTGCGAATAACATCACGCCTGAATCGATCAAGAAAGACATCGCCGATATTCTCGACTCAGTCTATGAGCGCGGCGATCACCTAACGCCAGAGGCAGGCGGTAAACCGGGTGACCTTGTCGGCAGTAATTATCAGACAGTCATTGCCGGCCTTGAAAAGTCGATGAAAGAGGCCGCCAGTAATCTTGATTTTGAGGAAGCGGCACGTTTGCGTGACGAGATCCGCCGAATGGAGGCCGCCGAGCTAGGCCTTACGGCGCCGGGCATGCCGGTTAGCATCGCCCAGAATCATGGCTTCCCCGCCGGCACCCCCGGCGCGCCACCAAAAAAACGTGGCAGGCGCCGCTAGTGGCCCTGCACTACGCTAGTTCAGCTCGATAAAAACGCACAAAAACAATGGCTAATCTTTATCCCTAATCAAGCTATTTAAGTGGGGTTTTGCACAGCGGGTTATTTTCGCCACAATTCAGCAATGTTTTTTTAGATTTTATCGCAAAAATCACTATTTTTCCCCTTGATTAAAGTTAACATGTTGTTTTTATGAACTATTTCAAATATGCCTAAAAATTAGGCAATGCGTAGATTTTCCTATTAAATCAGGCATTGCACGCCGGAATAGCAGATTAATCCACATATTTATCCACAGGCGTTTGGGATAGTTTTTTGGCGTCACATTTTCAAACGATTCGGCTGATTCGCAATCGCGCCAATATGCCCCTACCCAGAGCTGGTGAAACCGCCTAGATTGGCTATATCAGACTAATTACACTAGAGATTTTACGCGGCACATGGACGAGACTGTAAACCTTCCTCCTGATATTTGGCGTGGTATTGGCTATCTTAAAGAACAGCTAAAGACCCTGACCAACGATCCCGGCGTCTATCGGATGACGAACGGCAAAGGCGAAGTATTATATGTTGGCAAGGCGCGTAATCTGGTCCGCCGTGTGACCAGCTATACCCAGCCCAACCGCCTATCCAACCGGATCATGCGGATGGTGAGCGAGACCGAAAAGCTAGAAGTCATCGTCACCAAATCAGAGATTGAGGCCTTATTGCTTGAGTCGAATCTGATTAAAAAAATGAAGCCGCGTTACAATATTCTCCTGCGCGATGACAAAAGCCTGCCGCAAATTCTGCTGACTGCCGATCATGAATTTGGCCAATTGACCAAGCACCGGGGGCGCAAAACCCGCAAGGGTGATTATTTCGGCCCGTTTGCCTCGGCTGGTTCAGTCAACCGGACGGTGGCCGACCTTGCCCGCGCCTTTATGCTACGCACCTGTTCTGACAGCGTCTTTAGCACCCGCACCCGTCCCTGTCTTCAATACCAGATCAAGCGTTGCACGGCGCCATGTGTTGGCCTCGTGACCAAGGCGGAATACAACAAACAGATGGGCCAAGCCCGCCGGTTTCTATCGGGTGGTTCGGCCGAGATCCAGCGGGATTATGCCAAACGCATGCATGATGCAGCAGAGGTTCTTGAATTTGAAACGGCGGCGATCTGGCGCAATCGTATTCGCGCCTTAACCGGCATTCAGGCCAACCAAGACATCAACCTGCCAAACTTGCCCGATGCCGATATCGTCGCCCTTGCCCGCAGTGGTGAACGTTCCTGCATTCAAATTTTCTTTATTCGGTCGGGGTCCAATTATGGCAACCGCCCCTATTTCCTGACCCATAATAGCGAAACATCATCTGGCGAAATTCTCGGTGCCTTTTTGGGCCAGTTTTACGAAGATAAAGAGCCACCCGTTGAAATCATCATGTCGGACGAGCCAGCCGACAAAGAGCTATTGGTCGAGGCATTGAGCGAACAGGCAGGACGCGCGGTAAAATTGTCCCGCCCCCAACGCGGCCCCCGAACCAAACTAACGGTGATGGCTAGCCGTAATGCCGAAGAAGCGCTGGCACGCAATCTGGCCAATACCGCCTCCCAAAAGAAACTACTTTCCGAGCTAGCGCACACCTTGGGCCTATCAAAGGTTCCAGAGCGCGTCGAGGTTTATGACAACTCGCATATTCAGGGCAAACACGCAGTTGGCGGCATGATCGTTGCGGGGCCTGAAGGGTTTAACAAATCGGCGTATCGGCGCTTTAACATTCGTGATGAGGGCAAACACTCAACCACACTTGGCGATGATTTCGCGATGATGCGACAGGTGCTTCACCGCCGCCTTGAACGCGCGTTAAAGGAGGACCCAGAGCGCATCTCCGGCAATTGGCCTGATCTCATTCTGATTGATGGGGGCAAAGGGCAATTATCATCGGTGAATGAAGTGATGGACGAGCTTGGCATTACCGACATTGATGTCGTGGCAATTTCCAAAGGACCTGACCGGCATGCGGGGCGCGAGCAATTCCACATTCGGGGGCGAACCAGCTTTACCCTGCCACCACATTCATCGGCGATGCATTTTCTCCAGAGATTGCGTGATGAATCACACCGCTATGCGATTGGCACCCATCGGGCAAAACGCCAAAAGACTGAATTAACCTCTCCGCTGGATGCGGTTCCGGGCATTGGCCCAAAACGCAAAAAGGCGCTATTGGCGCATTTTGGCTCGGCCCGCGCCGTATCTGCCGCTGGGTTGAAGGATTTGCAGGCAGTTGAGGGAATTTCAGAAAAATTCGCCCAACAAATTTATGATTGGTTTTATAGTGGGCATTCGTAGCGCCATGTATCATAATGGACGGCAATCTCGTTTTGATATTTAATGCGAGACTTAACAGCATTGCTCTGGCTGGGAGGCCCAACAACCTATGATCTTTTCGATCAAGGCTATACCAAATTGGATGACAATCATTCGCATCCTGATGGCACCTGTAATCGCGGTCTTGATTTGGATTGACCGGCCGGATTTCGGCTATGCATTTGCCCTATATATCTACACCGCCGCCAGTGTCACCGATTTCATTGATGGCTATATGGCACGCCGCTTAAATGTCGTCTCGCCCTTTGGCGAGATGCTGGACCCAATTGCTGACAAAATGCTGATTGCCTGCGCCTTGCTTGCATTGGCGCATGTCACCACTGTCGGCTGGGTGTTCATGGCACCGGCGTTGGTTATTATCATTCGTGAGTTTATGATTTCAGGCCTGCGCGAGTTCCTCGCCAAGCGGAGTTTCAGCGCGCCTGTTACCGGTCTCGCAAAATGGAAAACCACATTCCAAATTCTGGCGATTGGATTTTTGATCGGCGCGCCTGGTTTCCCCGGCTTCCCATTTGCTTTGGAAATTGGCCTTGGGCTCTTATGGATGGCGGCGATACTGACCATAATAACCGGCTATGGGTATGTTAGTGGGGCTGTGCGTCATGTCACCAATTGACGCGGTGCCGCCCTCACCCCTGTCAAATTACAACCGGCACCGCTTTGTTATTGGATTGGCTGGATGGTCGGGCAGTGGCAAAACCACGCTTGCCGAAAAACTAATCGCCGAATTGACTTCCCGCGATATTGAAATCGCCACTATAAAGCACGCGCATCACAATTTTGATGCTGATATTCCGGGCAAAGATAGCCACCGTCACCGTAGTGCGGGCGCTAATCAAGTTCTGGTTTCATCGACAAAACGCTCGGTGCTGTTCACCGAACATGCCCCATCCAAAGCCCCGACACTCGATCATTTGCTAGGCGCATTGCGGCCGTGCGACATCGTTATTGTCGAGGGATTTAAAGAAGAGCCAATCCCAAAGATTGAGATCTACCGTAGCATCGCCGATAACCCGTTGCTCTATCCCGGCGATAATTGGGTGATCGCCATTGCCAGCGATTCTGAGCTCCCGGAAACCGATGCCGGCGCATCCCGTCCCGCACCGCACCATCTTGACTTGAATGATATTCCGGCCATTGCCAATTTTATCTGCGGCCTTGCGGGTTATAGCGGTGCGGCCGCGGGTGTTGGCTAATGCCTCATCCTGCGACCATCGCCCCTGATCTTGCCCGCTCCCGCCTGATTGCGGGGGCAAAATCGATTGCCGGAACCGAACTGATTAGGCTTGATGACGCCGATGGCCGGATTAATGCCGCCGATATCATTGCCCAAAACAACCTACCCGCCACGGCGAATGCCGCGGTTGACGGCTATGCTATTCATACAGCCTTTCTGCAAGACAATCCGGATTATCATTTTGAAGTTATTGGGCGCGCCGCCGCTGGCCATCCCTTCAACAAGCCAATTGCGCCAGGACAGGCTGTGCATATTTTTACCGGCGCGATCATGCCAAACGGACCTGATGCGGTCGCCATGCACGAGGATTGTACCGCCTTCGGTGACGCTGGGTCAGATACAAAAGTTCAAATCCACAAAACGTTAAAGCCGGGGGCGAATAATCGTCCCGCCGGTGAAAACATCGCTATTGGCGAGACTATTATTCCGGCTGGCAAACGTCTTGGCCCTGCGGATCTTGGCATCGCGGCGGCGGCTGGCATTGCTCAGATTACGGTTCGCAAACGGTTGACCATTGGTCTGTTATCAATGGGTGACGAGGTTATTGATGCCGGTGATGAGAATGGAACCGGACAAACAAGCCCCGCCGCGATTGGGCAGGTTTATGATTCAAACCGGCCAATGCTGGCCTCACTGTTGCGGGCCGATGGATATATTGTGAACGATTACGGCATTATTGCCGATGATCTAGCGGCGCTCACTGCCGCCTATAAAACCGCCTTGGACGCGTGTGACATTGTGATTTCCTCTGGCGGTGCGTCTGATGGTGATGAAGATCACACCCAACAAGCACTCCGCAATAATGATGCCGCGCTGGTATTCTGGCGATTGGCGATGAAACCGGGTCGGCCAATGGCGGTGGGTGCGGTTGGTGACAAGCGCATATTCTGTTTACCGGGCAATCCGGTTGCCGCCTTTGTTTGCTATCGGTTGATTGCGGCCCCGGCGTTTTTTACCATGGCGGGCGGCATAACATCGCCCATTATGCGCGTGGCGGTGCGGGCTGATTTTGATCACAAGAAACATGCCGGACGGGCTGAATATCTGCGGGTAAAGCTCGCCGCTGGTGATGATGGTGTTATGGCGATGCAATTATATGGCCGCCGCGGGGCGGGCGTTTTATCATCCCTAACTGGCGCCGATGGGCTGGTTGAAATTCCGGTTGAAAACACCGGCGTATCTGCGGGAGACTATCTGACCTTTATACCATTTAGAGAGGCGGGGCTGTGAGTAGCAACGACATCACCATCAGATATTTTGCATGGATGCGCGAGCATACTGGCACATCGACTGAGGTTATCGCCTTGCCGGAGGGCGTGACCAATGTTGAGGAGTTGCTACCCTTTGTGACCAAGCAATCCCCCGGTCATGCCACTGCTCTTGCCGATATGCTGGCGGTCCGCGTTGCCGTTAACCGCACTTACGGTGATCTTAGCACGGCGGTTAGTTCTGGTGACGAGATTGCCTTTTTCCCTCCGGTGACGGGCGGCTGATATGTCGGTGACAATCCAAAACGAAGATTTTGACATAAGCCGTGAAAGCCGCGCTTTGCAGAATGCGTCAGTTGGCGCGATCGCGTTATTTGTGGGGACTGTTCGCTCGCAAAGTACCGATGACGCGGCCGAAACCATAGAGGCGATGACGCTGGAACATTATCCCGGCATGACCGAGAGCGAGATCGAGGCGATCGAAGCCGCGGCGCGTCAACGCTGGCCGCTATCAGGTGTCACCATTATTCATCGGGTTGGTCGGCTATTGCCAGATGACCAGATTGTAATGGTTGCGGCGGCGGCGGCGCATCGCCAAGACGCTTTTGACGCCGCCCAATTCATTATGGATTTTCTAAAAACAGACGCGCCATTTTGGAAGGCGGAGGAGCGCGGCGGTGTCACGACATGGGTTGATGCCCGCGATAGTGATGATACCGCCCGCAAAAAATGGGCGCGACCAGACACGCCCACTTCTTAAATTATGCCCAAAACCTATAGGCTGATGCGGCCCCGCACCAAATCCTCATAGCCGTCAACCAGACTGCGTGAAGTTTCTGCCGGGGTAAATTCATAATCACCAATGCGCGATACAGGCGTCACCTCGGCGGCGGTTCCCGTTAAGAAGCACTCTTTCATATTGGCCATTTCTTCTGGCTTGATATGACGCTCCACAACCTTCATCTGTAACGACTTTGCCAATTTGCTCACCGTTTGGCGGGTGATCCCGTTCAAAAAGCAATCAGCGATTGGCGTGTGAATAACGCCCTCATCATCAACAAAGAACACATTGGCACCTGTGGCCTCGGCAATATAGCCGCGGTAATCAAGCATCAGCGCATCCTGAAAGCCTTTCTTTTCCGCCGCATGTTTTGACAATGTACAAATCATATAAAGACCGGCCGCCTTGGCATGAACCGGCGCCGATTCCGGTGACGGACGCTTCCAATCCGCAACATCAAGGGTGATGCCCTTCATCTTTGTTTCCGGATCGAAATAGCTCGGCCATTCCCACGCGGCGATTGCCACATGCGTTGTTGTGTGCTGTGCCGAAATCGCCATCATTTCAGACCCGCGCCAGCAAAAGGCACGGATATAACCATCAACAATCCCGTTGGCTTCAAGTACAGCCTGTTTCGCCGCTTCGATTTCTTCATCGCTGATAGGGATATCAAAATCGAGGAACTTACATGACGCACGCAACCGCTCTGTATGCAGACGGCTCTCAAAAATAGTGCCCGAATAGGCGCGCTCACCCTCAAAGACCAAACTAGCATAATGCAAGCCATGGCTTAACGTATGTGTCTTTGCATCACGCCATGGAATGATCTCTCCATTTAGATAGATGCTACCATCGCGGTCATCGAACGGGATTAGGGCCATAATCTTTTCTCCAGTGAAATTCACTACCAGATAAATGTTTGAATAGTTCCAAAACGGACGTATTATGCTAGGGTGCAATCACCCTATCATCACAATGGATTATTGGTCAACATGGCTGACATAAAACCAGTTTCTACGGCGCTCTTCTTGCGCGAGGAAGAATTACGCCGCGGTATAGAGCTGATGTTCTTTGCTTACAGAGACTTTACTGGCGAGGCAGATTCCCTGCTTTTGGAGCAGGATATGGGCCGTGCTCATCATCGGGCGATCTATTTTATTGGTCGTAATCCGGGCATCACCGTGAGTGACCTGCTGGGGATTTTGAAGATCACCAAGCAGAGCCTGTCGCGGGTCCTATCATCATTGGTAGAAAACGATTATGTGGTGCAACAACAAGGACCAGATGACCGACGGCAACGGCTATTATTCCTGACCGAAACCGGTATGGCCCTAGAAAACCGTCTAACCGCGTTGCAAGGTAAACGGTTTGCCGCCGCTTACCGCGAGGCAGGCGTGTCTGCGGTGCAAGGATTTCAGGATGTTCTGCGCGGCCTGCTCGATGCGGAAACCCGCCGCCAAGCCGATGAGACAGGTCAGCAACAACGCCAGAGGGCGCCGTGACCCAACATCACATCCTAGTCATAGATGATGATGAAAGATTGCGCCTATTGTTGCGCCGTTTTCTCGAAGAAAGCGGCTTTCGCGTAACCGATGTCGGCTCGGCCGCCGATGCCCGCACCATATTAACGGGGCTGGTTTTTGATTTGCTAATCATCGATGTGATGATGCCGGGTGAAACCGGACTAGAATTTCTCACATCCCTGCGCCAAGAAAATCCTGTTCCAGCGTTGTTTCTGACCGCCATGTCGGAAACGGAAAACCGCATTGAGGGACTGGAAAGTGGGGCCGATGACTATATGTCAAAGCCCTTTGAACCGCGCGAGCTGGTCTTGCGGATCAAGAGTATTCTGGCACGAACATCTGCTGTCCCGACACCAGGTACCAGCGACATTGTCACCTTTGGCGATTTCAGCTTTGATCTTGGCACCCAGCAACTAACCAAAGCGGGCGCCCGCATTCACCTCACAACCGCCGAGCAAAAGCTCCTCGGCTGTTTCGCCAGCCAGCCCGATCAAGTGCAATCGCGCCAGGATATCAGCACAGCAATGGATGGCACCATGCAGGGCCGCTCTATTGATGTTGCCGTGGCACGCTTGCGTAGCAAGCTTGAACAGGATCCGCGCTATCCCGTCTTGCTACAAACCGTCCGCAACAAAGGCTGGCAGTTAAGCACAGACCGGCAGACACCAACGCCACATAAAGCAACCGCACCACCTAGCGCGGGCCTACCGGCAGATGAGGCATCAGAGTAATGCAGCTTCGCAACGTTCTTCCCAAAACCCTGTTTGGCCGGATGATTTCGATCATTCTTGTGCCTATGATCTTTGTCCAGATCATCACGGTATTCATTTTTTATGACCGCCATTGGGATACAGTCAGCCGCCATATGGCCAGCAATCTGGCCAGTGAAATAGCCATCCTTGTCGACAATCTTGGTGCCGAGCCCTCGCCCGAACAGATCGAGATGGTGCGCGAGATGGGCTGGAAATATTTTAGCTTCCCGATCCAGTTTGATCCGGAAAGCACATGGGAAGGCCGCAATTCTGATCTTCCTTATAATTATGCCGAAGAAATTTTACGCCGTGAGCTGGGTGCGCGCATTGGCTTTGATTGGCGGACAAATGTAACCGACGATCCCAATCTGATTTTCATCGATGTGAAGCTGAACAATGGCGTGGCCCGCATTTATGCCAGCCGCAAACGGATTTTTTCATCTACAAGCTGGACCTTTATTGGCTGGACGGTTGGCTCCTCTATTCTGATGTTTGGTGTCGCGCTTTTATTCATGCGCGGTCAGGTTCGTCCAATCCGCCGGCTCGCCAATGCCGCCCGCCAATTGGGCCTTGGCCGCGCCGCGCCTGATTACCGGCTAGAGGGCGCCAAGGAAGTGCGGTTGGCCGGACGCGCCTTTCAGGCCATGCGCCATCGCATCATGCGGCAATTGAACGAGCGCACCGACATGCTCGCCGGTGTTAGCCATGACCTACGCACACCATTGACCCGTATTCGCCTGCAGCTTGCCTTGATGAAGACCGATGACGACACCGATGCAATCCGTACCGATTTGGTTGAAATGGAAGAGATGATCGATGCTTATCTGGCCTTTGCCGCGGGCGAGGGTGAAGAGGCGCCCGAAGACATCCAGATAACAGCCATGCTGGAAAATCTGGTCGGCAAGGCGGCAAAGTCACATAGCTTTAACATCACCTTCACCCCGCCTAGCGATACGCCGCCGCCGTTTCCATTGCGCCGCAAATCGATCCAGCGGGCTTTTGAAAACGTCATTTCGAATGCAATGGCCTATGCCACCACCGCCGTTGTTAGCCTGCGCTTTCGCAATGACGAAGTGACCGTGTTTATTGATGATGATGGCGCCGGGATCCCGCCAGAACGCCGCGCCGATGCTATCCGGCCGTTTATCCGGCTGGAGGGATCACGCAATCGAAAGACCGGGGGAACAGGCCTTGGCCTCTCCATCACCAGCGATATTGTGCTTGGCCATGGCGGCGAATTGACCCTGACGGAATCGCCTTTGGGCGGCTTGCGCGTGGCGATAAAGCTACCGGTTTAGATTAAAACAGGCGGCTACCATTTGGCGCCGCTAGATCAGGGCTAACCAACACCACATCGCCATTCTCATTCGGCACGCCCAGCGTTAGCACCTCGGACATGAACGGACCGATCTGGCGCGGTGGGAAATTAACCACCGCCATCACAGACTTACCGACCAGCTCGTCCTTTGTATAAAGTGCGGTTATCTGTGCCGATGATTTTTTCTGGCCTAGCTCATCACCAAAATCGATCACCAGCTTATAGGCTGGCTTTCGCGCCTCGGGGAAATCGCTCGCCTCAACAATTGTGCCGCTACGGATGTCCAGCTTCATAAAATCATCAAAGCTAGCTTCATTCACGCCTGTCTCGTCCATTGCTTATCTTCTTAACTATGTATGATTGGAATTATCGTGGGCGGTTTATTGATAGCGCTCGTCCTGCGGAACATTATAGCTACGCTCGGCATCAATATCGGCATCCGGCATGCCATCATCGTGATCTGGCGTGTCGGCATCGTGATCTGGCGTGTCGGCATCGTGATCTGGCGTGTCGGCATTGCGATCAAACACGCGAAAAGTCCGGCCCCATTCCTCGGCTTGGGAAAGACGATGGTCAATCGCCTTCATTGTTGATGACAAATCCGGTGTTTCATCATCCTGCCAGACCTTGGCAACAAGCATCGACATTGCCGCAACGCCGCGCACTCTGGCCGCACCGCGCCAACCGACAAGATCATCACCAACCATCAACAATATGCGCCGCATCGCCTGAACCAGCGAGTCCAATAGCCGAATAGCCAATTCCGGATCACGCCGCGCGGCACTATCCAGTTGGGCAATTTGCGCTTTGTAGGGGGCGTATATTTCAAAGCGATGCATGATCGCTTCCATGATTTTTTCACGGATCGAAACCTCGCCAGCATCCTCAATATCGGCAAAGCTCTCGATCGCCGCCATTTGGTCAAGCTGTGCGAGGCGGTGCAAGATCAATCCGGTAACACTGCCCGCAACGGCTTTGGCGGCGCCTACATCAACACCTGCACTCTTTGCAATATCATCAATAGTTAGCTGGTGCGGCGGATGATCGGCAAGCTGGGTCCATAGCGCCAGCGATAGCCGGTCCATGATTTCATTCATTGTCGTGAATTCGCTTGGCTGTGCAGTCATATTGATCACCCTTCATCGCTTGTTCTAACGAACAGTCGGCTTTAATCATCAATAATCATAGGCCCTCTAGGGTTAGCCGCCAAGGGCAATCGATCGTGCTTTTGCCGCGGCAATTGCGCGTGTCATCAACGCGCTCAACGCATCATCACCCATCAATACGTCCAACGCGGCGGCTGTTGTGCCGCCTTTGCTGGTGACATTAACGCGCAATTGGGACGGCGATTCATCCGACGCCGCGATTAACGCGCCGGCCCCACTCACCGTTGCCTCGGCAAGTTGTTTGGCCAATGCGGGCGGCAATCCCGCCTTGATGCCGGCCTCGCTCATCGCCTCGGCCAGCAAGAACACATAGGCCGGCCCCGATCCAGACACCGCCGTTACCGCGTCCATATGCGCTTCATCATCGAGAATCACGACCTCACCCGTTACCAGCAATAGCTGGCGAGCAAGTTCGATTGACGCCGCATCAACAGTACCACCATAAAGCGCAGTAATACCCTTGCCGATTGCGGCTGGGGTATTCGGCATAGAGCGAATAATCGCCGCATCACCGCCAAGGCATGCACCGAGCCGCGCAAGCGTTATACCCGCCGCTATCGATAAGAATGTAGTCTCTGGCCCAACCAAGCCGCTATCGCTAATACCGGCAAGCGCGTCATCCATTATTTGCGGCTTTACCGCCAAAACAATCATCCGGCTGGCCCCAATGCCAGCATTTTGCGCCTCTTCGCGGTTCGCAAAGATCTGTACATTGTCATGCGCCTTGGTCCATGCCAGCGCATCGGCGAATGGTTCAATGATGACAAATTCGGCATCAAGCGACGCATCATCGAGCCAACCGCGCAGCATACCGCCGCCCATCTTGCCGCATCCAATTAAGGTAATTTGCAGTTTTGCCATCTGTAACCCTTGCTACGCTGTGGGCGGGCTAGGCTTCGCCTTCGGTCAACATCATAACCGCAGTTGCCGCCTCGGCCGCCGCCATTTGTCCCGCCGCCACTTGGTGAATGGCAGGGTAAACCTGTTCACACTCACCGAGCATGATATCAACCACATCCTCAATCTGTTCCGGCGTTGCCCCACCAGCCCCGCGCAGGGCCAGCGTGTGGCGCAACTCAAGCTCGCCATTTTTGAGATCAAGCGCCAGATGGCCGATGTACAGATCCTGATTGAGAAGCGCCGCCAACAGAGCCAGATCACCTAGCTGTTCATCGGCCGCCTGAACATCGATCCGGCAAGTGACCTGCATGGTTTCTTCGCTATCCTGCCATGTGACTGACAGTTGATAATCAGCCCACCGTCCGGGGATTTCCGCAATGACTGTATTGCGTGCCTGTTGCCGCAATAGCCAATCGTGACGCGCCACAAAGCGGGCAACCAATTCTATTGGATGCGCAAGATTGGTCTCGATGCTGTTCTGACTTGGCGCCATCAAAAATTCCGGACGTGGTTTGTTGCGACAGGGCAAAGATGACCTATCCAGCGCCGCGGTTCAACACAATATTTAGTGTCTAAGACTACCCAAAGCCACATCCACTTGTGGATAACTCCCAAAAATGGCCCAAACTTGCTGATTCGCAAGATGGCGACATATTTCAGGTAATTTTGACTTTTTGCCTAGTTTTTGTCGGTTTTGGCTTTGGCTGTCCGTGATGGCGCCTTGCGGGCGGTTTTTGCCGCTTTCGGGGCGGGTGATTCGGCGCCCGCCTCTAGCACGGCCAGCCGCGCCGCTAGGGCTTCATGGCGCGTGCGCAACGCATCAAATTCCTCGCGGGTGACAAGGCCACGGGCATTCAAGCTACGCTCCATGCGCTGGCGGATCATGTTATCGATTTCCTCGCGCACCCCGCCCAAGGCTGATGCCGCGCCATTTGCCATTTGCGCCAGATCCGAAATGAAATTGCTTTGTGAAGCCACGACCGCTCTCCTTGATGAATACACCTACAAATATTAGTCAAATATCAGTCAAATATGTAGTCCGATATGTAGATCGATAATTTATAGTAGCCTGCTGCTTATTCCATTACCACATCAATGATGAATGCGATATTGTGACGGCTCTGTTTCACTCGGCAATTTGGACAAACGCTCATGACTGGCGGCATTATTCTCCCTGAATTTAATCCCTTCGTCATCGAATTTGGTGGGTTTGGCATCCGCTGGTACGCGCTTGCCTATATCGCCGGATTGGTCGGCGGTTTGTTCATCCTGCGGCGTGAAGCACGCCAGCCCGGTGCGCCCCTATCGCTAGGCCAGCTTGATAGCCTGATGAATTATGTACTTATCGGCATTATTCTTGGTGGGCGTCTGGGCTTTGTTATTTTCTATGATTTCGGGTTTTACCTATCGCATCCGCTAGAGATCCTGAAAGTCTGGCAAGGTGGCATGTCGTTTCATGGTGGTTTGCTTGGCGTGACCTTTGGCATGCTATTATTCGCCCGCCGCAATGCCATTCCGGTTTTGAACATCAGTGACCGGGTGGCGATGGTTGTGCCGATCGGGCTGTTTTTGGGGCGTCTATCGAATTTCATCAATGGCGAATTAATTGGCCGCGCAACAGATGTGCCATGGGCGATGATTTTTCCTAATAGTGACGGGTTTGCCCGCCATCCAAGCCAGCTCTATGAAGCTGGCCTTGAGGGGCTGGGACTTGGTCTTGTCATGTATGTTCTGGCCCGCCGCGGTGCCTTGCGGGCAAGTGGCACGCTTACCGCCGCCTTGCTTATTGGCTATGGCACTGTCCGGTTTATGGTCGAATATGTGCGCGAACCCGACATCCAGCTAGGTTTGCTGTTTAACCTCATAACAATGGGCCAGCTATTATGCCTGCCAATGATTGCGGGCGGGGTTTATTTGTTGATGCGCAAGCCAAATAACCATTCCCGAAATGATGATGCTGGCACGAGTGGCAGTTAAGACAATGGCGGATATTTCTTCAACCGTGCTGGGCGAGACATTATCGGCCCAGATAAAAGCAAACGGGCCCATGAGCCTCGGCGATTATATGGCCGCCTGTATGGCCGATCCCGAACATGGGTATTACCACCAGCAAAACCCGTTTGGCACAGATGGCGATTTTATCACCGCGCCAGAAATCTCCGGCATGTTTGGCGAGATATGCGGTTTATATCTTGCCCATATGTATGAAATCGCGATGGCGTCTGTCTTGGGCCAATCTGGGTCATCCAGCAACGCCGCTATTGTGGAATTGGGACCGGGACGCGGCACTTTGATGCGCGACATGCATCACGCGTGGGCACAATTAATGCCCGCCCTGACGACGCATCCGGTGCATTTTGTCGAGACTAGCGAGCGTCTACGCGCCCAGCAAGCCGACACCATGCGCGCGACAGGGGCCGCGTTACACTGGCATAATGATGTGTCAGATTTGCCATCTGCACCGCTATTCGGCATTGCCAATGAATTTTTTGACGCCCTGCCACAGGATCAAATTATTGCCCGTAATGGCGAATGGCATCACCGCCTCGTTGGTCTGGACACTGCGACTGGCGGCCTTGGCTTTGTTGACGGTCCGTTGATTGACCAAAGTGAACACAAAGACACCCTGCCCGATACGCCAAGTGACGGCACCATCTTTGAGTTTTGTCCGGCGGCCGAAACCATTGTCGCGCATCTTGCTCGCCACATAGCCACAAATGGCGGGGCTATGTTGATCATCGATTATGGCCGTAATGGAAACACCGGCGACAGCTTGCAAGCCGTTGCCGATCATCGGCCGGTTGATCCGTTCTTTGAACCGGGCCGCGCCGATCTATCCCACTGGGTTGATTTTGCCGCATTGGACCGAGGGGCGACGAGTGCGGGGGCACGGTTAATTGGACCGGTTCCCCAAGGACGGTTTTTGATGCGTGTAGGCCTTGCCACCCGCGCCGAACAGGCGGCGGCGACAGCCGATCCCGAAACCCGCCGTGCGCTGTTGGCGGCGATTGATAGGTTGACCAGCCCAGCGCAAATGGGCGAGGCTTTCAAAGTTGCGCTATTGGTTCCCGCTGGCGAGGGTCTGCCACCCGGCTTTGAGACGATCTAGCCCGACCTGATGAAAGTTGGAGCGCCCACCCGCATGTCATTTCGCCTGATCACCCCGAATCCCCCCGATACCCGCACGCCCAATGGTACCCACACGCCCTTGCCGCCCTATTACCGGCATCCGGATGTGACAGTCCCGCACGGGTTTTTCTCGGCTCAAGGCGGGGTTAGTAGCGGGCTATATGAAAGCCTTAATTGCGGCTTTGGCTCCGATGACGATCTGACGCTTGTCGCACTAAACCAGATACGCGCGGCCGCCAGCCTAGACATTGCGCCAGAAGATTTAATGGCGGTCTTTCAGGTGCATGGCGCTGAATGCGTTACCGCCACCCCGCACTTTCCACCGCGGCCCACCGATCCCAACCATCCATTGATGAGCCAGCATCGTGACGCGCTTATTCGGGCCGATGGTATCGTGACCAGCACGCCGGGTCTTGCCCTTGGAATTTTGACGGCCGACTGCCTGCCGGTGTTGTTTGCTGACGTTACTGCGGGGGTTATTGGTGCCTGTCACGCGGGCTGGCGCGGGGCATGCGGCGGCATCACTAGCACCACAATTGCGTCCATGCGGGCACTAGGTGCAACCGCGATCACCGCGTTAATCGGCCCAACCATCGCCAAGGCCAGCTATCAGGTCGACTCGAAAATGCAGGCAATTGTTTTTGAGATGACCGGCGATGCCTTGCCAGAGAATATCACCGATGCCTGTTTCACCGCTGATGATATAGGTCCGCAAAATCCGGATGGTGATAAATTCCATTTTGATCTTCCGGCTTATGTCCATGCGCGGTTGCGTGCGTTTGGCGGCGATGACATTGTTGCCATTCATGATTGCGCGTTAGATACATATGAAACCAACGAATCACCTCAATTTTTCTCACATCGCCGCGCCACACATGCTGGCGATTCCGATTCTGGGCGTCAAATTTCCATAATTGCATTGCCAAAATGACACTTATTCATCGATGATTAGGGCGACAGAAAGACATTAAGCTCATGCCGCATTTGTATATATTCCTTGGTTTATTAATGCTGGGCCTGCTCTCCAGCTGTTTTATTGTTTAGGTGCCTTGATGAAAATAGTGACCATTGGCCCCGATAACGACTTGCCCCTCCTTGGGGTGGTTGCTATGACAATGGCAACCGACAGGCTAGTCGGCTGGCTGATAGGCAACGGGTTTTACGAATGAAGATTTTATCCTGCAACAGCAACCGCCCTCTGGCAGAGGCAATTGCTGCCTATCTGGATGTTCCCCTCACACAGGCTGATGTGCGCCGCTTTGCGGATATGGAAGTCTTCGTCGAAATTGGCGAGAACGTGCGTGGTGAAGATGTCTTTGTGGTTCAATCCACCTGCTTTCCGGCAAATGACAATGTGATGGAATTACTTGTGGCGCTTGATGCGCTACGCCGTGGTTCGGCCCGCCGTGTTACCGCTGTATTGCCTTATTATGGCTATGCGCGTCAGGATCGTAAATCTGGTCCCCGCACACCAATATCGGCAAAATTGCTAGCAAACCTTATCACTTCGGCTGGTGCTGATCGTGTATTGACGATTGATTTGCACGCCGGACAGATACAGGGCTTTTTCGATATCCCGACTGATAACATGTTTGCCGCGCCGGTATTCATTGATGACATTAAATCGCGCTATGACGGCAATCTGATGATTGTATCGCCTGATGTTGGCGGTGTTGTTCGGGCGCGCTCTCTGGCCCGTCGTCTTGACGCGGATCTGGCCATCATTGACAAACGTCGGCCAAAGGCTGGTGTATCCGAAGTAATGAACATCATTGGTGACGTTAAGGACCGCCATTGCATCATGGTTGATGACATTGTCGATTCGGGTGGAACGCTGTGCAATGCCGCCGCCGCGCTCATTGGTGACGGTGCGCTTAGCGTGGATGCCTATGTGACACATGGCGTATTGTCTGGCGGGGCGGTTAGCCGCGTTGCCGCATCACCGCTAAATTCGCTGGTTACAACCGATTCTATACCGGCAACTGAGGCGGTTCGGGTGGCCCGAAACATCCGCCAGCTATCGATTGCGCCGCTTTTGGGCGAGGCAATCAAGCGGATCAATGAAGAGCGTTCAGTTTCAACATTGTTCTAGCCGCCAATAGCGCCGCTATTAAGCCGAAAACCAGCAAAGTCTCTGCCGTTCCGTAACCTGTGCGGATTGCGCAAAAACGCTTGTATTTTCGTTGTAAAAAGCCTAATACTCCACCGCCGCGCACCCCTGGAGGCGCGGTACATTGTTTTGAAAAAAGGAGTTAGCAATGTCTGACATCACAACCATTAGCGCTAATCAGCGCGAACGGGTCGGTAAGGGGTCCGCCCGTGCGGCACGCCGCGCAGGTCAAGTCCCTGCCGTCATTTATGGCGACAAGAAGGATCCATTGGGCATCACTATGGAAGCCCGTGAAATCACTAAAATCATTCACCAGCCTGGTATTTACGGCCGCCTTCTCGACGTTACTGTCGACGGCAAAAAGCACACAGTGCTTACCCGTGACATCCAGTTCCATCCGGTTTCGGATGTGGTGATGCATATGGATTTTCTGCGCGTTTCCGGCAGTGCCAAGGTGGCTGTTGCCATCGCTGTTGAATTCATCAACGAAGATGCATGTCCTGCATTGAAGATCGGTGGCGTTCTGAACGTTGTTCGCCACGAGGTCGAGTTGAATTGTCCTGCCACTTCTATTCCTGAAAAGATCGTTGTTGATCTCGAAGGTCTAAAAATCGGCGACTCAATCCATATTAGTGCGATCCCTCTTCCTGAAGGCGTTGAGCCGACAATCTCTGATCGTGACTTTACCGTTGCTACCCTGCAATCACCGGGCGGCGGCGTGAAGAACGAAGACGAGGATGAGGAAACAGATGGCGAGGGCACAGAAACAGAAGGCGAGACCGAATAAGGATCGCTTATGCCCGATATTGGTAAGCTAGCCCGCGTTTCACTAGGCTAGCTCAAAGATCGCCAGTATCCTTGAGAATGATAGAGCCATGCTGCTAATTGTAGGCCTTGGAAACCCCGGACCCGACTATGCGTTTAATCGGCATAATGCGGGATTTATGGCGGTCGACAGGCTTGCAGAGCGGCATGGCTTTTCTGATTGGAAAAAGAAATCGGCGGCACTTGTCAGCGAAGGTCGGCTTGGCACCACCAAGGTGATGCTGGTCAAACCACAGAGCTATATGAATAAATCTGGCCTGCCCGTTGCTGAAATTGCCAGGTTCTACAAAATTCCAGCTGATAATATTTTTGTATTTTATGACGAGATTGATCTAGCCATCGGGCGCATGCGCGTGAAACAGGGTGGCGGTCATGGGGGCCATAATGGCATCCGTGATCTGGACCGCCACCTAGGCCTTGATTACTGGCGCGTTCGCATCGGTGTTGGCCGTCCACCGGCCCGCATTGACGTTCAAAAATGGGTGCTAATGGACTTTGGCAAGGACGAACAATCTGGGTGGCTGGGGACATTAATCGAGGCAATGGCAGATGAAGTCGAGCGCCTAACAACGCATGATGATGCCGGTTTCATGAGCCGTGTCGCCTATCTGGCACCTGCGCCAAAACCGGTTAAGCCAGAGCAATAAGCCAGAGCAAAAAGACAGAGCAAAAAGACGCGGCAGATACAGCCGGTAAATCGAACAAAGGGGACTAAAATGGGTTTTAACTGTGGAATTATAGGTTTGCCGAATGTTGGCAAATCAACACTGTTTAACGCGCTCACCGAAACCGCGGCGGCTGATGCGGCTAATTATCCGTTTTGCACCATCGAGCCAAATACTGGCCGTGTATCCGTTCCCGATCCACGCCTCGATGCGCTAGCAGAGCTGGCAAAATCCGCCAGCATTATTCCAACCCAGCTTGAATTTGTTGATATTGCCGGTCTCGTTCGCGGTGCATCAAAGGGTGAAGGCCTTGGCAACCAGTTCCTTGGCAACATCCGTGAAGTTGACGCCATTGCCCATGTATTGCGGTGTTTTGAGGATAGCGAGATTACCCATGTTGAGGGCGAAATTGACCCAATACGCGATGCCGCGACAATTGATACCGAATTGATGCTTGCTGATATCGATTCGCTAGAACGGCGGATGACTGCATTGGTCAAAAAGGGCCGCGGCGGTGATGCCGAGGCCAAGGCCGATCTCGCGCTGATGGAAATTCTGTTTGCCCAGCTTTCCGATGGTATTCCTGCCCGCCGCGCTACCGGCCTGACCGAGGCACAGAGCGCACGCCTTAGCGCCATCGGCCTGTTGACGTCAAAGCCTGTTCTCTATGTTTGCAATGTCGCTGAGGGCGATGCCGCCACTGGTAATGCGCTCACGCAAAAGGTGGCCGCGCTGGCCGCCGATGAAGGCGCCGCCTATGTCGTTGTATCCGCCGCGATCGAAGCCGAGATTTCCCAGCTTGATCCAGATGACAAGGCCGAGTTTTTGAACGAGCTAGGCCTCAGTGAAACCGGCCTAGCCCGATTGATCCGGGCGGGATACAGCTTGCTTGATCTATTGACCTTTTTCACCGTTGGGCCAAAAGAGGCACGCGCATGGACTGTTGGATTGGGGGCCACTGCACCGATGGCGGCGGGTGTCATTCACACCGATTTCCAGCGTGGCTTTATCCGCGCCGAGACAGTCGCCTATGATGATTATGTCACATGCGGCGGCGAGAGCGGGGCCAAAGATGCCGGCAAATTCCGCATTGAAGGGGCCGATTATAAAGTCGTTGATGGCGATGTGTTCCATTTCCGCTTTAATGTCTAAAGCACCTATGCTCAATTAATATTCACGCGCATTTATGTGATGTGTTTGTAATGGGATATTTGGGTAACAGGGGATTTTAGATGACCAACACTATTTCACTTACCGCCAGCGATGGCGCCGTTTTTGACGCCGTAACCTCTGGCGATCCCAGCAATGCCAAAGGGTGCGTTATTATCCTGCAGGAAATCTTTGGTATAAATCCCCATATCCGAAGCCTACCGGCACGCTATGCCGCGGCTGGCTATTTCGCCATTGCACCGGCCTTGTTTGACCGCGCAGAACATGGTGTCGAGCTTGAATATAATGCCGATGGCAAAGCCCGCGGTATGGCGCTCAAAAACGCCGTTGACGCCAACTCCCTCACCGACATTGCCGCAACCATTGCCTATGCCGCGTCACAATTGCCGGCGGGTACACCTATCGGCATTGTCGGCTTTTGCTGGGGCGGATCACTGGCATGGCGCAGTGCGGTTGAACTGGACGGCCTTAACGCCGCCGTGTCCTATTATGGCGGCGAATTACCAACGCGCAAAGATGCGCATGCCCGCATTCCCGTTCTGGCCCATTTTGGCGAACGTGACGCCGGCATTCCGCTTGATGGTGTAAACGAATTTATCGCCGCCCAGTCAAACGCAGATCCGGCGGTTACGACTTATCTTTATGATGCTGATCACGGATTTAATTGTGATGCGCGCGCCCAGTTTGACGCTGATGCCGCCGCCGCGGCGCATGACCGTACCCTGGCCTTTTTAGCCGAATATCTAGGCTAGATATTTAGGTAGGTAACCAGGAGGGGGTAGGCAATAAGGATAGCGCCCCTCCGAAGAGAGGCGCCTTCCATTTTAGTTTTCTAGCTGTGCCCAGATCCGGCGCTTGGCAAAGTAGCTCATCACGAGGAAGATCGACAGGAAGAATACTGCCGCAACACCAATCCGCTTGCGCACTTCCAGTTTCGGCTCCGCCGTCCACATTAGGAAATGTGTAAGGTCGGCTGAAATGGCCTCAGCAGAGGTGGGACTACCGTCTGAATATTCGACATCATCACCCCAAATTGGCTGTGGCATTGCAATCAGACCGCCCGGATAAGCGGTGTTGTAATGCATACCGTCGGCCACTTCGACACCCTCAGGGGCATCGGTGTAACCAAGCATCAGACTATAGATATAGTCAGCGCCATTTGGACGTGCTTTAGCCATTAGCGACAGATCAGGTGGCAATGCACCACCATTATTCGCGCGGGCCTCATTGTCATTGCGATATGGGCTAGGAATACGGTCAGACGCGCGGGCAGGACGCATGAACATCTCACCTTCTTCGTCAGGACCATCCTGAACTTCATATTCAGCCGCAATCGCCTTGATCTCAGCTTCGTTATAGCCAAGGTCAGCAAGGTTACGGAATGCAATATATTCCATCGAGTGACAGCCAGCACAGACTTCCAGATAAACTTGGAAGCCGCGTTGCATAGCACCCTTGTCATAGTGGCCAAACGGACCATCAAAGCTCCACCCGGCTGCAGGTGAAACCAGAGTTCCACCACCACCAGCGGCCATTGCAGGGCCAGCGAAAAGTGCCACGAATGCGGCGATAATTGCCTTACGCATTATGCTGTCCCCCGCGTGGTCGCAAGTACCGGTTCAGAGATCGATTTCGGCAATGGTTTGGTATTCTCAAAAATACCAAGCAATGGCAGGAACACTAGGAAGTGTGCAAAATACCATGCAGTCGCCAAGCGTGACAGCAACACATAGATGCCTTCAGCTGGCTGGCCACCAAGATAGCCGAGCAAGATTGTATCGATCAGCAATAGCCAGAAGAAGATCCGGAACACGGGACGGAACCGAGCCGAACGCACTGGCGAGCGATCAAGCCATGGCAGGATAAACAGAACTGCAATCGCACCAAACATCAGCAATACACCGCCGAGCTTGTCAGGGACCGCCCGCAAAATTGCATAGAACGGCAGGAAGTACCATTCAGGAACAATATGCGCAGGTGTCTGCATCGCGTTTGCCGGGATGTAGTTATCTGGATGACCCATTGCATTCGGGAAGAAGAACACAGCAATCGCCAGCAACAGCAAGAACATTGCAACACCGACCATATCCTTGATTGTATAATAAGGATGGAAGGAAATTGTGTCCTGTGGGCCCTTGGCATCAATACCGATAGGGTTGTTTGAACCAAAGCGGTGCAGAGCCACAATATGCAATACAATGACGCCTGAAATCACGAATGGCAGTAGATAATGCAATGAGAAGAAACGGTTTAGCGTTGGGTTATCAACTGAGAAACCACCCCATAGCAACGTCACAATGCTGTCACCAACAAGCGGAACGGCCGAGAATAGGTTGGTAATCACCGTCGCACCCCAGAAGCTCATCTGGCCCCATGGCAAGACGTAACCCATGAAGGCAGTTGCCATCATCAACAAGAAAATAACCACACCGAGGATCCACAGCAATTCGCGTGGTGCCTTGTAGGACCCGTAATAAAGGCCGCGGAACATGTGGATATAGACGACAATGAAGAAGAAGCTCGCCGTATTCATATGAATATAGCGGATCAACCAACCGTGATTGACATCACGCATGATACGCTCAACCGAGCCAAATGCATGGTCAACATGGGCGGTGTAGCTCATCGCCAAAACAATACCGGTCACAATCATGATCACCAGTGCAAGACCGGCTAGAACACCAAAGTTCCACATGTAGTTAAGGTTTTTTGGAACCGGATAATCATACTTTTCATGCTCAAGCATGGAAAAGACAGGAAGGCGATGGTCAATCCATCTCACAACCGGATTACTAAATTTTTCAGCAGACATTTCTTGCCTCCAGCAGAGTGCTCGGGTTACCCGATGCGAATGACGTTATCAGACAGGAATGAATAAGGCGGTACATCAAGGTTAGTTGGCGCAGGGCCTTTGCGAATGCGGCCTGATGTATCGTAATGCGATCCGTGACATGGACAGAACCAGCCTTCGTAATCACCTTTGACCTCACCGGTCTTTTGACCCTGAGGCACACAACCAAGGTGGGTACAAACACCAACAACAACCAACAGCTCTGGACGCTGGACACGGGCGTCGTCATCCTGTGGATCACGCAAATCCGCCCAGTCAATGGCGTTGGCGCGGGCAATTTCCTCGGCGGTACGGTGCCGGATGAAAACCGGCTTGCCGCGCCAGGTCACTGTAATTGCCTGACCTTCTGCAATTTTTGAAATATCTACCTCAGTGCTCGCCAGCGCCAATGTATCGGCGGCAGGGTTCATCTGGTCGATCAACGGCCAGGCCACTGCAGCGGCACCAACGCCGCCCATTGCATAAGTCGCTACGACAATAAAATCGCGGCGTTCAGCATCCGGCGCAGACTTCGACGATGCTTTGGTATTCGGAGTCGATTTAGCCATTCTATCCTCTACTACTATTTCAGCCCTAGCCTTCTCAATCCGCGAGAAAGCCTTCTTAATGGGCCGCTGCCAAACGGTAACAGCTCTCTGGTGCCTGTTTAGACTCTCAACCCGGATTTTCACCCAGAAATTCGCCTATAAATTCGTCCCTAAATTCACAGCACCAAATTGTGCCGCCGTTCTAGCATGAGATGATGCTATTTCCCATCATATTTTTAAGCTTTTGCATACAAAATGTGACACCACGTCTCACCCCCCAAAAATCGGCCTTTTTTCGGCATATTTTTGGTCCTTCCGACTTTGACTGCGGCGCGATTTACGGCCATCGCACTTCGGGCGGCATGCTCATCAGAATCGCCTCGATATTTCCGCCCGTCTTTAACCCAAAGAGCGTGCCACGATCGTGCAACAGGTTAAACTCAACATAACGGCCCCGACGCACCAATTGCTGGTGGCGGTCATCATCATCCCATTCCTTGTTCATCCGTTCGCGAACAATGGCGCTATAGGTGTCCCGAAAGCCCGCACCAACATCTCGGGTAAAGGCAAAATCAGAATTCCAGTCACCACTATCAAGATTGTCATAGAAAATACCGCCCGCACCACGCGGCTCGTTCCGGTGAGGAAGAAAGAAATATTCGTCACACCATTCTTTATATTTTGGGTAATAGGCCGGATCATGTTGGTCACAAACGTCTTTTAATCCAGCGTGAAACTGATCACCCGCCGCCGCATCGGGCAATAGCGGTGTTAGATCACCACCGCCACCGAACCAGCTCTTTGACGTAACGATAAAGCGGGTATTCATGTGCGCGGCTGGCACATGCGGGTTTTGCATATGGGCAACAAGAGAAATACCACCAGCCCAGAATTTACCATCAGCGCCAGCGCCAGGGATTTTCTGACGAAATTCCTCTGAAAACTCGCCATGAACAACAGAGATATTAACCCCAACCTTTTCAAAAACGCGGCCATGCATGACGCTCATCTCACCGCCGCCACCACCGTCGCGTTGCCATTTTTTGCGGACAAACCGCCCTGCTTCCTGATCGGCAAAACTGGTTCCGGTTAGCTCGGTTTCGATATCCTCAAAACGTTGGCAAATACTGTCACGCAATTGGGCAAACCACGCGCCAGCATCGGCCTTGCGCTGTTCGATATCCGCTGATTTGCCACTGTCATTCATTACGCCATCATCCCAGTTAAGCCGCGCCCTATTTTGGCATCCTGCCGACCCTACTCAATATTTGAGTAATTCGGCCTTTGATAGAGTGAAATCGCTGGCCACCCAGCGTGCTTCAATATTAGCTAACAACTGGCCCAGCGCCGGCCCCTTGTCAACGCCTTGCGACAATAAGTCCGCGCCCGTGACAGGGCAAGTCGGCGCCTGCCAATTTGACAATATTTGCGCATGTTCCGGGTCGGCCTTTTGGTGGCGCTCTGCCATTAAGGCGAGATAACAAAAGCTGGGGTCTATATCGGCCCGCCGCAATGTCCACGCGGCCCGCCGCCAGTTTTCACCGGCAATTTCACCGGCAATTTTACCGGCAATTTCGCCCGCAATTTCGCCCGATGCGGGCGATCCAGAAGCGGCATGATCCACGCGATAGCAGTCCAACTGGTCGAGCAATCGCGTTTCTATCCGGCTTAGGCGCAAGCGCTGTCCAACCATACGCGCCGTGCCATGCGGGATTACCGTATTTAAGAACACAATCCATAGATTGACGGCCCATGGATTGACGGCGGGGACGATCGCGTCACGCGGCGGTAGGAATGCTAGTCTTTCCGGTGTTAAATCCACGCCGATAGCGGCCCGCGCAACGCCGCTTTCCTGCATTAGGCGCAATGCCGCATAGGCATCAGCGCCGTCAAAAATCTTTTTCAATTCATTCCGAACACGTTCACCCGACAAATTCGCCGCCAGTTCAAAATGTGCCTCAAGTGCCGCGCGTGCCTCTGGATCAATGCGGGTTTGCCCCTTTGGTCCCACCGGCGTAAATAGTGACAGAAACCGGCAATAGCGGAGCATCCGTAGCGCATCTTCACGAACCCGCTCACTGGCATCACCGGCAAAGCGCAATCGCTGCGTTGCAATATCTGCGCGGCCATTAAGAGGGTCATCAATCGTCCCATCGGCGGTTAGATAAATGGCATTGATCGTGAGGTCACGCCGCGCCGCATCCGCCGCCCAATCGTCACTAAATGCAACACGGGCATGGCGGCCATCCGTTTCAACATCGATTCGCGTTTGCGTCACCTCGATGGATTGCGGCGGAGCGCCCTTATCACCACCATCAATGCCGGCCATCATGACCGTCACCGTGCCATGATCGATACCAGTTTCAATAACCCGTAATCCATTATCAGCAAAGGCGGCGGCGGCGCTCTTTATCGGCATATTGATCGCCATATCAATATCGCCAATGGCCCGCCCCATCAGCCAATCACGCACCGCACCGCCAACGATACGGGCGGCGCTATCATGCTGTTCGGCGATTTCAAAAATCCGCCGGGCCAATGGCGAAATCGGAAAATCAGTACTAGGCCGGTTCATGCTATCACTCGCCATCAGCCTTAAAGCCGCCAGAGACAATTTTTCCATCGACAATTTTTGCTGGCTGATAGCTTCCCTCAGGGCTGGATGCATTCAATTCAAGAAGAAGCACACCCGCCATCAGCACCACGAGGCCAGCAATGCCACCAGCCACATGCGCCGCACTAATCCCTCGCAGATCATCGAGATTGTCGCCGCGTTCAAGCGCCCGGCGCCGTTGCCATCCCTTGATCAATGACATAACCAGAACCGCCGCCAACAGTGCCGTTCCGATAACCACATAACGCCACATATTACGCCTCCTTTATTTCGCGCATTTTTGTCATACGCTCTTAAGTTATCCGCACTTATCTTATCCGCACTTATATTAACGGGAGTGGGAGCCCATTATCGGCGCGGCCTAGGATTTAGCAAGGCGATTGGCAAGATCCACCAAGATTGTCGCTGATAGGCCCCATAGATAATGATCCGGATGCTCGATCACCCATATTTCGCGCTTTTCACCCGCACGCATATAACTCCGACGGCGATGATGCGCTGGATTAGCGAGATGCTGTAATGACAGGATAATAATTTCCTCCACCTCATCCGGCGCCGCCACTAATTCTGTCGGTACTTTCACCATCGCCACGATCGGTGCCACGACAAAACCAACCGGACTGGTAACCGCGTCTAGCGCGCCAATAACCTCGACATGCTGGGCGTCAAGACCAATTTCCTCATTCGCCTCACGCAACGCGGTCGCGGTTAGATTGGCGTCACCGTCATCAACCTTGCCGCCTGGAAAACTAATTTGACCGGCATGATGCGCCAAATGGCTGGCGCGCTTGGTCATGATGACATCCCAACCGGTTTCATTTTGCACCAGCCCAACCAAAACCGCCGCTGGACGCCCTGCCGCGCTGTTTAACGATACCGGAATGGCATTTAACGATGACGCCAAATTTAGCGGCGTCGAGATTTGATCACCGCTCACCTAATCACCTAATGCGGGTGGAGAGGCGGCCGGGCCAACTAGCGGGAAAAAAACACCACTGCTCCACACGCCCAAAATTGCCTGATTTACATCACGGGGGTTTACATCACGGGGGTTTACTTCCTCGAGATTGGCATCATCTTGCCTGTTTTCTGGCGCATCAACTGCAAGATTGGCAAGCTCATAAAATACCGGACGCGATAGACACGCGTCTAATCCGCGGCGAATTTCAACATAGGGCCGCATATCATCACCATTGGCATGGCCGCGCATGACCAACGGATGCTCTGGCGACAAGGTCACAACATCGTCAACATTCGTCACAAAGCTAATGATTTGGGATGTGCCGGTCCCCGCTACATTCATCTTTGTCACGATAAAGGGGGCGTCTTCTACAACAATCCTACCACGCTCAACCGGCGTAACCAGCCAATAGCTGCCATCGCTCTCACGCCGAAGGACCGAGGCGAATAATTTAACCAACGGCAATCGGCCAATTAACCCGCCTTCATGAAACCAATTGCCATCAGCCGCGATTCTAATATCGAAAACTTGTGGCTCTGGCTGTGCGAGTTTAGCAACCGTATCGGCGAGGTTATCGTCACCATCTGCCTTCGCGCCAGCATTAGCCTCAGAAATAGGGTGTTTTTCGGTTGTCATGTTGAAACTTTACCTTGTTCGGATAGAAGCGGGAACAGCCTTTTCGAATAAAATTCGCCCTATTGATCAAATGTTAACTTTCTTTTGCAACAATCCAAGGATTGAACGTTGGGTGGGAGCAAAACGTGCGGGCACAAATTTCCATAAGCAAAAATGGGACAATCCATAATGCCAAGTCTACGACATCACTTCCCGGCGGGGTCTTGCTTAACCGAAAGAATAGTGAATTCACCGTTACCGTGTCGCAAAATGCCAGCTGTAAATCACTAACCACCCTTATTCAAACATTGCGTGCAATCGACCAGACTCTTTTGTTGAAACAGCTCGGCGCAGAGCCACAATTAATCTCCAAATCCAAACTTTGCGTATTGGCGGCAAAACGTGCCTTATCACTGATCGAGCAGGAGTACGAATGCCCCTTTGCCAGCACGCTAGACGTTGTCACTAAACCAATTCATACCAACATCGAATTGCACGAATCCTTGCGTAATTTCGCCAGTATGGCAGTCGCCGGTTTAGACACGCCAGCGGCCCTCATAAAAGCAAATATGCTGGATATACCGCACCTCACCTCAACCGCACAAAACCGCTCTATGCGGTTATTTTTTGTCGCATTGCCAACCACAATTGACTGGCCAGTGATGGCACCGCGCACACGCCAACCAATCGATAGCGAGCTTGATGATTTAACCGCACGATGGCTTAGCGTGCTCTATGACACTGCCCTCGCCGCCAGACAACCGTTATTTCATCATGGCACAATTGAATTGACCCCATGCAAAACAATTTCTTTTCAACGCATTCTTTACCCCATTACGCCCACTAGTGAGCGCCCCGGCAACCACCGCGTTTTATCCGCCGCGATCTGCCTCAATGATCCAGACATCATCCTGATCTAAATCCTTATCACTGGCAACGTCACTGGCAACGTCACCATTTGCACGGGCATTTGTAGGGTATTGGCAATTCTAACCTGATCAGAGAATCGAGCGCTAGAGTCGTTTGATTGCAATCATTTGTTAATAGTTTTGAAACCAAACACCAAAATTTTACATCATTTTCAATTATATAACGGAGACTTGTTAATCTTTTCCTAATCTTTCTGCGTTATTCTCAAAAATGAAAATCGATCGGAAATCGAGTGGCAAATGGGTGAAACAGATGTTTTCGGGAGTGCAATGCGTCGGCCGCTGGGCAGAGCAAGGAGACGAAGATGGCAAGAATACCAGAAACAGAGGGTGAGCATTCGAAAGTGACCACAGTTCTGCGGGCTATGGGTAATGCAAAACGAATGCGCATTCTAAACGAACTGGCTGATGGGCGAGAGCGATCGGTATCTGAATTAGAGGGCATTATCGTAGATTTGAGCCAATCAGCGCTCTCGCAACATCTTGGCCGCCTGCGCCGGGCCCATATTGTCCGCACACGACGCGAATCCCAAACAATCTTTTATTCAATCGACGATGCTGACGTGTTGCGCATCATTCGATTGCTCGGCCACATATATAACGATGACCCCATCATGCAGCGCACTAAGCATTAGGCCTGAGTAACGCAATTCATGCCATAAAATTTCGTGGCAGGAAAATTTACGACATGTGGGCGTTTTTTAGCATGTTTCGGGTTGCGCCTGTTGCGCCTTTATGCGACATCAATTGACTGTGGCTTGCGGCGTTGACCTGCGGCTTCGTATCCTTTTTTTGGTGATGTCTCATCACTATTTCGGCTTTCGGATTTATCTGAGAGCATTTGGCTAGTTGAATGTATATATACCTGCCCATTGCCGAAGTTTCGATCCATATCGGCGTTATTATTGGACTTGGCGGCGGCGTTGGGTTCCTATCTGGGTTATTCGGCGTTGGCGGGGGATTCCTGATGACGCCTTTGCTTATTTTTATGGGCATTCCACCGGCTGTTGCTGTGGCAACAGAGGCCAACCAGATTGTCGCATCCTCGGTTTCCGGGGTGTTGGCCCATATGCGGCGCGGCAATGTTGATTTCAAAATGGGTGGTATTTTGATGGCTGGCGGTGTGATCGGCTCATCGCTTGGCGTTGTGCTTTTCTCATTCCTGCGCTCTATCGGCCAGATTGATCTGGTGATCCAGCTATCTTATGTCGTGTTTCTTGGCATTATTGGGGCGTTGATGCTGACCGAGAGCATCCGCACGATCATGCGCTCACGCAAACCCGGCACTGTGCGGGGCAAATTGCATCAGCATAATTGGTTGCACGGCCTACCGCTCAAAATGCGGTTCCGCCGCTCCAAACTCTACATCAGCGCACTCCTACCGCTAGGCATTGGCGCCTTTGTTGGTGTGCTGGCCGCGATCATGGGTGTTGGCGGCGGCTTTATCATGGTTCCGGCGATGATTTACCTGTTAGGCATGCCGACCTCTGTTGTCGTTGGCACTTCGCTATTCCAGATTATCTTTGTGACCGCCAACGTGACCCTGTTGCAATCCATCCAAACCCAGACGGTTGATTTTGTGCTTGCCGGTCTGTTGTTGCTTGGCGCGGTTATCGGCGCACAATTTGGCACCCGCGCGAGCGCTATTTTAAGAGGCGAGCAATTACGCGGCCTGTTGGCTCTGATGGTTTTGGGCGTCTGTGTAAAGATTGGTTATGATTTGATCATCCAGCCAAGCGACCTGCTATCTGTGGAGCTGTTGAAATGATCGGCGCCGCACACCTAAAAGGCTGGCGGATGATGCTGGTTCTGGCATTGCTATTGGTACCGTTTAGCGCGGCCATAAACAAAACAGCACAAGCCGCGGCAACGCAAATGGTTGCGGATTTGTCGGAAAAGACCGTCGAAATTACCAGCGACTATCACGGCACAGAATTGTTGCTGTTTGGCGCCATCGATGGTCAGGCAGGCGATGATGTGGTGATTGTTGTGACAGGCCCACCAACCCGCATGGCCCAACGCCGCAAGGATCAGGTGGCTGGCATCTGGGTTAATGTGGAAACAAATATTTGGGAAAACGCACCCAGCTTTTATCATGTTTACACCACGCGCTTGCTCGACCGGATTGCCGATTACGAAACGCTAACGGCGGCGGGCATTGGCACGAGCAGCCTTGACCTTCAAGTCACGCCCGAGGACCAAACGGCGAATACCGAAACGCCAGACATGACGGCACTGATCGGTGGACTAACCCGCAATATGCAGGATCTAAATCTCTGGAAAATCCACCATGCTGGTATCTCCCTGCAAGATGATACATTGTTCAAAGCCCGCTTGGAATTGCCTGAAAACGTGCCGCCCGGGGACTACACCATTCGCACTGTGCATTTCCGCGACGGCATTGCAATTAGCCAGGACGCTACCAATATGGTAGTTAAGAAAGCTGGTCTTAGCGCGCTGATTTATCGGTTTGCGCATGATTATTCTGTGTTTTATGGCCTGTTTGCAATTGCCTTTGCTGTGGCGGCTGGTTGGCTAGCTGCAGCGGCGTTCCGGCGTTAGTTTCGCTGTAGAGTGAGCATTGGTGAATTAGGAGGGTATAATGCCAAAATTGGATCCTGTTTTCCTCGTCGTTGTTGATGATTCTGAAGAGATGCATCAAGCGCTTCAATTCGCCTGTGGTCGTGCAAAAGCCGTTAATGGGCGCGTCGCTCTGCTTTATGCTATTGCCCCTGCTGAGTTTGAATATTGGGCTGGCGTTGGTGAATTGATGCGCCAAGAGGCCCGTGAAGCGGCTGAGGCTAAGATGGCTATTCATGCCGAATATGCGCAAAAGCTGACTGGCAATACGCCAATGTTGCATGTGCGTGAGGGTGATATCCGCGACGAACTACTAGCGCTGATTGACGAGCATTCTGAGATTAGCCTGTTGGTGCTAGGTGCCGACACCAATTCAGAGACAGCCGGTCCGCTGATCACTTTCCTAATGGCACGCGGCGCATCGCGGTGCCGGGTTCCCATCACCGTGGTCCCGGGCAACCTCAGCGACGAGGCAATTGACGCGCTATTCTAGGGCGCGCATCTATCAGATCAGCATAACAAGAGATTTTTACAAGCATTTCCACATGCGGGTTAAGGATGGAATTATGACGAAGCTTTTGACGACACTTTTTGGAGTTTGGATTTTTATTATGACGACAGCAGCTACCGCCGAAACCGGCAAAACATTGGTTCTTGAAACGTCTCAGGGCCCCGTTGAAATCGAGCTACTTCCAGAGTTGGCGCCAAACCATGTTGCGCGTATTACAGAGCTCGCTTCTAGTGGCTTTTACGATGGCATTATTTTCCACCGTGTAATTCCGGGCTTTATGGCCCAGACCGGTGATCCAGATGGCACTGGCATGGGTGGCTCTGGCCAAAAGCTTGATGCCGAATTCACCGATTACCAGTACCGCGAAGGCACTGTTGGCATGGCCCGTTCGATGAACCCGAATTCAGGCGACAGCCAGTTCTTCATCTGCTTTGACGGCTGTGGTCATTTGACTGGCCAATATACGGTTTGGGGACAGGTCACACGCGGCATGGATAACGTGCATAAAATTGCCGTTGGCGAGCCGCCAGCAACACCTGATCAGATTGTATCTGCAAGCATCATTGACTAGCTTGCACTCTTACTTGTTTCCTAACAGCCGCCTTCGGGTGGCTGTTTTAGGTTGCGCCGCTTGCCTTGCGCCTTGTGCTGAAATAGACCAGCACCCCAAGCCAGATTAGACCAAACGCACCAAGCTCCCCAAACGAAAATCCAGCGCCGAGCAGGAATACCCCAACCAATAGCTGGGTCGTTGGGTTGATATAGAATAACAGGCTAGACATGATCACCTTTAGATCACGATTGCCCACATGAAACAGGAATAGCGGCGTCACGGTCAATATGCCAAAGACAATCGCCAGCATCACATTCACCAGCCCACCGCCAAAGAATAATGGCTGGCCATCGATATGCATCCACACCAAATAGCCCAGCGCCAGTGGTGTCAGCAACACGCTTTCGATGAACAGGCCAAATATCGGATCAATCTTGAATTTCTTCCGGACGATCGAATAGAGTCCAAACGTCCCCGCAAGCCATAGAGCAAGCCACGGCATGCCGCCGATCAACACGCCTTTGACAATCACCCCGCATAGCACAAAGCCGATCGATACCCATGCCCATCGGTCAAGCTTTTCACCAATAATAAAAATGCCGAGAAGCACCGCGAATAGAGGATAGCTGAAATACCCAAAGGCGGCATCGACGACTTGGCCTGTCTGGACGGCATAGACAAATAACAACCAGTTTGCCCCGATCATCAATGTGCAAATGCTCGCCCCTAACCAAAAGCCCGGCTTTGCCAGCTCGCTTACCACTGTGGAAAAGCCAGTGCTCTTGCCAACAATGATCGCCAGGATGATAGCTGACCATAGCGCCCTTTGCGCAACGATCTCAATCGGTCCGGCATTTTCGATGAACGAGATATAAAGCGGCAACATGCCCCAGATTAGGCCAGCCGAAAGTGCCGCCGTAACACCGCGTAGCTGGACCGGATCAAATTTGGCCTTCGACATAGTGCCACTCCGGCGTTAGCCCTAATGGGGCGGCTTCATAAAACCCTATAACTGGCCACGCAATCCAGTCTCGCCGTTACATCAGCGGCAAAGGCCTGATTTCAGCGGTTAGCAATTGATCATCCGCCTTGACCGTCACCCGTTCGCCCGAGTCTATCGCCGCGGTGGATACCATCGCCACTGCAATGTTTGAATTGAGCCGCGGTGAATAGGCACTAGCACTAGCATAGCCAGCATATTGCTTGTTCCATTCCAGATCCCAGCGGTTTTCATTCGTACCGGCAAACGGCGCCCCGTCAATTACAAGGCCCATAAAACGCCGCGATACACCAGCGTCACGGATCGCAATTAGCGCATCCTTGCCGACAAAATCATGCTCCTGATCGACATTGATGAATTTATCCATGCCGAGTTCAAACGGATTGGTGGTGGCATCAGTATCCGCGCCATAGGAAATTAAACCGCTCTCGATACGTTCGATATAATTCGGCGTTCCCGGCCCAATGCCAAAAGGCGCCCCCGCATCGGCGACTTTTTCCCACAATTGCGTGCCAAATTTACCGTCACGCAAATACAGCTCATAACCGCCCTGCTTTGACCAGCCTGATTTGGCGACAACCAGCGGAATACCGTCCAGTTCAGTCACCCGAAAACCAAAATATTTTAACTCGCGAACCCAGTCACCAAACAGACTAGCGACAACCTCTACCGCTTTGGGGCCTTGGATTGCCAGCGGTGATACATCTGGTTCGAACACGCGGACATCCATGCCCCGCGCCCCGGCAATACCGGCCGCCCACAGGGTAATATCACTATCGGCAATCGACAGCCATACTTCGTCCTCGGCAACTTGCAGCAATACAGGATCATTAATGATGGTTCCGTTATAATCACAGATCGGCACATATTTGCCCTGACCGATGATCAGCCCGTCCAAATTTCGCGGCGTCAAATAACGCGCCAGCTTGATCGCATCAGGCCCCTTTAGCGCCACTTGTCGCTCGACCCCGACATCCCACATGGCAACCGCGTTAACTAGCCGGTCATATTCCGCCTCTGGGTCGCCATAGCTTGTTGGCATATACATATGATTATAAACACTAGCCGCCGATAAACCGGCGCGGCGGGCAGCTTCAAAAAACGGGCTTTTGCGTACCCGTGGACCAATTGACAATTGAATCGCCATAATTCCCACTCCAGACAAGATTATATGTTAAGCAAAAAAATCTCTTATCTCAGCCACAAATAGATCAATTTCATCAGCGCCGCAATCAAGATGCGTTACAAGACGAATTTGCTCGCTACCGCCGCCAATCAGCATGCCCTTTGCCGCCAGATGGGTGCGCATTGCAGATGCCGCACCCTCCGGCGGCCGGATGAACACCATGTTTGTCTGCACCGCATCAACATCGACATCAATGGCGCTGATGCTGGCCAATTGCTCGGCTAGCCGTACGGCATTGCGGTGATCATCTGCCATCCGTTCGATGTTATTCTCCAGCGCATAGCTACCCGCGGCGGCGAGAACACCAATCTGGCGCATGCCCCCACCTACTAGTTTGCGAATACGATGAGCGCGGGCAATAAATGCTTTCGGCCCCGCAAGCACGCTTCCGGCTGGCGTGCCGAGCCCCTTGGACAGACATAGCGAGACCGTATCAACCTCGGCCAGCATATCGGCGGCTGTCACCCCTAGCTTGACGATTGCATTCATCAAACGCGCACCGTCCATATGCACAACAAGCCCATGTTCTTTGCCGCGTTTTGCAAGGGCGCTGATCTCTGCAACTGGGCTTACTTTACCCGACCATGTATTCTCTAAAGACAGCATCTTTGAAATCGCGCAATGCTCGTCATCGGGCTTTACCGTGCGGTCAATATCATCAATATTGATAGAGCCGGATGCGGTGGTTGGCATCGGTGCAAACATAACCCCGCCTAGGACTGACGCGCCGCCTGCTTCGTCAATAAAGACGTGATATTTGTCGCCACACAGAATTTCCTCACCGCGTTGGCAATGGGCGAGCATGGCGCAAAGGTTTGATTGCGTGCCGCTGGAGACAAATAATGCGGCTTCCTTGCCCAGCAATTTTGCCGCCTGATCCTGTAGCGCATTTACGCTGGGGTCATCGCCATAAACATCATCACCGACCGGCGCCGCCATCATCGCCGCCAGCATCCCCTCACTTGGTTTAGTGACGGTATCACTGCGCATATCCACGCGCACTGGCTCGTTACTTCTGCCGACACCAACATATTTCATGTCTTAGCTCTCCACTATCATTCTCGGCTGGGGCTTAGCCAGCCAGAAAAGTCTTTATATCAAATTCTGGGTCATTCACTTGCGCCGCGGTTGGTGTACGGCCGCTATCTAGGCATTTTTTACCAAGCATATAGCCAGCCGGATCGCGAACCGCCTCGATTGAGTGAAGAACATCGCCAGCGAAACTCCAACATGAAAATCCGCCTTCGCGTTTTCCCGGGCGAATAATCGCGGTCACGTCATCGCCCGGCGGTGGCACAATACCGGCCGATTGTAGGCGCACATCATATTGCTCTGACCAAAACCAAGGCGCTTGCCACTCTGGCGGTGCGTGGCCATTTATCGCCGCCGCCGCACGGGCCGCGCTATCTTGGGCATTATGCACCGATTCCACACGGATAGGCATATCACCAACCATAGGCGCACTCGCCGCGCATAGCGCACCATCGCCAATCGCATAAATCGCGGCGTCACTGGTTTGCATATTCACATCAACCGCAACACCATTGCCGCCGTCAATACCGGCGATCTCCGGCAATGTCATATCCGGGGTCACACCAATACCGACAATCAGCATTTCGGCCTCCAACACGCTCCCATCACCCAGCGTCACGCCGCTAAAAGCACCATCTCTCTGGTTAATGGAGGCTATTTGCGCACCGATATGCAATTGAACATCTTGCGCCATGTGCAAATCTGCAAAAAACTGGGATATTTGTGGGCTAGCAACGCGCGCCAGCAACCGATCGGCCGCCTCAATCACCGCAACCGATAGCCCCATCTTGCGCAGGGATGCGGTGGTTTCCAAGCCAATATAACCGCCCCCGATAACGATGGCCTTGGCGGATTTCACCTTGGTAGATTCAGAACGGGCAACGGTGTCCTTGATAGCCTGAGCATCGAGCGGATCGCGCACCACATGCACACCGGCCAACCCCCTAGCATCGGGCAACATCCGTGCCCGCGCACCTGTTGCCAATACCAACTTGTCATATGAAATGACCTCACCAGAATCTAAGGTCACATTCTGGCTAGCCCGATCAATAGCAGTGACTTCCTGTCCTTTGCGCATGGTAATATTGTTCTGTTCGTACCATTCCGGCTTGCGCAAAAAATAAGTCTCGACGCCACTATCATCATCATAAAGAAACGCCTTTGACAGCGGCGGGCGTTCCATTGGCCAATCCGGCAACCGGTCGATGATTGTCAAATCACCGACAAACCCATGCGTGCGCATCGCATCCAGAAACGCCACACCAGCATGGCTGGCACCAACAATAACAATATGTTCTTTCATCGAAAAATTACTTCCTGATAGGAATTATGAAAGCCGCGTATTAATTCAAGAAACCATCGTCCAAACGTCAAATGAGCATGGCAAAAAACCATAGCGGGTCAAGCCATTTCAGCCAAACTGGCGGGCTATGTTCGACATTTCTGTTGCAACACCATCAAAAAGGTGGCACGGCAGAATTGAGACGCGGCACTGCGCCTCACCAAACGGCAAAAATTGGGACGCTGAACATGCAGGAACATTGGAAAAATTACATCAATGGCGAATGGGTGGACGGTGGTTCTGGCTGGCTCATGGTAACGGCGCCGGGGACTGGCGAGGATATTGCCAAAATTGCCATGGCCGATACAGCCGACATCAACCGCGCTGTTGCCGCCGCCAAAGCCTGCCATGAAAGCGGCGCCCTTTCCAAATTGCGGCCAGTCGAGCGCAGCCGCATGGTTCGCAAGATGGGCGACTATCTGTTAGATCACACCGCCGAAATAGCCGAATTGCTATGCCTTGAGAGCGGCAAGCCCTATTGGGAGGCAGTGATCGAGGTGGAAGGCGCCGCCCGCTATTTTGAATATTATGGCAATCAGGCCGAAACCGTGGAAGGTCGATCCATCCCGCTTGGTGCGGATTATCTGGATTACACAATTTATGAACCCTTTGGCGTGTCCGCCCAGATTATTCCGTGGAATTACCCACTAGAAATGACCGCGCGGTCGCTATCTGCGGCGCTGGCAACGGCGAATGCCTGTGTGGTGAAAACGCCTGAACTCGACCCGCTCACCGCTAGCTGGTTTGCCCATGCCGCCATCGCCGCGGACCTGCCACCGGGGGCGGTTAATATTCTGTGCGGCTATGGTCATGAGGCGGGGGCCGCATTGGCCTCACATCCGGATATTGGCAATGTGGTTTTCACCGGATCGGTTGAAACTGGCACCAAAGTCGCCACCGCCGCCGCCCAGAATATCAAACCCGCCATCCTTGAATTGGGCGGCAAATCCGCGGCCATCGTTATGCCTGATGCGGATCTGGATAATCTGATGGATAGCATCCGGTGGGGGATCTTTTTCAATGCCGGACAGGTTTGCTCGGCAATGTCACGGCTGGTTGCCCATAAAGATGTGCATGATGAAATTGTCGAACGCTCGGTTGCCCTCGCCCAGAGCCTATCGGTTGGGCCAGGCCATGAACGCCGTGAATTTGGTCCCAATATGGGCGCGATGATTTCACTTGGCCAACGGGATCGCGCCGAGGGGTTGTGCAATGCGGCGGCACAGGAAGGGGCAGTAGTGGCCACTGGTGGTCACCGGTTGAACCAACCCGGATCATTTCTGGCACCAACCATTATTTGCGATGCGACACCGGATATGCAAATCGCCGGTACCGAGGTTTTTGGACCAGTGTTAACAATCCTAAAGGCCGATAGCGAAGCCACCGCCATCGATATTACCAACAGCACCGAATACGGACTGGTCGGCGGTATTTTCACCGCGGATATAGACGCCGCGCACCGTGCCGCACGCAAAATTCGTGCAGGCCAGATATTCATCAATGAATGGTTTGCTGGCGGTGTCGAAACCCCGTTTGGCGGCTATGGCAAATCGGGTTATGGCCGCGAAAAAGGCCGAGAGGCGTTGTGGAATTACGTCCAGACCAAGAACATCGCCTATCGCACCCGCTAGCTGGGCGATGCACCAGAATGGTTTATGGGCGGTCCGGATGAGGTTATATCTGATCGGGCGCACCAAACACCGATAACTGCAATGGCCGCACCGCGCCCATCCAAATAGCGTGGTCGCGATGATCGGCCAATTGGGCTTCGTTGCTAGTGCCAGTATTGGGATGGGTAAAAATCACCAGCCCGTTTTGATGCACCGCCAAGAGCGCCATGATGTCGGCGAATAGCGCATGCGGATAGGCAAGCTGGGTACTGCCATCGGGATGCGGACCAACAGGTTTATCATGCCACCTGCCATAGGTGACGTCATATTCCTCTGGGGGGAATGCACCCTTGATAGTGGCCACCAAGGCCTCGGCGGCGGCTTTACTATCTGCATCAAAATAGACATGGCTATGCCAGCTATTAGTCGTTTGTTTAGTCAACAGCTTCCTCCGGCGCGCGATCCGACAAATCGAGCCAAATGGTTTTCACTTCACAATATTGGTCATGCGCATGTATGCCGTTATCGCGCCCACCAAAGCCAGATTGTTTATAGCCGCCAAACGGCGTTGTCGCATCACCCTCGCCATAACAATTCACCGTTACCGTGCCAGCGCGAATGGCCCGCGCCCCGCGTAGCGCATTTTTCGCATTGCTGGTAAAGAGCGAAGCGGCCAGACCATATTCGGTATCATTCGCCAGCGCGATAGCCTCATCCAGCGATTTAACAGTGATGACGCCCAGAACTGGGCCAAAGATTTCTTCACGCGCCAGCGCACTATCCGCCTTCACACCATCGAAAATTGTCGGCTCGACATAGCATCCATCGGCCGTGCCACCCGCGATCAATTGCGCACCATCCTTTGCCGCCAGATAGCCAGTGACCTTGCCAACATGTTCGGCGTCAATCATCGCACCAAGGCGGTTGGCCGGATCCAGCGGATCACCTATCCGCCATTCTTTTGCCTGCGCTAGAATATGTTTCATCAATTCGTCTTTGATATTCTCATGCACAATGAGCCGCGATGTAGCAGAACAATTCTCGCCCATATTCCAAAACGCGCCATTGACCAGATGACCTGCGACAATATCCAGATCCTCGGCGTCATCCATCACAATGGCGGGGTTTTTGCCGCCACATTCCAGCACCACTTTTTTCAGATTTGAATCGGCGGCATAGCGCAGGAACCGGCGTCCGGTTTCGGTTGATCCGGTAAAGGACACCATGTCGATATCCTTATGCATGCCAATCGGCTCTCCTGTCATTGGCCCGTCACCAGTGACCACATTCAAGACGCCGCGCGGTATACCAGCCTCCATCGCCAATTCGGCCAGACGCAGAGCGGATAGAGAGGTTTGTTCTGCCGGCTTTACCACCATCGAACAGCCCGCCGCCAATGCCGGTGCGATTTTCCACGCCATCATCAATAATGGGAAATTCCATGGCAGAACCGCGCCAACAACGCCAATTGGCTCACGGCAGATAATCGCCAATGCATCCTCACCAGCAGGGGCAGTTTGGTCATAGATTTTGTCAACCGCTTCGGCATGCCAAATGATCGTGTTAATGGTCTCTTCAAGATCAATCGTCACACAATCATTAATCGGTTTGCCGCTATCCAGACTTTCCAGAACAGCGAGCTCGTTCAGATTGCGCCGGATCAGCTTGGCAAGTTTGATCAGCACCGCTTTGCGCTCGCTCGGATGCAGAGTACGCCAACGGCCATCATCAAATGACTCACGCGCCTTTTGCACGGCAACATCAACATCGTCACTGTTACAGGCACTGACCTTTGCCAGCAATTCACCAGTAGCTGGGTTGACGCTATCAAAGGTTTTGCCAGATTTTGCAGGGCGAAATCCGCCGTCAATAAAGGCGGTTGAGGCGAGCGTTAAATTCGCCGCAATCGCTTTATATTCAGCATGTGTCAGCACATCAGTCATTGTCTTCACCCCTGTTCTTGCCGGTATCCTCGCCAGTATGGTGCGTGGCTAGATCCTCAATGGTCTGGTTCATCACATTTATCACGCGGGCCAGTGACCGTTTTTCATCCTTGTTGAGAGAGCGAAGTGGTGCCCGTGGCGGACCCGCGGCAAGACCACGCAATTGCACGCCGTATTTAATACATTGGATAAATTTACCGCCCTGTTCCAGCGTCCGCATCAATGGCAACATCGCCGACATGATTTTGCGGCCAAGGGTGAAATCACCCTCTATCACACAGGCTTTCCACAAGGCGATATGTGCCTCTGGCGCAAAATTCGATCCGGCACAAACCCAGCTTTGGGCCCCCCATGCGAAAAACTCCAACGCCTGATCATCCATCCCACAGCTAAGCTGGATATGGGGATAATCACGGGCCAGCAAATGCAGCCGGTTAATGTCACCTGAGCTTTCTTTGATCGCGCAAAAATTTTGGCTTTGCCCGACACGATCAAGATAGTCTTCGCTCATTTCCGCGGCCATGCGTCCGGGATAATTATACAGCATAATCGGCAAGCCAACAGCGCGGTCCACCCGCAAGGCATGTAGCGCGTTTTCGCGGGGGGTTGGCTGGGAATAAGGCGGCGTCGCAACCAATATCGCATCATAGCCAGCCGCCTTTGCCGCCATGCCATAATCAATCGATTCCTCGGTCCGTAGCGCGCCAGTTCCACCAATTAGCGGCACACGATTACCGACTATGTCCTTTGCTTTTTTGAGACATTGCAACCGCTCGTCAGCGGTATGCGCGTAATATTCACCGGTCGTACCGCCAATAATGATGCCATGCACCCCAGCCGCAATGAGTGATTCCAAAACCCCGGCGAACCCGTTCCAATCAATCGATTGGTCCTCATTCAATGGCGTGATTGCCGGTGTATAGATACCTTCAAATTTCATCGCTGATCTCAAACCTGCTGCATCACAGTATCATTGCGCGTACCAAGAAGCCTTGGCAAGTCAGTCAACCGCGCAATCACATTCGATACCGGAATGGCCTCATCTGGCCGGTGCGCCGGATCATCGGCAATACAAATAAAATCAGCCACCTTGCCATTCACCGCAACGCCATAATCGGCGCTGGTATCGCCAATCATAATGGTCTCGCTGGGGTCAACATTATGTAGCGCACAGCAATGCAACAACCCGTCTGGTGCTGGTTTACCGCCATAACCGCTATCCGCCCCGAGGATCGGATAGAACAAATGGTCAATGTCCAGATCACGCATATTTTGCGCCGCAGAATCAGCATTATCATTGGTCAGCACAGCCAACTTAAAGCCAGCCTCATGCAGAGCCGTTAGCGGGGTTTTCACATCACCCTTGGCGATTGTTGACCCACGCGCCAATTCCAGCACCAGTTCCTTGACGCGGTCACGATAGTGCGGCTCTTCATTGAGGCGGATCATATCGGGGGGCAGGATAGCCTGCCATGCCTCTCTGATTTCGGCAAATGACGCCGCCGCAAACAGGCCTGATGGATCGATGATATTGGCCGCATCATCAACACCCACGACATCGAGCAAATCTGCCCGCGTGATGCCACCATCATACCCCTCCGGCAGGCGCGAAACCGTGTATTCGGCAACAGCGCGGATCACCGGCAACCATGTTGCCACCAAATCAAGGATCACCCCGTCCTTGTCAAATACCAATAGCTTAATCATCAAATGTCACCCTATGAGCTGGCAAACATACATGCGGCGGGCATGTTTTCTTGCTGGTTGTATTATTCGGGTTATCCTAGGTCGGCATTAGATACATAGCATCGCCGCACAAGGCGTTAATTGAACCAAATTAATGCCCAAAAGATTGACGTATTTTTGGCAACGTGCCAAGCAAGATTGTAATCGACGAAATAGGATTACCAATAGGATTACGAGTAGGATTGCCAGAATGAGTGACGCAAATTCACATGGCTCGGTTACAAAGAGCCCTGTTAGCCAAAGCCAAATCGAGGCGTTTGAGCGCGATGGCGCGGTTATTTTGCCCGGCCTGTTTGCCGATTGGGTCGATGAAATCGCCGCCGCGATTGCCCATAATATGGAAAATCCGGGCCCTTATGCCGCGGAAAATTTGCAGGATGGGGATACCGGACGGTTTTTCGATGATTATTGCAACTGGCAGAACATCCCCGAATTGACCAGCATCATGCGCCATTCTCCGGCGTCTGCCGCCGCCGCTGGCCTCATGCAATCAAACGGCGTCCAATTCTTTCATGACCATATTCTGGTAAAAGAACCGGGCACCAGCAAAGCCACGCCGTGGCATCAAGATGCCCCCTATTACTTTGTTGATGGCATGCAATCGGTTAGCTTTTGGATACCGATCGATCCGGTTGATGACGCCACCCTGCGGCTTATTGCGGGATCACATAAATGGGATAAAATGGTTCTGCCAACACGGTGGCTGGCGCAGGATGATTTTTATCCGTCTGGCGAGGATTTTCTGCCTGTGCCAGATCCCGATGCCACACCCGATGATTATGAAATTCTGGAATGGCCAATGCAGCCCGGCGATGCTGTCGCCTTTCATTACCGCACCGTGCATGGGGCGCGGGGCAATATGGCACCCAGCCGCCGCCGCGCATTGTCGCTTCGCTATGTCGGGGATGACGCGCGTTACATCACCCGCCCCGGCCCAACGTCACCCCCATTTCCGGGCCATGATATGCAAGATGGCGACCGATTACGCAGCGACTGGTTTCCGCAAACATGGCCGCCGCGCACCTAGCATTTCTCAACATTATGATGCGGCTGTTATGGTCTTTGCGCTGTGATTACCCGATCCACCGATGGATGGCCGCGCATGGCGGTCATAAACGCGGCTAGTTTAGGCCGCGCGGCAACGAGCGCTGGCTTGTCCAGATCCCATCGGAGCAACATGTATAAATAGAAATCTGCCGCCGTGATGCTATCCCCAAACAGATAGGGATCCAGCAAGCCTTCGATATAATCAAAGGTGATCGCCTGTTCCGCGCGAGCCCGGCTCCGCACATCCTCAAAACCATTCTCAGACACATAATAGGCCGTGTGATGCTGGCGGTGATAGGCCGGATACAGATTGGTCGCAAATAACGCCAGATATTGCCAGTGACGATCACGCTCTGGCGTATTGAGGGCTGGGGCCAAGCTTGGGAAGCGCTCGATAAGATGCGCGACAATCGCAATCGTTTCAAAAATCCGCGACCCGTCAGGACAGGTCATCACCGGAATTTTACCAACAGGATTTACCGCTCGAAAGGCCGGATCATGAATTTTGCCACGGCTCAGGAACTCGATCTCATAAGGCTCACCCACCACATCCAACAGAAATTCAGCAATCAATGACCCTGCACCGCGCCGCCCGATAATCTGATAAACGCCCATTATGCTCTCCCCCACATCCTTGGTTGCGACTTTTTTACTTATTATCTTTGGCGTCACATTTCTTATCATAGACACAGTGCCAAGCCGTAAACCAGCCCAATTACACCTAAAGGAAAAGTGATTTAGCGCGACTTATGTATCATTTTTTGATATAGAGAAATTATGAAGATCGTTGACCCCCGCCATCTGCTGCAATTCCATGAAATCATCCGCACAGGGTCCTTTACCCGTGCCGCGGAAACGCTTGGTTTGACCCAGCCGGCCCTCACCCGCAACATGAAATTGATGGAGGGGCGGCTTGGCTTTGAATTGCTTGTGCGCTCTCGCCAAGGAATTGTCGCGACTAGCATTGGCCTGCGGATTCTTGAAGAAGCCAACATGGTTGTCTTGGCGGAACAACGCATAGCCCGCCTCACTGATTCTCTGCGTCAGGGCTATGATAGCGAAGTGCGGGTTGGTTGCACCTCGTCTATTGGCCTGCATATTCTGCCTGAACCATTGACCAAATTTGCCCAGAGCCACCCACATATCCGCCTCGATATCCGCCAAGGTCACACTAACCAACTTGTGTCTATGCTCGGTGATAAAGAGGTTGATGTGGTGTTGGGGCCAATTGAAATCAGCCCGGCAAATGACCTCCTTTCCGCCGCTCATTTCTTTGATACGCGGTTGGTAATTCTGGCATCACGCCGCCACCCGCTGGCGACCAAGGCGCGGGTTACAAGAGACGATCTGCTTAGCCAGAGATGGGCACTTTACCGGCGTGATACGATGGTGCGCGCGGCCTCTGATCGCTTGCTCCGGCAAATCGGCATTGATGGTCCGATAGAGGCGATGGAACTGCCATCGAATATTATTGCTGCCCTGCTCCAGCTTGGCGAGCATCTTGCGATCATGCCGGATTACCTGCTCCACCGTTCCGAAATGTCTCGTGATCTGGTTGAAATCCGGATGAGTGGGGTTGATAAGAAACTGGCGATGGGGGCGCTGTGGCACCAAGACACGCCGGCCGATCCAAACCTGCAGGCCTTTATCGAGATTATGAAACTCTCGCTATCCACCTATCACAGTAGCTAGGTTCAAGTCACAGTGGCTAGGCTCAAAACGCGCCTGCCCCCGCAACCAGCAGATCCAGCTAGATTTCGATGCCTATAACTGATTATATTAATCCCACCTACTTTATGATCACAAACTAGATCTACTAATTATAGATCAACAGGAATTTATTATGGCGCAAGATCGTATCATTCTGCTCGGCACTAAGGGTGGCCCTCGTATTGCCAAAGGTTCGCCTTGGCCAACGTCTTCGGTTCTGCAAATGGGCGGCCAGACTTATCTGATTGATGCTGGTATTGGCGTCACCCGCCAGTTTGTCGAGGCTGGATTACAGCTCAACGACATCAGCAAGATTCTAATCACCCATCATCATTCCGACCACAATCTGGAACTTGGTGGTTTGATCCATACCGCGTGGACCTCTAGCCCTGTTACCGGCATAGACGTCTATGGCCCAACCGGTTTGAATGCTTTGCTCGATGGGTTTTTCGCGGCGAATGCGTTTGATATCGAAACCCGCATGGCAGATGAAAAACAGGCCGATATTCGCAAAATGATCCATAGCTATGAGATTACTGAAGGTCATGTGTTCTCTGACGATAATGTCGAGGTTACTGCCCTGCGCGTGTCCCATCCGCCGATTGAAGAGGCCTATGCCTATAAATTCAAAGGCGCCAACAAGACTGTGGTTTTCTCTGGCGATACTTGTTATTTCCCGGCGCTTGCTGACTTTGCCAAAGGCGCCGATGTTCTGGTGCATGAGGCAATGCATCGCGCCGGTATCGACTCGCTATGTGAGCGGCTAAAATCGGTAAAGCCTAATCTGAAGGAACATCTGGTTGCCAGCCACACCTATTGCGACGATGTTGGCCGTATCGCCAGCGCCGCCGGTGTCGGGCATTTGGTGCTTAACCATTTTGTGCCAAGTGACGATATGGGTCTATCCCGCGATGATTTTGCGCATGGTGTTCGTGAGACCTATGACGGCAATTTGTCGGTCGGTTACGATCTGTTTGAACTCGAATACTAGTTGTGTCTGATTACTGGTCGAACGAAACCACTAGCGTTTAAGATGATCAATGATTTGCTCGGCCTCGGCTAGGCAATCAAGATCTAGACCTGTCCGCCATCCCTCGCTCTCTAGCGCCTGTGCTAGGGGGCCGGTGGCAACATTGCCCTTGGCACCAGGGGCAAACGGACACCCGCCAAGCCCACCGACCGCGGCGTCAAATATACGCAAATCATATTCGAGCGAGCGCATCACATTGGCGATCGCATGCCCACCGGTATCATGGTAATGCCCCGCGAGCCTAGCCGCATCAAAGCGCGGCACCACAATATCCAGCATCCGCGCAACATCATCCGGCATGCCAGTACCGATCGTGTCACAAAGCGATATGCTATAGCAGCCCATGTCGAATAGCTGGTCGGTGACCTCGCGCACCATTTTCGGGTCAACCGGCCCTTCATAAGGGCAAAATACCGCACAGGATACATAACCACGCAAAGCCACATTATTGGTCATGGCATCGCGGGCAACTGGCGCATAGCGGGCCATACTCTCGGCGATGCTGGCATTGATATTTTTGGCGCTAAATTCCTCTGACGCGGCGGCAAAGATCGCCACCTCGCCAATACCCGCCGCCAGCGCATCATCAAAACCACGCTGGTTTGGGGTTAGTGCCGCATAGCTTATACCTGCATTGCGGGTAATCCCCGCCATCACGGCTTTGGCATCGGCTAGTTGCGGCACCCATTTTGGCGATACAAAACTAGTGGCCTCGATATGGCGAAACCCAACACCCGATAAAGCGTCAATCAATGCTATTTTCTGGGTAGTCGGGATTTCCTGCTGTTCGTTTTGCAACCCGTCACGCGGGCCAACTTCATACAGCTCGATATAATCTGACGCGGTCGTTTTGTCTTTCATCGGTGTCCCCGATTATTTGCCGCCCGATTATTTGCCACCCGATTATTTACCAGTCGTATCGATGCCGTTAAAATCTCCGAGCGTTTCCAGATCCTCGACATATTCAAAACCAGCAGATGCCAGCTTTTCCCGCATGCTGTAGATATCGAGGCCAAGTTCACCATCGGCCAGTTTTAGCCGCTTGGCTTCTTCGGCATCAATGCGCGTCTGTGCCGCGGCCATGACTTTGTCTGCCTGTGCCCGCGCGACAACCACAACACCATCATCATCGGCGCTAATGACGTCACCTGGAAAGACCAGCTGGCCAGCGCAAATGACCGGCACATTGACCGCACCAAGGGTGTTTTTCACCGTGCCCTTTGATGATATGGCGCGCGACCAAACCGGAAAATTCATTTCCTGTAGGTCGGCGACATCACGAACGCCCGCGTCAATCACCAGCCCCTTAACACCTCTAGCCATAGCCGAAGTTGCCAATAGATCACCGAAAAATCCGTCAGTATTATCGGTCGTCAGGGCAACCACCAGAATGTCACCCGGCTGGCATAATTCAATGGCCACATGAACCATCCAATTATCACCCGGCTGGGCCAGAATTGTGACCGCCGTGCCACCAATACGCGCCCCGGGATATATCGGCCGCATATAGGGTTTCATCAGACCAATACGGCCTTGCGCCTCATGCACAGTCGAGGCCCCCGCATCCCCTAGCCGCGCCGCAAGATCAGCATCGGTTCGGGTGATATTTTTGACAGCAACGGTTTTCATCTTCACATCCTATGGCTATTCATTTTCTAGAATGATAGCCCCATAAGCGGTCGCTGATACAGGAATATGATAAAAACGATAAACCTCACGGACTTTTTCGTTCATCGCCCCACGCATCACGTTCCACATGATCATCTCAATACCCTCAGATCCGGCCTCGCGGATAAAGTCAGTATGAGACAGGCGGGTGTTCGCCAGCGGATCATCAACCAGATTATCTAGGAATTTGGTATCAAAGTCCGGGTTAACAACACCGGCGCGCTCACCGCCCAATTGGTGCGATAGACCGCCTGTGCCCCAGATGCCAACGGTTAGATCCTCTGGGAAGCTCTCAACCGCTTTGCGAATAGCCTGACCTAGCTTGAAACAGCGTAATGCGGTCGGCTGGGGATATTGGATCACATTGACCAGCAATGGGATAACAGGCGTTGGCCATGCATCGGGCTGATCATAGGCAATCGAGAGAGGCACCGAACATCCGTGATCAAGATCAAGATCGCCAGTCACCGCCATATCAAATTCATTCAGAATCAAATTTTCGACAATATGCCATGCGAGTTCAGGATGGCCTTGGATCATTGGCACCTTACGCGGGCCCCAGCCTTCGTCAGCTGGCTTAAATTCTTCGGCAACACCCATGGTGAAGGTCGAATAATTATCCAGCGCATAAGATGTCGCATGATCATTAAAGACCACAATATTCACATCCGGCACATTGTTTTTGTGCCATTCGCGGATTGGTTCAAAACCCTTGAACAGAGGCACCCAGTAATCTTCGCCTGTTTTGCCATTATCCATCGCCGCACCGACGCCAGGAACATGCGATGTCCCCATTCCCGCAACAATTCTAGCCATTTTCCTGCTCCTTTACGCTGCGGTTACCATCGATTGAACGGCCGCCATTCAGCATCATTTCCTGAAATTCTTCAAAAGACAGCGGCGGCATCGCCATCTGTCCATACATCACCTGTGGGGGTTTGCGGTCATGGCTAATCACCTTGAAGGCGTAATAGACATTCGCACCCAGCTTTAACATTTCAAGATAATTGCGATCTAGCACCGCTTGGCGCTGTTCGTCAGTCATCTTGAATTTTTGCAGATAGGCGGCTTCGTCAGCGGCAAATTCCTCGCGGCACTCGGCCTTGTTCAGCGACATGCAAAACATGTTCAAATGAAAGCCCCGCCGGTAATTGCGCCCATCCAGAACATAGGTTCCGGGAATATCATCATAGTCACGTTTGTCCATGATCTGCTCCAATCTCAAAATTGCCATTGCTGGCGGCCATTGTTAGCTGCCATTGTTAGCTACCGTTGTTAGATATGGTCACCTGATCACCTTAGTCATTGCCAAAACTGAACGCAACCGGATATATAGGAACGCATCGTTCCATTTTTGCAACACTAATTATGCGGAAGATTACGGAAGTTCAATGGCTAGTCTAAACTGGAATATTGATGATTTGCCGGCATTTATTGCGGTTGCGGATCATCGCGGCATCACCCCAGCCGCCATTGCTCTTAACCGTCCAAAATCCACCATCAGCCGATCAATCAGCCGGCTAGAAGATGACCTTGGCCTAAAGCTATTTGCCAGAGCCGCCCGCGAATTACGGCTAACGCATGATGGCGAGCAGGTCTATGCCCATGCCCTGCAGATCATGGAACAGGTGGATACTGCCAGCGCCGAAATTGCCGGTTTGCGGCGGGTGCCTAGCGGCAAGCTATCAATCGCCATGCCAATGGCCTTTAGCCGTGAGATTATCGCCCCGCACCTATCGAAATTCATTACCGCCCATCCCGAAATCCAGCTTGAATTAATTGCCTCCAGCGCCCAGCAGGATCTGTTGCGGGACCGTATTGATATCGCCGTCGCCGTTGGTGCCCAGCCCAATTCAGACCTGATCCAGCAAAAATTAATTGAGGCCTCATTGATCTGGGTGGCCGCGCCCAAGATTGCGGCACAGCTCGACCCTGATGCACCGGCCAGTCAATTGGCGAACCATATTCAAATTTGTGAAACACGGTACCGCAAGATCAAGATAGGCACCCGCCAGCGTGGCACCGCCCTTGATTACACCGAACTTGATCTGGCCCGCACCGCCCATGTTAACGATCCGGTGATGGTCCGAGATTTGATTATCAATGGCGCCGATCTTGGCTTTGTGCCGTCGATTTATGCCCAACGACAAATCGCCGACGGCACCCTAGTGCCGCTCTATGAACAGCATCGGATTATGCAGGCTTCGCATATTTCATTGCTATATCCCGGACGCCGCCTGTTGCCGCGCAAGGCCCAGCTATTTATCAGCTTCCTACAAGATATAACCGCCACCTATCGCCAGTAATGCCACTATTCGAACCTGCTTAGAATTTCATCCAGCGGTTTTTTGACCTTGGCCACGGCGGGGATGCGGGCATCTTTTCTGGCATGTCCCACGGCGAGGATCATCACTGGCTTGTTTGATTTCGGACGTTCGCAAATATCGGTTAAAAACTGCATCGGGTTCGGTGTGTGGGTTAAACAAACCAACCCCGCCATATGCAGGGCAGTGATCAAAAACCCAGCCGCAATACCAACTGATTCCGGCACATAGTAATTCTTATAGCGGGTGCCATCATCAAACATTCCATAACGTTCTTGGAAAATCACAATCAGCCACGGGGCATCGACCAGATGCGGTTTATCTGGTCCGGTGCCAATCGGCTCCAGCGCCTTGATCCATTCATCATGACTGTCGCTTTGGTAGAACTTCCGCTCTTCAATTTCTGCGGCTTCACGGATTTTGGCTTTCATCTCCGGATTGCCAATGAGCGCAAAATGCCATGGCTGATGATTGGCCCCGCTGGGGGCAAGCCCTGCCGCGCTAATGCATGCCTCGATTACGCTGCGGTCAACGGGCGCGGTATCAAAGTCACGCACGGTATGACGCGTCTTCATTATGTCCAGAAAACCAGTCGCCGCCACGATCATCTCGGCATCGCTTTTGCGGATGTGATCGGGCAGTGGTTGCGGATCATAGGATAGCTTGTCTTTGGCAAACATCGCGGCGTTCCTCTTAACCTATAGTCATTAAAATCAATCTGCCGCGCTTTTTAAGCCTGCGCAACTCTGCTAGGCTTCACCCTGCACTGTGCGAGCGCCGCCGACCATCACTTATCTTGAGGCCAAAATGTTCAACCCCGCCATCCAGACTTTGACCGCCCCACCTGTTTCCATCGTTCAAGATTGGCGCGCATCCTATGAGGGCGGGCACGGCGATCTCATAGACATGAGCCAAGCGGTGCCCGGATACGCGGCCCATCCCGATATTTTGAACGCGCTTGAGACCGCCTCTGGTACGCTTGCGGCAACCCGCTATGGTCCGGTTGAGGGGGATAGTGATCTGCGCACAGTGTATGCGGCGCATGTCGGCGCACTTTACGGGGCGACAATAGATATGACGGAAATCCAGATTACCTCTGGGTGCAATCAGGCCTTTGTCGCCGCGGCGCTGGCAATCGCTGGTCACGGCGATGACATTTTGATGACGCGGCCCTGTTATTTTAATCATGAATCCGCACTTGGTATGCTTGGCATAGGGATGCGCTATGTTGATTGTCACGAGCGCAACAACATGTTGCCGACCCTAGCCGATATCGACGAGGCCATTGGCCCAAAGACGCGGGCGATTGCGCTGGTTAGTCCGAATAATCCATGTGGCGTTATCTATCCTGCCGACCTTCTGGACGACATTCTGGCCCTGTGCAAACAGCGTGGTATCTGGCTGATCCTTGACGAGACTTATCGTGACTTTCTACCGCTGGATATCGACAAACCGCACAATCTGCTGGCCACTGAAAACTGGCGGGACAATTTGATCCAGCTCTATAGTTTTTCAAAATCCTATTGCATGCCGGGGCATCGTCTTGGGGCGATTTTGGCTAGTCAGGAATTATTGATCCAGATTGCCAAGATCATTGATAATATTCAAATCTGCGCCCCCCGTGCGGCGCAACTTGCATTGATCCAGACGATTGACTCCCTTGGCGAATGGCGGGCCAGCAACCGGGAACGGATCGCCGCACGATCAGCCGTTTTCACCGCCACAATCGATAAAATGGACGGGTGGGAATTGATGAGTGCGGGCGCGTATTTCGGCTATGTAAAGCATCCCTACAAGGGCCGCGCATCACTCGACCTTGCCAAGGACATGGCGCGCAAGTCTGGAATTTTGGTGATACCGGGAAATTTTTTTGGGGCCGGTCAGGATGATTATCTACGTTTTGCATTTGCCAATGCTGGCCGTGACATCATCGCCCAATTGCCGGACCGCATCGGTTACCTATAATAAAACAGGCGCCGCATTACGGTTGCAGGAATAGCGCGATATCATCGTTGATTTTGGCTTGGAACGCCGCGCGGTTAAATCCAACAGGGTCTTTTGCAACCGGAATATCTTCCTTTTCCGTCACCCATGCAGGAAATGGTGCGATAAAGGCAAAATGATGCGTGCTCGGATATTCGATGTAATTGATCTTATCGATATCAATCTTGTTCAACAGCGCCTTGGCGTGAAATTCGGGTAATAATTGATCATCATCACCAAGCGCCAGAATTTGGATTTTCCCCGAATTGGCGTTCATCAAGACAAGATCCATGCCTTGGCCGATTGGCGCTATCAATGAAATATTGTTGTTGATGAGCGGCGATGACGGCACAAAGCTCCGCATTTTTTCGGCCTCATTTCCCGTGATCCAATCCCATAGCGAGGCAAAAAACCGCGGTTCAACATACGAACAAAATTCTGCGTCAGTATCGCCGTTTTCGATGCAATGCTGTTCTAACAGATCGGTGTGAATACTGGCCCCGGACGCGATCATTATCGTCGCTGTCCCCAGTGAATAGCCAACCCCTTTCACAATGGTTTTGTTGATAACGCGGGACAGCACCGGATCATTACCAACACCAACCAGAGCCGCCGTTAAATCATGCTGGCGATGTTCCAAGCGGGTAATAACAGCGCGGCGGGCGACGGTCATATCGCGCGCATGGGTGGGGGCAATGACAACATTGCCATCCCTCACCAGACGGGCCGCGGTCAAATGGTGGTTACGATATTGGCCGCCAATGCCATGCGATAATAAAACGATAGGAAACGGCCCCGCCAACGGCTTGCCATTATCGGAATATGACACGTCAAACGGGCCAAGCGTTTTGCGATTTATCGGCCCGTCTGAGGGATACCAGACCCCAATATCAACACCATTTAGCGAGATTTCCTTAAACCCGATTGATCTAACATCAAGCTGCTGGGCGAACGCCCCACCACCACAGCCAATCGACATAATCAGAACCAGAAAAAGAGCGCACAGATCATGAAGTGCCCGGCTGAATATCGGCACCCGGCTGAATACTGGCACCCGGCTGAATATCGGCATACACATCTCCCAAAATTTGGAGTGCAATATGCGGGGCATTAACCGAAAATATGAAACCGATTATCCGCTGGATAATTTAAAACCGAGAGATCAGGTTTTCCAACTTGGGTCAATGCGGTCCAGCATGCGCCAAAAAGCAGGCCACTCTGGATGACGCACAGCCGCACCACCTTGTGCCGCGCCGCCCTCAAATTGTTCACGCGCGTGCCGCATAACATCCTCTGGGATATAGCTAATATCCTGGCCGGATGCCAATGCCCGCAATTGAACATCGCTATTCCTGATGAATAATTGATGGCGGACAAAAGCCCACGCCACATTTGGCCCTGCCGTCAATAGGCCATGATTTTTGAGAACCAGCGTATGGTTAGTCTCGCCAATAGCCGCGACAAGATCCTTTTGCTCGCTCTCATCAAGGACGATTCCCTGAAATTCATGATAGCCAATGCGCTCGAATAGCTGGCACCCTTCTTGAACAAGCGGGACCGCGGTAAGATTGAGTGCTGACATTGTCTGGCTGATCGGTTCATGCGTGTGCATAACACAATGCAAATCATCAGGCCGCGCCCGATGGATGGCAGAGTGGATTAGATAGCCAGCCCGATTGACCGGCCAATCGCTATTATCCAACTTGTTGCCATCTAGATCAATCAGCACAAGATTAGACGCGGTTATCTCGTCATAAGTCAGGCCAAATGGGTTGATTAGAAAACTATCTGTGCCGGGCACACGCAGGGTAATGTGGTTATACACAACCGACGTCCAGCCATATAAATGGGTGAGCCTATAGGCCGCCGCCAGATCAACGCGGGCGTGCCATTCCACCTCCGACATTCCTGCTGGGGGTGCCGGATAACTAACGGTCAATGGGATCGGTGTTGCAGCCATGTCTAACTCCTAACGATAATAACGGTGGCTATAAGCTTTATCTGCCGTGGGCCAATCTCGATGTCGGCTAATATAGTGACTCGCGGCCTTTTACTAATGCAAGCATAGTTTCGTTCAACATTGTTGGTACGTTATGGCGTTGGCCAAGGCCAATAACGGCACCGTTTAGCGCGTCAATCTCGGTGAGCCGCTTGGCCTCTACATCGCGGACCATTGATGGTTTATGTGTCGCGTGATCATTGATTGACATTGAAATGGTCTGCAACACCGCATCGCTATCAATGGCAATGCCGCAGGCCCGCGCCACCGCACAGCTCTCCATCGCCACCGCATGCGCCAATCGGGTTAATTCCGGCACATCAGCAACAATACCAGCCGGCGCCCCCAGCAAAGCGCAAATGCTATTCATCGCGGTATTAAAGGCAACTTTTCCCCAGATCACCCGATCAACTTCTTGGTTTACCTTAGCCGGCATTTCGGCCGCATTTAGGCTTGCCGCCAGTTCGTTAACAAGGCGGATGGTTTCTGCGTCGGGCGCTTCATCATCCGCATACGCGGCGTAGAATTGTGACAAATGCGGCCCATGCGATGAAACAGATCCCGCCACCTCAATATCCGCTGGCGTCGTGGTCGTTCCATAAATAACCCGATTTAGCGGCACAAATTCGCCCAGAACATGCTGGTTCCCTAGCCCGTTTTGCAAACTGATGAGGCGCGTATGATCACCAATTAAAGCCGGAACCGCGCCCAGCGCCGCCGCTGTGGATCCGGTTTTGGTAAAGACAAACACCAGATCCGCTGGCTCGCTAACCGCATCCGGCGCACAGGTTTTGGGATGAATAATATGCGCTCCTGTATCATTGTCGATCCGCAACCCGGCGGTCTCGATCGCGCTACGGTGAGCGTCATTGCGAATCACCAGCGTCACATCATGGCCCGCCTTTGCCAACATACCACCAAAATAAGTGCCAAGAGCACCAACACCAACAACCGCAAATTTCATTACCAACTCCGACCCTGCCCTTATCGCGTTTCACTATTCCGGCTTTTGGGCAGTGGAGCAAGGCCAGATATTTAGCGGGGTGGTTTTATCGGCGCATTGGCGATACAACAAATCTCTAATCGAGATATCGATTAGGAACATGGCATTCATGGACAGCCTCTTGAGGCACATTTGGAGAGCGCATTTTGCGGGCGCATCTGTGGTGCGTATTTGTAAGGACTTCGCATGGCTGACTTAACGATCTTCACCGGCATCTATTCACCTGACATCGTGGCAATGTTGGTTGGTGGGCTATTGCTCACCGGTTCAATTGCTGGCTTGCTCGCTGGCTTGCTGGGTGTGGGCGGCGGCATTGTCATTGTGCCGGTGCTCTATTTGTTATTCACCTATCTTGATATGCCATCATCGATTGTCATGCATCTTGCCGTTGCTACCTCGCTTGTAACAATTATTCCTATTTCTATTTCATCCGCCAAATCACATCACGCCAAGGGTGCGGTGGATCTTGATGTTTTGAAAAGCTGGGGCCCGTTTATTCTGATCGGCGCGGCTATTGGCGGGGCGGCTTCAGGCTCAATCGACTCGCGCTATTTGCAATTGCTGTTCGGTATGATCGCCCTTTATGTATCCGTGAGCATGATTATATCCCGCGAAAAGACAAAGCCAAAAGACGCGGGTAAGGATGGCAATGCTGATCAAATTTCACCGGCTGGACGTGGTCTTCGTGGATCGGGAATTGCCGGGGCCATTGGCGGCGCGTCGGCGTTAATGGGGATCGGCGGCGGGGCTATTGCCGTGCCCATTTTATCGGCGCTTGCCCTGCCCGTTCACCGCGCAGTCGGCACTGCCGCGGCCTTTGGTTTTTTGATCGCCCTGCCTGGATCAATCGGCTTTATCTGGTCTGGTATCGGCGTTGATATGCGTCCACCGCTGTCTCTGGGGTTCGTGAGTCTGCCAGCCGCGATCATCATTTTTTCAACCAGCATGTTTACGATCCGCCTTGGTAGCCGGATTGCCCATGCCCTGCCCGCCGCACGTTTGCGCCGGGCTTTTGGTGGCTTTCTATTATTGAGCGCGCTCAACATCCTTAGCGGCGTGGTGGCTAATTAAATGCAGACACTTCCTTTTAAGGCAGTCATTTTTGACATGGACGGATTGTTGCTAGATAGCGAGCGCCTGTCTTATCAAAGCTATGTTGCGGTGGCCAAGCGGCATGGCCTGACCAGTGATTTTGGTCCTTATCAGCAAATGATCGGACTTAATGCGGTAGATGGCATAGCGATTTTGCAATCGATCCTACCCGCCGGTTTTGATGCGGTGGCATTTAAGGATGAATGGGTGCGCGGCTATCGCGCCTTGCTCGAACATGACGTACCGGTGAAACCCTATGCCCTCGCATTGATCGAGGCATTGCACGCACGCGGCATACCAATGGCGGTGGCGACATCCTCCAGAGGCGAGAAAGCACGAGGCGTTCTGCGCCGTGTCGGTATTTTCGACAAGTTGGTTGCGTTAACCGGCGGTGATGAGGTGAGCAAGGCCAAGCCCGCTCCTGAAATTTATTTAACCAGCGTCGCCAAATTATCCGCGGCACAGGCGCAAACCGATAACGCTGACAATGGCGGTATTCACCCACTTAGTGAAACCAACCTCGATGATTATATTGCCTTTGAAGATAGTGAGGTCGGTGTTGCCGCGGCGATGGCGGCGGGTTTGCGGGTGATCCAGATACCCGATCTGATCCCCGCCAAACAACCAGAATCCGAGCGTCATTTCATCCGGCCTAGCCTGTTGGAGGCGGCCGCATTACTAGGATTGACGCTGTAGCCTCGGCGTAATCGCCACTAGACGCCATCACCGGCCTTGCCTATTCTAAAAACCAGATAACATCACTCAGCGGGAGCCACCAATGCGCTACATTCACACTATGGTTCGGGTTAGAGACATCGAAGCGTCTCTTGATTTCTATTGTAACAAGTTGGGAATGACCGAAACCCGGCGCAAGGAATTTGAGGCTGGCCGCTTTACCCTGATCTTTCTCGCCGCGGCCAAGGATGTAGAAGCCGCCAATGCGACCAACGCGCCCGAGCTGGAGCTAACCTATAATTGGGATCCAGAGGAATATGATGAAGGCCGCAATTTTGGCCATCTCGCCTATCGCGTTGATGATATTTACGCAACATGCCAGTCATTGATGGATCAGGGTGTAGTCATTAACCGCCCACCACGCGACGGGCGCATGGCCTTTATTCGCTCGCCCGACAACATCTCAATCGAGCTGATTCAGGAAGGTGATGCCCTGCCGGCCGCAGAGCCGTGGGCGTCGATGGAGAATACGGGTATTTGGTAATATGGAACGGCTAGAAATTCACCAGTTTCCTTATGGCGATGACAATTACGGGGTCTTGCTTCATTGCCCGCATCATGACCAAACGGCGGTTGTTGATGCCGGTGACAGTGAGGCAACCGATGCCGCACTCACCGCGCGCGGTTGGTCCCTTGATCAAATCTGGATTACCCACCATCACGGCGATCATACCGCCGGTCTTGCCGATCTAAAGGCACGTCACGATGCCACTATTATCGGCCCGGCAAAATCAGCCGAGAAATTTGGTAATTTCGATGTCAAGCTTGATGATGGTGATCATTTTGATTTTGCCGGACGTCAAATTGATGTGATTGCGACGCCGGGCCACACGCTCGACATGCTCAATTTCCACCTACGCTCGGAAAAGCTGGTCTTTACCGGTGACACGTTATTTGCCCTTGGCTGTGGGCGTTTATTTGAGGGCAATGCCGCGATGATGTGGCAATCACTCGAAAAGCTATTGGCGCTTAGTGATGAAACGGTGGTTTATTGCAGCCATGAATACACCGCCGCCAATGCCCGCTTTGCCGTCACTATTGATCCTGATAATGCCGCCCTGCGTACCCGCGCTAATGATGTCGAGGGCATGCGCCGACGGGGGTTGGAAACAGTGCCAACAACGATCGAATTGGAAAAGGCGACAAACCCGTTTCTGCGGGCGGATGATCCAGCTATCAGATCCCATCTTGGCATGAAAGACGCCACCGACGCCGCGGTCTTTGCCGAAATCAGGCGGCGCAAAGATAGCTTTTAGCCAGCCCCATAAACCCCATTCAGGCGCGCCCAATTCAAAGGCACCCAGTTCAAAGGCACCCAGTTCAAAGGCACCCAGTTCAAAGGCACTAGTTCAGCCGAACCGGCATATTAATCGGACCCCTGAAACCAAAGCCCCTGAATTTGACCGGATCAGTCTCGTCCAGTTCCATATTGGGGAAACGATCAAATAGCATCGGCAGTAGAATATCAGCCACCGTGCGCCGCGCGATATGCGTGCCTAGGCAGAAATGTGGGCCGTTACCAAATGCCTGATGCGGCTTTTTGGGCCGGTGAATATCGAACAGATGGCCATTCTCATACACATCCTCATCATGGTTGGCCGACGCCTGAATGGTCATCACGATATCGCCCTTTGGAATATCGAGGCCATTGATTTCAACATCCTCATTCAACCGTCGTGACGACACCTGAATCGGCGCAACCCAGCGCACAGATTCTTCGAATACATTCGTCCAAAGAGCCGGATTTGCGACAACATCTGCCCGCTGATCAGGGTTGGTCAACATGCCATAAATAGCTGTTAACAAGGCGTCCCGTGGCTCGTTAATACCGCCGCCAATAACGATTTTTATGTTAGAGCGGATGACCTCTAATTCCATCGGATCATCCAGATTTAGCATCGCCGCAATGGCATGAGGTGCATCATTGGTGCCATGCGCATCAACAGTTTTCTGGATCGCTATATTGATCTCTTCATTCGCTGTATCACTCGCGGCAAATGGTTCATCACGCCAGCCAAAATTCCCAGCCCCATCGATCAGCGTCTGTGACCAGCGGCACAATTCAGCATCGCTGGCATGTTCCAATCCAATGAGGTGGGATAGACAGCGCGCCGCAACCGGTGCGGCCAGAGCGGAGAATAATTCAACCGTCTCACCGCGCGGCAATCGACCAATATATTCGGCCGCAATCGTCTCATATAACGGCACCCACACATCACGAATATTGCGCTGGGAAAAGGCCGCGGTCATCGAATTACGCTCTCGCATGTGATCAGCACCATCTTTGCGCATCAAAGTATGGGCCTGAAACGCGCGTTTCATCGGCGTATTAGGATCATCCGAGCTAAAAATTTCCCAATTATCCTTGGCAAATTTAGTGTCCACCGCCTTGGTTAGCATCGTTCTGCCAACTGATTTAACAGTAACCACGGGATGATTAGCCCGCGCCAGTCGATAAAATCCATAAGGGTCAATAGTCAGATCATCAATAGAAACTTTGTCATTCACGGGCGCTAATGGCATCACAATATCCTTTGAAACAACACTACCAACATCTCACCAGAACATTGATGCCGGTGCTAGTCAAAAATATTATTTCAATTTCAGCCGATCAAATAGCCGCGGCAACATTTCAGCGTTAGATGCCCCACTTGCGCATCAACCGGTAGAGTGAGTTCGTGTCACGCAAACCGATGTGAAAGGCAATTTGAGATTTGGACATTTGCCCTTGGGATAGCAAGTCTATGACACCATCGCGCCGGACGCCATCCAACACGCTTGCAAAACAGGTGTTCTCATCCTTTAGGGTCCGCTGGAGACTGCGCGGGGATTGTCCTAACACACTCGCACATTCGTCCAAGACTGGCGCGGCATACCCAAATCTACCCTCAATAATACTAGCCACAATCGACGTTGTTTTGACGGCCTTATTAAGATCAACAAGCCGACGATCCAGTTCATTACACATCAATTGGTATAGTTCGGCATCAAAACTGAACAACGGCCGGTGCAAATCCGCATGCGAAAATGTCAACGAATTATATGGCCCAGCGGCCGGCTGGATCCCCAGAAAATTTGATAGAAACGGTTCTGTGTCGATATCAAAATTAAATGTTGCCGCAACAGGATTGAGCGGTCCATTCACCGAACGTCTCATGGCCAAAAGACAGGATAACATTCGTGAAACACTCATCTTCAAAGAATTTGGCGTGCCAGCGAAAGTAGCCAATTTGAAGGTTACTCCATCGTCGCTATTTATTATCTGCGGCCGATGCAACGTAATAAAACGAAAATAGCTCTCCATATGGGACAGCATGGATCCAACATTTTCACAAAGACTAGCGGACAAGTATCCGATCTGTCGATCAACAACCGGGGCAAGTCCAATTAATCTTTCCAATCCCCTTTCTGGCGGCATTCTGTTGGTTATAGAACTGATAATTGCGAGAAACTGGCGCAGGTCCACAGCTTTATAACTTAGCTTCAGATCTTCATCACTCCAGCCACCAACACTTTTTAGCTCATCAACGTCAATGCCAAATTCAAGGGCCATTAATGTGATCAATTGCGGCCCTATAAAGTGAATATAGTCGTTGTTTTTCATGGTGTTATTACTTGTCTGGCGCCTAATGCCTCCACGGCACCAAACAGAGATCTCTCTTTAGACAAAGGGGGCCTTAAATCCATGCGCGATTGGGGATTGGTGCATTTTAATTCTGGCTGGGCGGGACGATCTTTGGCTAGGATTGAACATTGCACCAAATCGATAGCTGACTTTGAGATATCTTGCTGGCTATGATGTTTTTGAGAAACGGATTTAAGATATGCAGTCGAAGCACTAACATGCGCCTGATAGGCAGCGGCATGACCGCTCGCATCAAAATCAAGAGCATCGCCGTGGATTGTCTCATGAGTGAAAAGCCCTGCTTTGAGATGGGCGATATTGACATTAAAGCTTTTAAACTCAGCCGCCGCGGTTGAAACGATGCTGTCAATCGCCGCCTCACAGGCATTGTGCCACCCCGCCATTGGCAATGTTTCAGGCAACATACCGGCCGAAACAATGGTAAACCCACCGCCGTTCTGGCCTCGCAAAAACGGGCCAAAAGCACTTAGCAGCCGCATGGCACCAAACAAATTCACCTCAAATTGATGATGCGCGCTAGCTTTATCATGTTCCTCTAAAACACCAAACGAACTCACCGGTGAGGTCACAAAAATATGATCGAGTTCACCGGCCGGTTTCATAATGCTCTTTGTGGCGTCTGCAACCGAATTATCACAGGTCACATCCAGCGCAATCGGGATGATGCCTGCGCCGGCTAGCTCATCGCCTTTATCAACATCGTTGGTACCACAATATACCGTCCACCCTCTTGCAACCATATCCATGGCAGCTTGTTGGTATATTGAATTTTTAATACAAGACATAACAACGTTAACCATGCGAACGATCCACTTCTAACCCCTAAAATTGATATTTATTTGTCGACGTCGGCATATTCACGCGTGATATGTTAGGGACTGTTGTTAATTACATTCTTCTGTGCAACAGCCTCAACATTATGAGCCTACAACGCTAACGTGAGCAAAGTTAATAGAGTATTAACAACGTTAATCATGCAAATCCCGCCAGATTCCATGCTTATTATGATTTTTCACCCCATAGTTTAATATCAAAACTAATACTAAATATCGCGGGCGAGGACCATTCAACAGCCCTGAACTGGCGAAAGCGTGTGTCTTAAGATGATGTCTGACTAGCACACCAGCAATCGGCCAAATGGTCGTTAACCAGACCGACACCCTGGATGTAAGCATAAATGATGGTCGTCCCGACAAAGCGAAAGCCGCGTTTTTTCAGATCTTTGGAAATGGCGTCACTCAGCGGGGTGGAAGCGGGCATCATTTCGCCTTTGCGGTAATGATTGACGATCTGGACACCATCAACAAATCCCCACAAATATTCAGAAAAGCTCCCAAACTCGGATTGGATTTTGGCAAATGCCACGGCATTCGATCTGGTGCTGTAAATCTTGAGACGGTTTTTGATGATACCGTCAAAGCTACGCAATGCCTCTAACTCCGCGTCACTCATCGTGGCGACCGCGGCAATGTCAAAATCATGAAAGGCAGCTTTATAACCATCGCGCCGTTTCAGAATGATTTCCCAATTTAACCCTGCCTGCGCCCCCTCCATGGTGAGCATCTCAAACAACAGCCGGTCATCATTACGAACAGGAATTCCCCATTCAGTATCATGATAATGCGCTAGCAATTCCTGACCGGCCTTATTGCCAAAGCACCGCTTTTTACCATCCGGCAAGATCAACGCCATGGTAAATATCTCCTCACCATCTATGAGCAATTAAAACAGCAATGCGCGGCCAAGTAGGCCAAGGCCAGAAACCAGCATCAGGCTAATTACCAAACGCCGGTATCCCTGATCACTTAGGCGCCGAAATAGTCTAATGCCGATAAAACCACCCAAAATGCTGATCGGTAGAGCCATCGCCAAATTGCCCAGAACGGCGGCATTATAGGCACCATTATAGGCTAGGCCGATGATCGACACGCCAATCACGATCACGTTATAGCTCTGGAGAACGGCGCGTTGCTCATGCTTTGACCATGGCCGCATCGCCCCCCACATCGATGGCAGAGCGCCAGACAGGCCGGCCATCGACCCCAGCGCACCACCGATAAAACCAAGCCCAACATCTACCGATTTGAGCTCGCCATGAATTGTCGGCAAATTGCGCCTAAAGGTAAAATAGCCACCGTAAACCACCAACAGACAGCCAACCAAAATCGATAATTGCTGGCCACTAACATGCGCCAATGCCATCAACCCAAGCGGAATGCCAAAACCAGCCGGCACGATATAGCGCAGCAAGCGGGGCCAGTTGATCGCCGACCATGTTTCTATCAAGCCTTGGATACCAACAACGACCGTGGCGCCAAGAACCACCGCAACCGCCGCCGGTGGCTCCATGATCTGGAGAAACCAACCAAGCGCGAAAAGTGCCGTGCCAAAACCAGCGAGGCCATTAACGAAGCCACCCAGAAACGCACCCATAAAAAGACATATGTAAAAGAATTCAATCATTCGATCTCCACCACGCCCCGCGATTAAGCCCCCCCATCACGTATAGATTGCCCAAAGCTACGACTATCCATCAGTTCGACACTTGATCCGACACTAGGCACAATCCAGAGCAAAGTCACCAGCCACATTTATCACGCTTCAGAGGGCTTGTTATCACGACAATTAAAGCGGTAAAACGACTAATGGAATGGTCGCTAATTGATATCATTGTTATTTGTGCGGGAATCGGCTTGGGCGCCTTTGTCAAAGGGGCCATTGGGTTTGGCCTACCGATGATTGCCACACCGATGATGCTATTTGCGATGCCGTTACCCGAAGTTGTGGCGGTAATGCTCGCGCCCGTTTTACTCACTAACATCCAGCAATGCTGGCTTAACCGCCAACATTGGCGCTCGCTTTTCACCTATTGGCCGATGATGGTTGCCACAATTATTGTGCTATTCCCGGGGAGCCGTTTGCTGGCGGTGCTTGATTCTGGCATGCTAGCCGCCATCGTCGGGGCGATGATTTTTATTCTTGTGGTTATCGACAATCTGCCGCGCGACCTATGGATGATGCGCCAGCTTGCCAAGATTGACGGCCGCAAATTCCTCATCCCTGCTGGCATGCTATCCGGCGTCTCCGGTAGCCTAACCAGCATTTATTCATTCCCTAGCCTGCAATTGATGGTGTCCCTGCGGTTACCCAAAAACGAATTCGTCTTTGTCATTGGGGTGTATTTGCTGTGTGGTTATACCAGCATTTGGGCGGGATTGGCTGTGGCTGGATTTCCAACACCGGCAATTGCCTTGGATGCAATCTGGGTTCTTGTCCCCGGGGCAATTGGCCTATTTGCCGGCAATAATATCCGCAATCGTTTGTCCGCCGATGCGTTTCGCCGGCTCGTCAACATCGCCCTTGCGATTGCCGGCATCAGCCTAGTGGTAAAATATTTCCTCGCATAAAGTCACCTATCATCGGTGTTGGCATTGCACCTCGCTATGGTTTATGTGCACGATATTGGCCGCAACCATAATAGGTGAGCCAGAATGGGTGAAAACAAGTGATGAATTATCCAAAGGCCGATTATGTGATCATTGGCGGCGGGTCTGCTGGATGCGTTCTGGCGGCGCGCCTTAGCGAGGATCCACGCATCACGGTAACTCTGCTCGAGGCTGGTGGCGAAGACCGCAATCCGCTGATCCATATTCCCGCGGGCTATATCAAAACAATGGTCAATCCGGCAATGAATTGGATGTTCGATACAGAGCCTGATGCCGCCAGCGGTAATCGTCCGATCGCCATGCCCCGTGGCAAGGTTTTAGGTGGATCATCGGCGATCAATGCCATGTTATATGTGCGCGGTCAGGCCGCCGATTATGACGGTTGGGCCCAACGCGGCAATAATGGCTGGAGCTATCAAGATGTCCTGCCGTATTTTCGCAAGGCCGAGAATTGTGAATTTGGCGAGGATGAGTACAGAGCCCGCGGCGGCCCACTAAACGTGGCCAATGTCCGCAATAAATACGCCGCTCTTGATCATCTGATTGGCGCCGCACAATCCTGCGGCTATCCCCATAATCCCGACTATAATGGCGCTGATCAAGAAGGCTTTGGCTATTATCAGGTGACGCAGAAAAACGGCCTCCGGTTCTCGGCGAAAAAGGCCTATTTGCAACCCGCACGCAATAGGCAAAACCTAACGATCATCACTGGCGCGCATGTCACCGGGCTCTTATTTCCCGAGGATAATCCAACCACAGCCATAGGCGTTGCCTTTACCCGCCGCGGTACCAGCGCCCAAATCCATGCCGGCCGTGAGGTTATTCTATCGGCAGGGGCCATCCAATCACCCCAAATCCTAGAGCTTTCCGGCATTGGCGATGCAAACCGCCTTGGCGCTCTTGGCATAAGCACGCGGCACAACCTAACTGGTGTTGGCGAGAATTTTTCGGACCATTATATCTCGCGGCTGTCATGGCGGCTTAACCAGAATATCTCGCTGAACAACCGTGCGCACGGTCTAGGACTGCTTGGCGAGATAATCCGCTTTGGCCTGACCCGCCGCGGTCTTTTATCAATGCCAGCCGGTATTCTGGCCGGTTTTGTGCGGAGCCGTGAGGGCTTGATTGGGCCGGATATTCAATATCACATCGCCCATGCCAGCTTTGCCAATCCGGCAAAGCGTGTCTTTGATAAATTCCCCGGCATGACATTTGGCCCCTGTCAGTTGCGCCCCGAAAGCCGCGGCTATGTTCATATTAAATCGGCCGATCCATTTGCCGCCCCCGCCATCCAGCCCAATTATCTAGCCACCGAGGAAGATGCCAGAGTGCATGTTGCCGGCATGCAAATCGCCCGCACAATCATGCAGAGCGAGGCTATGGCACCGTTGGTGGTGAGTGAAATGCGGCCCGGCACCGACCTTGCCAGTGATGATGAGTTGCTCGCCTATGCCCGCGAGACGGGCGTTACCCTCTATCATCCGGTATCCACCTGCCGCATGGGGCCATCGCCGAATAATGGCGATGTTGTCGATGCTAGATTACGCCTTTACGGGGTGCGCAATCTTCGCGTTGTTGACGCCTCGATCATGCCCGAATTGGTGTCGGGCAATACCAATGCGCCAACGATTATGATTGCCGAAAAGGCCGCCGACATGATCATCAATGATCAATCGGCACAGAATTAGGAGCATCACATGAGCATGCCAAAAGACACCAGCCACAAAATCGCCAAAGCTATCGATGATTTCAAAGCGGAAATGATCAATTGGCGGCGTGATCTACACGCCCATCCAGAACTGGGCTTTGAAGAGCATAGAACCGCCGCGCGTGTTGCCGAATTGCTACACTCTTTCGGCATTGAGGTGCATGAGAATATTGGCAAGACCGGTGTTGTTGGTGTTTTAGAACGCGGCGATCCAGCCAAGAACAACACCGCTAGCATTGCCCTTCGCGCCGATATGGACGCCCTCCCCCTAAGCGAGACTGGCACACCGCCCTATCGCTCGACAAATGATGGGGTGATGCATGCATGCGGGCATGACGGCCACACCACGATGCTGCTCGGCGCGGCTAAATATCTGGCTAGCGCAGGGAATTTCAACGGACGGGTGATATTCATCTTCCAGCCAAATGAAGAACATGGCGAAGGCGCTCCGGCAATGATCGCCGATGGTTTGTTTGATCGCTTTAGCGCCGATGCCATCTATGCGATGCACAATATGCCGGGCATGCCAGCTGGACATTTCGCCACCAGAGCCGGTGCTATGACCGCTAGCGAAAGCCTGTTTGAAATCACGATCAATGCCAAAGGTGGTCATGCCGCCCTGCCTCATATGGGCGTCGATGCGATCATGGTTGGAAGCGAGCTTGTCACCGCGCTCCAATCTATCGTGTCGCGCAAATTAGATCCGGCCCAAAACGGCGTTGTGTCTGTGACCGAATTCATCACCGATGGCAAACGCAATGTGTTGCCGGGCAAGGCCATTCTGCGTGGTGATGCACGGGCCTTAACCCCCGCAACCAATCAGGCCATTGAGACCAATATGCGCCGTATTGCGGCAGGCATTGCGATGGCGCACGACATTGAGATTACCGTCACCTATGACACTATTTTTCCGGCATTGCCGAATGACCCAAAGGCCGCGGCGATGGCTAGCGCAGCCGCGATCGAGATCGCCGGTGCTGATGCTGTGAATGGTGACTGTGATCCCAAGTTGTTTTCCGAGGATTTTGCGCATATGGCCCGCGCTGTTCCCGGCTGTTTTATGCTGATCGGCAATGGTGTAGACGGCGGCAATGGGCGGCCTTTGCATTCGACGGATTATGATTTCAATGACGAGATTCTGGTTCAAGGCGCGAGCTATATAAGCGCCCTAATTGAGCGCAGTCTTCCCACCGAATAACCACGCATAGCACCACGCATAGTATTTTAGGGGAGGCACGCATGAGCGAATATTTCGGCCTAGAAGGAAGGGTGGCATTGGTCACCGGCGCGTCATCCGGTCTTGGGGCGCATTTTGCCAAGACCTTGGCCGCGGCTGGATGCGTTACAATCATGGCGGCGCGGCGCGAAGATAGGCTCCAGCGCATTGCCACCCACATTAACAGTGATATCGAAACATCTGGCGGCATTGCCTACCCGTTGGCTCTAGATGTTAGCGACAGCGCCGCGATTGATGATGCTATTGCGAGCATAGAGGCGGCCTATGGCACACCTTCAATAGTGGTCAACAACGCTGGCATTGCCGCGCCGCAGGGTTTTATTAATGCACGCGCCGAGGACACGGCTAAGACGGTTGAAATTAACCAGATGGCGGTTTGGAATGTCGCACAGAGTTCGGCCCGTGCGATGATCGCCAAAAACCAAAGCGGCAGTATCATAAACATTGCGTCTATCGCCGGCATTGCCCAGCTTGGCGGGGCGGCGGCCTATGGCATGAGCAAGGCGGCGGTCATTGCGATGACCAAAACACAGGCGCAAGAATTGGCGCGCCACAACATCCGTGTGAATGCGATTGCACCGGGCTATTTTGAAACTGATATGAACCGTGCATTTCTAAACAGCGCGGCAGGCGAAAAATTGATTGCCCGCATCCCCATGCAACGGACCGGCGCGATGGCTGAGCTTGATGGTATATTGCTGTTACTAGCCTCAGAGCGCGCGAGCTTTATGACCGGTGCGATCATCCCCGTTGATGGCGGGCATTTAACGAGCAGTCTCTAGCTAGAACCCGAAATGCACCGAGGCATGGGTGCGGGATTTGTCCCGTTTTTTGGTGTCATCGGAACGTGTGACCTGCTTGCTACTTTCAAGGAAAAACGCCACGCCATTGCGCATCACTAACTGCACCCCAAGGCCCAGCGATGACGCTTTTACCGAGCGTTTTTCACCTGCCGCCAGTGGTCCTTCTTGGCGTAACTGACCACTATCATAACGCAGATAATATTGTGCCTGACCAACAAACGCTGCGGCCTGATCACGGACGTTCTGCTGCCATGTAATCCGCGCACTACCCAACAGACAATTCTCACCGCTAAGGGCACCCGCATCAAAACCAACACCAAATTGCTGACCGCCAAAGCTACATTCGGCATTTGCCAGTAACGGATTAGCCGAGCCGATAGACTGGCCACGGAACGTCAATGCGCCAATAAGACTACCGCTATCATTGGTGAAAAGTGGGTTTTGGTGGGCGCCGGACAATTCATAGGTGACAAAATTAGGCCGCGCATTGGCGCGGCTATCGCCCCGTGCGCCGAGGGCTTTCATGCCCCGATTAACCTGCAAGCGCATATTTGTGGTGGCGCCGCGGCTATGGCTAACATCATATTCGGCATAGATAGAGGCGATCCGAATTTTATCCTCACTGGTCACAGAATCGCCATTCTTGGACACAGTATGACTACCCGATAGTGCCGCCCCGATATTCACATTGCTATTGCGTGACCGCTTCCATGGCATGCGTATCCCTATACTCTGGCTATAGGCAACCGAACTGAAATCAAGTGCTACCAGATCACCCTTTTTCGGGCGGGTGATAGACTCGCTGGCCGCTGCTTCAAACAATAAACCATCACTGCCAATATAGGTTTCATAATTGACCGAGCTAGAGCGGTAAACCGCAATGTCGGGTGCAGATTTAAGCGAAATATGGAGCGCGTCACGACCCGTCCATTGATTGAACGCCTTTAGATCGATAATCGTCGCCTCACGCCCCAGACTCTCTGATAGGAAATTATTATAGCTGACACCACCATCAAAACGCGTCTGGGTGACGTCCAACGTCAATAGCGAGGTTTCGGCTGTCTCACCCGGGGAAATCGTGCCACGCGCGGTGATGCCGGGTAGATCATTGACCAACAATAGAAACCGTTCTAACTCTGCAATTTTTGTTGGCTGGCTTGGGTCTATCACCGAAAATCCGTCAAGAATACGGCCGCGCACAAGGTCGGAAACACGGTTGCCAACGATGCTAAGCCCCTCGAGCCGTCCTTCGATAATCTGGATGGTAAAGCGCCCACTATCGATGGCCTGAGCCGGGATGATTGCAAATGAAAGGGCATAACCCGCATTGCGATAAAGCGCCGTGATGTCCTCGGCAAAGGCGAACACATCGGCAACCGAACTGGTCTCACCCGGGGCAAAGGGCCAGAATTTGAGAAGATCAGCCTCCGGTATCGCCCGGGCACCTTCGATTGTTATATCGTCAAATTCAAATTTGGTTGCGGCGGCATTTTCTGGCATCTGTCCTGCTTTTGGCAAGATTAAATTTGGCACAGATGATGGCTTCGTAACCGGCTTTGTCGCCTCGCGCAGATCTTTATCGATGAGTAAGGGGTTGAGCTTTTGCGCGTGAAGCGGCCCCGCCGTCAGCGTCATGCCGAGCATCAGCGTCATAAGTCCCGACGATAATCTGAAAACGCTCATTAAACTTTGATCACCGATTGAAACATCACATTAGATACAGCTGAATAATGCCCTAATTTAGATTTGAAAACCATTGCTTGTTTCGCTCTGATACGGTTTTTAGCGCGGCTGAAAATCCGGCTAGCGAGACCGCGATGACCCGTGGTTGGCCGGTGCTCGCTAATACCGCAAAGGCGCCTTTGCGCCCCGCCCGCAATGGCTGTAGATTTGCCGCTGGGACAATCGCCTCAACCAGACAGCCATCAGCCTCACAGCGTGTGTATTGCAAAGCGTCCAGCACACGGTCCTCACCATCAATTTCAAACAGCACCCCGCCAGACACCATCACCCCAGTCGGCACCCAAATCTGGATGCCAACCTCGTCATTGCGGCCAAGATGCGCGACCGACATTTGCAATAGGCGTTCTTGGCTATCGGCGGTGAATACCGATTGCACCATGTCGCAAGGCGGCAAGCCATCACGCTCTACACAGCGCATTACCCAATCCTTGAACACCTCTTTGAACATTTCTGTGGACATTTCATTGAACATTTCTGTGGCGGTGCCATCCGCATTGCTATCTTGGGCCGTTGCCGGCATTTGGCCACTTGCCAGCATAAGCCCCAGAGCAATTGTCAAAATGGTGAAAAATTTACGCATCACTGTTTTCCAGTCTATATCCAATGTCGTTATTTGGCGGCACAAACGACATCTGTGGAGTCGCTATCACATCCAAGAATTTGCCATTCACCCATCGATTCAACAAAGCTCTCACTCTCGTCTTTCGGCTCTTGCGCAATGGTCATTTCGATGAATTTATTGCCCATATCTGAAATCTGTTCTTGCGCCTTAGCCAGTGTTTCCAGCATCACTTTTGCGATCTTCTGATCAGGTTTCACATCAGTGCCAGTGATATCGGCGACGGTGGTTTGGCGCAACAGACTATAGTTCGCACCAAGGCCGCCATTGGTCCCATCAAACAAATCATAGGTAACCGTGACCAATTTACCAACGCCCGCCAGAGCGTCATTGAACAAGCCTGTCGCGGTGGCGGTAACGGTTTCAGTATTGATGAAGCCAGAGAGAATACCGATCGACACTTCTGCATTTCTGGTGCCGTCAAAATCGCGACTTGAGGCGGTAGGGCTGGTTATCGTCAGCGCCTTTTTCGAGATCGTGCCCGTCGCGGTTGGGTTTATCAGGCTATAGTTTCCAGCGTCACTGCCGCTAATGGTCAATCCAGACAGCGTTACTGTTTTGGCATTACCCGCATTCTTGTCAGCAAATACCGCACTCGCCGCACCGCTATTCACGTTCACTGTATCACCGCTAACAACGCCGTTAAGAGTGCCCAGCGAGCTAATGGTCGCACTGGTCGATCCATCATAGGCGCGGCTGGCTATGGTTGTGCCAGTCATGGTTAGATTTTTCTGGCTAATCGTGGCGGTTCCGCTACCGGCGGCAAGGCTATAATTCGCCGCCAGACCATCTCCATCGGCAAGGCTATAGGTCACGCTAACGCTCGCTCCGACACCAACATTCTTTGATGCAAAGCTACCGCTTGCCGAAACCGATAGCGTATCACTACCGACCAGATTAGACAGGGTGCCCGCGGTTACGCTTGCGCCAGTCCCACCATCATAAGTTTTGTCACTGATGGTTGGCGCTGAAATTGATAGCGCACGCTGGGCAATTGTTGCATTCACCACCTGATCGCTCAGGCTGTAATTATTCGCAAGGCCAGTGCCATCAGCAAGGCTATAGGTGATGGTTGCGTTCTTATTAACGCCAGCATTGGCATCGGCGAAATTCGCGCTACTGGTAATCGACAAGGTTTCACTGCCGACAACTCCGGTAACGGTGCCAGCGCTAACTGTGGCGCTAGTGCTACCATCGAATGTTTTATCCGAAACCGCCGCACCGGAAACGCCAAGCGCCTTTTTGGTGATCGACGCGCTCGCCCCGCCATCAGCAAGAGAATAGTTAGCCGCAAGGCCGGTACCATCGGCAAGGCTATAGGCAATCGTCACATATTTGCTATTCGCAACATTGGCATCGGCAAAGGTACCACTCGCGGTTAAACTCAATGTTTCACTGCCAACCATACCAACCAATGTGCCAGCGCTCACACTCGCGCTGGTGCTGGCATCATAGACTTTATCACTGGCGGTAGAGCCGGTAACCGCAAGCGTCTTTTGTGTAATGTTGCCGCTAAGCGTCTCACTCGCGAGTGAATAGTTCGATGCCGCGCCGCTTCCATCGCTCAGGCTATAGCTGGTTGATACATTGATCGCGTTGCCTGCATCAACCGAGGCAAAACTACCACTGCCAGTCACACTCAATGTCTCGCCGCTAACCAGATTAGCCAGCGTTCCCGCAGTGATCGTTGCGCTATTGGTGCCGTCATAGGCTTTGCTGGCGACTGCGCTACCAGAAATGGTGAGCGCCCGTGCCGTGATGTTACCGGTCAATGTCTCGCCCGCGAGCGTATAGTTGGACGCCGCGCCACTGCCATCACTAAGGCTATAGCTAGCCGGCACATTGATACCATTACCGACATTAACCGAAGCAAAACTGCCACTAGCCGTGACATTCAACGTCTCGCCGCTAACCAGATTAGCGAGCGTCCCAGCCGTGATTGAAGCGCTATTGGTACCGTCATAGCTTTTGCTGGTGACCGCGCTGCTGGAGATGGTGAGGGCCCGGGCGGTAATATCGGCACTAAGGGTTTCGCCAGCCAGCGTATAGTTGGACGCCGTGCCCGTGCCATCACTAAGGCTATAGCTGGTTGATACATTGATCCCACTACCAACATTCACCGAGGCAAAACTGCCACTGCCAGCCACACTCAACGTCTCACCGCTAACCAGATTGGCCAGCGTTCCTGTGGTGATCGTTGCGCTATTGGTGCCGTCATAGGTTTTGTTGGCGGCGCTACTACCAGAGATCGTTAACGCGCGGGCGGTAATATCACTGGTCAGCGTTTCATTCGCCAGCGTGTAGTTAGATGCAAGTCCACTGCCATCGCTAAGGCTATAACTCGCCGTGACATTGATGCCGCTGCCCACATTCACCGACGCATAGGTACCGCTGGCGGCAACGCTCACTGTCTCACTGCCAACAAGGCTACCCAGCGTGCCAGCGGTAACCACGGCGCTGTTTGTACCATCATAGATTTTGTTGGCGGCGCTACTGCCGCTGATCGACAATGCCTTTGGCGTGATTGTCGCGGTCAAAGTTTCATCTGCCAATGAATAGTTGGCGGCAAGACCACTGCCATCACGCAAACTATAATTGACCGGAACATTAATTCCGACCGCAGCATTTGCCGAGGCGAACGCACCGGTCACAGCAACGCTTAATGTCTCGCCTGAAACCAGATTGCTGAGCGTGCCTGCCGATAGGCTTGCCACATTATTGCCGTCATAAACCTTATCCGCCGCGCTCGACCCAGAAATCGATAGAACCCGCGGATTGATCGAGCCGGTGAGCGTCTCGCCCGCCAAACTGTAATTGCTAGCCGCCCCGGTGCCATCGGCCAGACTATAGGTCACCGGCACATTGATATCAGAGCCAACATTCACCGATGCATAATTTCCTGATCCAGTGATCGTCAGGGTTTCACCATTTTGCAATCCCGATGCGGTTCCGGCGGTGATGCTTGCGGTGGCCGTTCCGTCATAGGTCTTATCGATGATCTGGCTACCGCTTATCGATAGGCTACGTTGGGTAATGCTACCGGTGTTGGTCGTTACCGTCCCACTAGGTGCGGAATAACCATAGACCGTGACGCCGCCATTCGCCGCACTTGCGATCGACATGCCGCTGACACTAACGGTTTGGCCGCTACCAACATTTGCCGATGCAAAATTCGCGCTACTCGCCGCCAATGTCACAACATCACTGTCCAATGCCCCGCTCACGCTGAAATTCGCCGCGCCAATGC
>CBFHOS010000003.1:0-108698 GCA_965657645.1 Puniceispirillaceae bacterium (SeqCode) | reverse complement strand
AGTCAGGGTTGTAGGCTGTTTCACCGGCGTATTCATCGCGAATTCCTCGCGCGCACCGGCTAGCCAAGCCTCATATTCATCACGCGGCAACGCGCGAACTTCGATTGGCATATAGGCGTGGTTGACGCCGCAAATCTGGTTACACTGACCATAATAGGTCTTTTCACCTGCCGGAACGTCAATCCAGACTTCGTTGGTCCGTCCAATAAAGGCATAAACCTGAACCGCTAGTGACGGCACAAAGAATGAATGCATCACGTCATTACCAGTGATCAATAGCTTGATCCGTGTCTCTGCTGGAACAACCATCGGATAATCAACCGACAACAGACGTGTCTGGCCCGGGGCAAGATCTTCTTCGTCAACCATATAGCTGTCAAAGGCAATGCCCTCATCCGGATATTCGTAATTCCAGTACCACTGGTTACCGGTAACCTTGATCACCATTTCAGTATCAGCGGTGCGGTCTAAATAATAAAGCAAGCGGAATGACGGGATCGCGATACCAATCAAAATCAGCACCGGAATAACCGTCCACAGAACTTCAATAACAGTGTGGTGCGTTGTCGATGATGGATTCGGATTGGCCGACGCGCGGAAACGCACGCTGACATATATTAGCAAGCCAAGCACAAATAGCGAAATCAGCGTAATAACGACCAGCAACAGATTGTGCAGATCAGTCGCCATTTCAGCAATCGAGCCAGCTGGTGGCTGCAAATTCATTTGCCACGGCAATGGTTCAGCCGCACTAGCACTTCCAGCGCCGCCCATGACGAGCGCAAATATTGAAAAATAGGCGATTTTTGATGCCTCAGTTAAGGCGGCAACTCTACCGCGAGCATAGACTGTTATCCCAAGAAACAGCTTGGCCATGGATACCATGGATTCTTCTCCCATATCGACCTGACTTGCATGCAAGCCAAACAAACGTTCAGACGGACCTTCTCCACCCAAACCACGCCCCTGTTTAGACTGATTTTACGCTGGTGAAAAGCCCCATGCGGCGGCCTGTCGCTATTAATTTGCGATTTTTTTTATTTCATTCTGGTTACCGCTTTGCATGACGCCCTATCGCCTGCGTCCAATCACCGAAATCAACCCGCTACGCAGCCAATGGAAGGTCAAAGTTTTCGCATTAGTTTGTCCTTGAATTTTAATCCTATGATGCCCATTCTCCAATGGTAGCCAAACATCTCCAAATCAACTTAAGATATTGAAAAAATTGAAATCATGATTGATCACCTGACCCAAACTGACGATATTTTCTTTAACCGTACCGGTCTTGACCAAGACGGATCGCTAAAAATTGTGCGCGCCGCGCTGGAAGGCGCCGATGATGGCGAGTTGTTTTTGGAAATGCGGCATTCAGAGATGCTGGCCTTTGACGATGGCCGTCTAAAGGCTGCTAGCTATGATCAATCAAGTGGTTTTGGCCTGCGCGCTATCGCTGGTGAGGCGCATGGTTATGCCCATGCTGGCGAATTGAGCGAGGATGCGCTGAAACGCGCCGCCGCAAGTGTTGCCGCTGTTACCAAGGGTTATGGTGGTACCGCGGCACTGCCGCCGATTGCCGGCGCAAACCGCCCGCTATATTCAGACGGCAACCCGCTTAATAACACACCGTTTGATGCCAAGGTGTTGTTGCTACAAGAAATTGATGCCTATGCCCGTGCGGCGGATCCGCGCGTTGTTCAGGTCAGTGCCAGCCTCGCCGGTTCGTGGCAGGCAATCCAGATTATGCGGGCCGACGGCCACCGCGCCGCCGATATTCGCCCTCTGGTCCGGCTTAATGTATCTGTGGTCATTGAAAAAGACGGCCGCATGGAATCGGGATCATCTGGCGGCGGTGGCCGCGTGATGTTTGATAATTGGATGAAGCCCGAAGTATGGCAGGCACAGGTAAAAGAGGCCCTACGTCTGGCCACATTGAATTTGGACTCGGTTGCCGCCCCTGCTGGTGAGATGGAGATCGTGCTTGGCGCGGGATGGCCGGGCGTGATGTTGCACGAGGCTGTGGGTCATGGCCTTGAAGGTGATTTCAACCGCAAGGGAACCTCGGTCTTTAGTGGCCGCGTTGGTGATCAGGTTGCGGCCAAAGGCGTAACCGTTGTTGATGATGGCACCATGATGGACCGCCGCGGTTCAATCACCATCGATGATGAGGGTACCCAGTCAAAGCGTAATGTCCTGATTGAGGACGGTATCTTGAAAGGCTATATGCAGGACCGCCAGAACGCCCGCTTGATGGGTGTAGAGGCAACCGGCAATGGCCGCCGTCAATCCTATGAACACGCGCCAATGCCACGCATGACCAATACCTTCATGGAAAATGGCACGGATGACCCAGAGGAAATCGTTGCCTCGATGAAAAAGGGCATTTACGCGGTTAATTTTGGTGGCGGACAGGTGGATATCACCTCTGGCAAATTCGTATTTTCGGCATCAGAGGCCTATATGGTTGAAAACGGCAAGATCGGCGCACCGGTGAAAGGCGCGACCCTCATTGGCAATGGTCCGGACGCGATGTCGCGGATCAGCATGATCGCCAATGATATGTGTCTTGATGATGGTGTTGGCACATGCGGAAAAGCGGGCCAGAGCGTTCCTGTCGGCGTGGGCCAGCCAACCGTTAAGATGGGCGGCATTACTGTCGGTGGTACCGAGGCCGCCTAAGCGCCAGCCCACCTTTAATCTATGCTTTTGGTGGGCGCGCTAGATACGGCACCAAAGCCACCAGCATCAAGGTAATGCAAGCACCAAATCCGAACGGATATTGCGATCCGCCCAGATCATAGAGCGGGCCAGCGATGGTGAGGCCAATGACCTGCCCTAGCGAGCCAAAGCCTTGGATCATGCCGAGCGCACCACCCATGACCGATTGCCCCGCAAGCTTGCTAACCGCGGCGGATAGCGCCGGTGTGCAAAAGGCAAAGCCGAAACAGACAGCGGTTGTCGCCACCATCATTTGCGCTAGCGGATAATCGCCGCCGACCATTAACCCCAAAACCGCCAGAACGGTTATGATCTGTCCGGTTGCGAGGAATGACGCGCCAATAAAGGTGGTGCCAACCTCGCCAAATCGCCCCACAACATGCTTGATCAGAACCGCCTGCACCAGAACAATACAGACGCCGATATAGGTAAATAGCCAGCCCGTTTCGACTGCGCCAAAATCAAGGCTATCGCGCAATACCAAAACAAAGGATGCCTCAACCTGAGCAAAGGATAGATTGAGCGCCAGCGTGCCCAGCGCATACAGCGCGAGCGGTGAGCGCAGCAATAAGGCCATGCGGGTAAATATTGTTCCCTCACGCGGCGTTTGGGCGATACGTCCAGTCTTGCCCATGCGCGGCAAACGCGACGCCATCAATAGCGCACCAAGGGCAAAGGCCGACGCCATCAAGAACGGCGCCTGATGCAAGGGGCCAGAACCAATATTACTAAGAAAGCCACCGAGTGCCGGTCCGGCAACAAAGCCAACACCAATCGCCGCCCCCAGCAGACCCATATATTGGGCACGTTTTTCCGGTGAGGTGCGGTCGGCGATCATTGCCTGAATGACGCCAGTATTGCCAGAGGCAAAACCGGCCAGCGACCGCGCGATAAACATCGTGATAATATCATCCGACATCGCAAACCAGAAATGCGCCACACAACTGACCGCCAATGACACCATTAGCACCGGCCGCCGACCAAAATGATCGGACAGTCGTCCCAATATCGGATTCGCAATAAACATCGCAAAGGCGAATGACGCCAATAACAAGGTCATCACACTGGCGGGCAGACCCAAGGTTTCAATAACGGTATAGGGCAGGATCGGGATTAAAGCCCCAATGCCAACAAAGTTAATACAAACGATCAATAATAATACTGGCATTAGAACCCTTTGTTATGCTGACCCAAGCGCGCGCCGAGGTTATCTAACCACGGGGTGTCACCTTAACCACGAAATCACCTTAATAGGAATTGCTCGCGAACACTTTGGTAATATCGCCGCCCCACTCGCCTTCAAGACGGGCGCGCAACATATCGGCTGGTGTTTGGCGTTGTTCGATTACATCACGCACCGGCGATAAATACTGGCTCTCATCATTGCCGCTCTCGCCCAACAGGCCGCGGCGGCGCAATCCAGCGCCCGCAATATCAACCAGACTTGCCGCAAGCCGATACATATCATGATTGCCAAGCTTTGCACCCAATCCGTCTTTTGACACATCTAGGCGGGCCTGCATAACGTCATCGGCGGTAATATCAGACGCTAATGCGGCCGCCTGCTCCAGTGATTCGTTATCATATAAAAGCCCGACCCAGAACGCTGGCAAGGCGCAAATATTCGCCCAAGAGCCGCTATCAGCACCGCGCATTTCAAGGAATTTCTTGAGCCGCACCTCCGGAAAAGCGGTTGTAATGTGATCTTCAAAATCGGCCATTGTTGGAGTTTCACCCTCAAAGCCGGGTAACTCTCCACGCATGAAATCAGCAAAAGACAGGCCCGCAACATCCAGATATTCACCGCCGCGATACAGGAAATACATCGGCACATTCAAGATATAATCAATCCATTGTTCATAGCCGAATGCAGGATCAAACACACAGGCCGGAACCCCGCACCGCGCATTATCCGTATCGGTCCATGCCTGCGCCCGTGTAGATACCAGCCCCGAGAGCGCACCATCTTTAAATGGTGAATTGGCGAACAACGCTGTGGCCACTGGCTGTAATGCCAATGAGGTGCGGAATTTGCGGCGCATATCCGCCTCACTGCTATAATCCAGATTAACCTGAACCGTACAGGAACGAAGCATCATATCAAGGCCGAGTGTTCCGACCTTTGGCATGTGTGCGCTCATGATTTTATAGCGGCCTTTGGGCATGAACGAGATATCTTCACGCCGCGCTGTCGGATGATAGCCAATACCCAGCATGCCGATATCCAACGCCCCTGCAACGGTGCGCATATGGGCAAGGTGGCGACCGGTCTCGGCACAGGTTTCATGCAGATTAGCCAGCGGTGCACCAGATAATTCCAGCTGTCCACCCGGCTCCAGCGTAACCGATCCACCGGCACCATCGGTTAGGCCAATGATCTTGCCTTGCTCGGTAATCGGATTGGCGTCTGGCCCAATTTCGGCGAGAAGATTGGTCAGCAAGACACCAATGCCGTTTGGGCCATCATAGGCCACGGGCGTGTTATCTGCGCGATGAAACAGGAATTTCTCGTGCTCAGTACCAATCTTCCAATCGGCGGCGGCGCTCTCACCAGAGGCAACCCAGTCGATCATCTGTTGTTTAGTGAGGCTAGAAGCCATGTCTTGTGTCATTCCACATACCTGTCGAGCGGCCATGAGCCGGATTAAAGAGCAGTTGAGACATTAGAAAAATATTAGGACGGCCAGTCGCCCCAAACAGATTGATAACAGGCAAGGGCTGCAATGACCGCAGTGTCTGCACGCAATATGCGCGGTCCCAGAGAAACTTTCAAACAATTTTGAAGTGCTGAAAGGCGCAATCGTTCGGTTTCTGAAAAACCGCCTTCTGGACCAATCAAAATTGCAACCTTTTGTGGCTTTGGATGCGCCTTCATCGCGTCAATCGCATTTAGCGCTGGCATACCGGCGCTATCCTCGTCGCACCAGATTAACAAACGGCCATCATCTTCGGCGTCTAGCGCATCTAGGGCCATCGACAAGGGGGTGAAATCCATGATGTGGGCAATATCGAGACGCTCGGTTTGCTCGGCCGCCTCGATCGCATTCGCCGCCAGCCGATTGTCATTCACCCGCGAGACTTGGCAATAGTCGGTCTGCACTGGCCAAATCCGGCTTGCCCCCATCTCCGATGCCTTTTGCGCGATAAAATCCAACCGCGCCTTTTTCACCGGCGCAAATAACAGCCATGCATCAGGGCTAGCACTTTGTGGACGGGTTATCGCCTCAACCGCAAGGACGCATGTTTTCTTGCCAGTCGGATTGATCGCCGCCCGCCATTCACCATCACGTCCGTTAAATAGCAAGACATGATCACCGGCCTCGCCCCGCATGACCGTCATCAAATAATGCATCTGATCTTTGCTCGGCGATATTGATAGGCCGTGGGCAAGATCGTCCTCTACATAGAGGCGTGCTTTTTCGGGGCTTTTGCTCATCTCCCTGTTCTAATCCGCCACCATTTGATTTTCAATCACCGTTTAACCCCAGATCAGCCGAAATTTTACGCCCCACACAACCCTCGTCAAATCACCTTGTCGCGCGGCAATCACTCGGGGTATGAGTGAGCATGGTTAACCGCGATCAACATGACCCTAACGCGCCAAGCCCGATGCATGGCCAAAGTGACATCCGCCTTAATGGCTGGTGGCACCATCTACCGCGGCCATTGCATTCCTATGTCTATCTCGCCAGATTCGATCGGCCGATTGGATGGTGGCTATTATTATTGCCGGCTTGGTGGATTATCCCGCTAGCCGCCCCGAACCCAGCCGAGATGGGTCGCCTGATGTTGCTATTCATGCTAGGCGCCGTGGTTATGCGCGGCGGTGGCTGTGTGGTGAATGATATGTGGGATCGCCGTATTGATCTTAAGGTCGCACGGACCAGCATCCGCCCGCTTGCCGCCGGAACCGTGTCACTATTCCAAGCATTGATATTCCTCGCACTATTATGCGTGATCGGTTTGTATGTCCTGTTGCAATTACCCTATGGCGCTTGGCTAGTCGGCATTGCCTCATTGCCCTTGATCATCATCTACCCGCTTGCCAAACGCGTTACCTATTGGCCACAATTTGTGCTGGGCCTCACCTTTAGCTGGGGCGTGCCACTTGGATGGGCGGCAGTCTATGGTGATTGGCCGACTGTTGAAATCTGGATGATTTACGCTGGCACTGTGGCGTGGGTGTTTGGCTATGACACCATATACGCGGTTCAGGATCTAGCCGATGACGCAATTGTCGGGGTGAAATCTTCGGCACTGGGCCTCGGCCAGAATTTGATTATGGGTACGGCCATTGCCTTTATTATCGCGGTGGCATTAATCGGTGCGGGAATATATTTGCATAGCGGCGTTGGGTATTGGATCCTCGGCCTTGGCGGGATGGCGGTGCATTTGACGTGGCAGATCACAAAATTACGCGCCGATGATCCAGCCGGTGCCGCCCTATTGTTCAAATCCAACCGCAATGCTGGCTTGCTGTTAACCCTTGGCTTGATTATCGACCAGATCCTCAAAGCAGGTTAACCGCACCTATAAAAACGCCTCAACATCATCCAGCGATACCGGCACAATTCGCCATGGTGGGTTATCATCAAACAACGCATGATTGGCCAAGGTCGCGATGATTGCATCCCGCGCCGCGCGATCGCCCTGCATGTCGGCAATAAACACATCCATAGGCCGGTCATCATCATGGCCGGTTAATTGGCGCACAAGTGTCGCCGCTTCATGCTGTGACAGGCTTTTGTTAGTGCGGTTAGTGGCCGGAATGGTTGCTAGGCCAGCCGGTTTGCCAGCGCCCAGATCCAAAACCCCACTGCGGGCATTATAGCCGTATATTATTTGCGTTGCCGGAACGATATCACCGCCAGCCTCCGAAACCGGCAAATGGCTGACACTCCCCGCATTCAATTCCACATAATCATAGGCCACACCTAGCGCCTCGGTGCGGTGCATATGGACAAGCTGTTGATCATCCAGCCACGCCACGTTCAACGAGACATCACATCCCTTTGACGCAAAGGCAGTCGCGGGAACCGCGCCGTAATAGCCAAGCATGGCGGCATGGACAATATCGCAATCATGCAGTATTGCCGGTGTCATGGGAATGACCGCCGCATCACCGAATTTGCGGCGCAATTGCACCGGCGCACGGTTTGACCCCACCGACAAAACCGCTGTGCGTCCCGATAAAATAGACGCGTCTTCAAGCGGTGCTAGCCCGCCATTGGTAAACACAAATGCGCCGCTTGGGGCCTCGTAGGGATAGTCGAATGCACGATCAAGTTCACTTTGGATGGGCAAATAGCGATCGTGATCAAAGCGTGTCATCGAGCGGCCTAGCCAAGACCGTCAGTTTCACCAAGCCCAAGGGCAAGGTTCATATTCTGTACCGCCGCACCAGACGCGCCTTTACCAAGGTTATCCAGACGCGCGGTTAACCAGAACTGGCCTGATGCGGGATTATCGAAAACGAATAATTCCATATTGTTTTGACCAGCCAGCGCATCCGCCGCGAGCAATCCAGTCCCCGCCAGAGCGCTCGCATCATTCGCCGCATCCGCGCCCATCTGGACCAAAGATGCCCCCGCATAATGCGCCGCCAGAATATCATAGAGATCATTCGCGCTTGCTGATTTTTCCAACTGGGCGCGATGAAGCGGCAGATGAACCAGCATACCAGCATAGAAGTTACCAACCGCTGGCATGAAAATCGGCGGTGTGGTCAATCCAGAATAATGCGCCATTTCCGGCAAATGTTTATGCGTCAGAGACACGCCATAACTGCCATGCGCAGGCAATTCACCGGCTTCATGACGGTTGATCATCGCGTTACCGCCGCCGCTATACCCAGAAATCGCCGGCGTGGTTAGGCTTGCCTCAGGGGCAATAATACCAGCATCAACCAGCGGCCGCACGAGGGCCAAAAACCCGGTTGGATAACAGCCAGGATTTGTAATCCGCTGGGCCGTCGCAATTTTATCACGCTGGCCAGACGCCAATTCGGCAAAACCATAACACCAATCAACATGGGTCCGGTGCGCCGACGACGCATCAATTACCCGCGTGCCAACCGCGTCGGCCATTTCTGCCGCAACAATCGCCGCGTCATCTGGCAAACACAAAATAGCCAGATCAGACGCCGCCATCATGTCACGCCGCGCCGCATCATCCTTGCGCAAATCGTCACTAAGACGCACCGCCTCGACATTAGGATGCGCCGCTAGCCGGTCTAAAACCTGAAGGCCAGTCGTGCCAGCCCCACCATCGATGAAAATCTTATAAGCCATGCGTGGGTTATAACCGCAAGGCCCCCGCCTTTCAAGGATATGTCCGCGCTTTGTTGGCGGCAACGTCAGATTATGAGAATTGGTTATATTAACAGATAGGCAGGTGTTGAAATTCACACCAGTGCGGGCTATTTCAAGAAGATGATGAAAAGCAATGAACAATCCCTTATTTCCGAACTCCTCGATGCGGCCAAATCGGCTGGCGCTGATGGGGCTGATGCCATTCTAGCACGCGGCGAGGGCACATCTGTTAGCCTGCGCCACGGCAAAGTAGAGTCCAGCGAACGATCAGAAGATTATGACGCCGGATTGCGAGTCTTTGTTGGCCAGCGCAGTGCCTCTATTTCCACCAGCCAGCTTGATAGCGACAATATCAAAGAATTGGCCGCACGCGCCGTTGCTATGGCGCGCATTGCCCCAGAGGATCCATACGCACGTTTGGCCGAGGCCAGCGAAATTGCGACCACGATCCCCAATCTGGAAATCTATGATGACACCGTGCCGAGTGTTAGTGAATTGACCGAGCATGCCCGCACCGCCGAGGCCGCCGCCCTATCACATGACGGCATCACCAATACCGAGGGTGGCTCCGCCAGCCATGGGGTGGTGAATATTTTGATCGCGACCAGCAATGGCTTTGCCGCCGATTACAAGCGGTCGTCACATGGCGTTTCTGCCGTTGTGATTGCCGAGCAAGACGGCGTTATGGAACGTGACTATGATTATAGCTCTGCGGTGTTTGCCGAAGACATGGACAAGCCAGAAGACATCGGCAATAGCGCGGCACAGCGCACGCTAGCCCGTCTTGGTGCGAAAAAGCCGCCGACAGGTGCCTATCCGGTTATTTATGACAAGCGCGTTTCCGCCTCTCTTGTCGGCACCCTTGCCGGTGCGATTAATGGCGCGGCGATTGCCCGTGGCACCAGTTTTCTTAAAGATAAGATGGGCGAGCAGATTGCCGCCGCCGGTCTTACCTTTGTCGATGATCCACTGCGCCCTCGCGGTATGGGATCACGTTTGTTTGATGGCGAAGGCCTTGCAGTATCTCGCCGCGAAATGGTCAAGGATGGGGTCTTGCAAGGCTGGTTCCTCGACATCGCCTCGGCGACCAAACTTGGGCTAAGCTCAACTGGCAATGCAAGCCGCGGCATGGGCAGTGCGCCATCGCCAAGCACCAGTAATTTCTATCTGGAAAACGGCACCATCCCAATCGCCGAGATGATTGCCGATATTGAAGAGGGCTTTCTTGTCACCGAAATGATGGGAAGCTCGGTTGATATGATCACTGGTGATTACAGCCGTGGTGCCGCCGGTTTCTGGATCAGCAATGGCGAGATCGTCCATCCGGTTGCCGAGGCCACTATTGCCAGCAATCTTAAGGATATGTTTATGGCGATCACCCCTGCTGATGATATTGATATGCGTAAAAGCACTGCCGCGCCGTCATTGCGGGTTGATGGCATGATGGTCGCTGGCGCATGAGTTTCCGCGCCCCTAAAGGTCAACGGCGCGGGGCCAAGGACTGGCTAGAGCTCATTTTCAAAGATCACGGCTTTTTGCGCTATTACTGGCATAACAAGCACGAGATTGCGCCGGGCATGTGGCGAAGCAATCAGCCAAGCCCGGGACGGGTTCTTGAGGCTGGTCGTGACGGCATCAAAACGATCATCAATCTGCGGGGTCCGCGCAGTGATGGTGGCTGGCAATTAGAGGCAGAAGCCTGTGAGACAGCAGGCATTACCCTGTTGGATTTCACCGCTAGATCACGCGCCGCACCAGATAAAGCCATGCTTCATGCCACCAAAGCTCTGTTTGAAGAAGCCCAATTACCGGCCTTGATGCATTGCAAATCAGGCGCCGATAGAGCCGGGCTCATGTCGGCCTTATATGTTCTGATTGTCGAGAAAAAGCCAGCCCGCGAAGCCGCCCAGCAATTGGCGTGGAAATATGGTCATGTCAAACAGGCCAAAACCGGCCTATTGGACGCATTCTTTGCCGCCTATTTCCCTTATGAAGATCAGGGCATGGCCTTTTTTGATTGGGTGGATAACGTCTATGACCCTGAAGAGGTCAAACGCAATTTCCAAGCAAAAGGGTGGGCCATCCGCCTCACCGATACCATTCTCAGACGCGAGTAGCTGGCCTTCGAGCATGGGTGTTTTTAACCGCCCACACTCATTTAACAGCTGACATTACGGCTGTTCATCACCCAGAAATTGTAATTGGCAGAGGCGCGCATAGAGCCCGTCATTGGCAATGAGCGTATCATGGTCTCCAGCCTCACTAATCCGGCCATTTTCCATCACCAGAATATGATCAGCGTCACGGATTGTCGCTAGGCGGTGCGCCACGACCAGCGTTGTCCGGCCCTTTTGCAAGCGCGATAATGCATCTTGAACCTGCTTTTCCGAACGCGCATCAAGCGCCGCTGTGGCCTCGTCCAGCAATAGAATCGGCGCATCTTTTAGCATCGCGCGGGCAATTGAAATACGCTGGCGCTGGCCGCCCGACAACCGATTACCCATCGCACCAACCGGCGTGTCATACCCATTCGCCAATTCCATGATAAAATCATGCGCCGCCGCCGATTTCGCCGCGGCTTCGATGTCCGCGCGTGTTGCATCGGACCGACCAAAGGCAATATTGGCGGCAATCGTATCATCAAACAAAACCGCATCTTGACTAACCAGTGCCACCCCTGCCCGCAACGAATCCAGCGTCACGCCGTCAATTGCTTGGCCATCAATGCTGATTGTGCCCGACGTCACATCAAAGAACCGTGGCAGTAGATTAATCACCGATGTTTTGCCCGCCCCGCTCGGCCCAACCAGCGCAATCGTCTGACCGGCCTTGGCGGTAAAACTGAGATCATCAACAGCCACATTGCTAGCCTCATCAGCCTTACCGTCATTTGGCTTATCATCATTTGGCTTATCATCATTTGGCTTGGCATACACAAAACCAACCCGATCAAAAACAATCTCGCCCTTAGAAATAACCAACGGCTTGGCCCCGTCCTTATCGGCAATCTGGCGCGGGATATCGAGCAAGGTTAAAATACGATCCGCCGCCGCAAGCGCCTCTTGGGTTACCGCATTCAAAGTACCAATGCCGCGGATTGGCTGGACCAGCAAAATCAAAGTGGTGATAAAGGCAATCACATCACCGACCTGCATCATGCCATTCGCCACACGCCATCCAGCCAGCGCAACAACACCGCCAACCGCAACACCGCCAACAACCTCGAGTATCGGATCAATCTTGGCACGGCCGGTCAACAGCCCGACAAGCCGGTCATACAACCCATCAAACGCAGTGCGGGTGCGGCCAATCTCGCTTTTTTCCAGCTGGTAGGCCTTTACCATACGTGTGCCTTGCAAGGTCTCGGCCAAAAGCGATGTCACGCTTTCCATATGCGTTTGTAAATTACCGGATGCTTTGCGCTGGCGATTGCCGATCTTGATAATCGGCTGCATCGCTAACGGGTACACTGCCAGCACGATAATCGTCATCAGCCAATCAAGCCACAACATCGCCCCGATCAGAACAATGACCGTCAACGCATCACGGACGAGATTGTTGGCAAGGCGGACAAAGGCCTCGCGGACAAGGTTAAGGTCGTTCATGATCCGTGACATAAAGGCACCCGCCGGTTCGCGCGTAACCACCGCCAGATCAGCCTCGATCAGGCTTTTCGCCATGTCTTTTTGAAGATCGGTCGTGACCCGAAGCGCCAGCGCGTTCACCTGTATAGTCTGGGCAAATAAAGCAACGCCCTTGACCAATGACAGCACAATTATAACGGGGGGGGCCATCCAGATAACATCCGTGGCGCGGCCATCCGCAAGCGCGTTAAAGATATATTTGGTGAGCAACGGATAGGCCGCCGCCGACCCCGCGACCACGGCCATCAACACAAACGCACCGATCAAACGCCCAAGATAGATGCGAACCCACCCATCCCAGATACGGCGCAGGATCACCCGGCTATCACCACTAGCGCGCGGCTTGCCCGTTGCGGGGCTGGCTTGCTGTGGATCTTTATTTGTGGTGTTCACGCTCATGCGGGTCTATCCAATGTCCTATTTAGTGCGGGCCAATGTCCTATTTAGTGCGGGGTTCATACCCACATTTCTGTAATTCGTTACAGACAGCGTCAAAAACAAGGTCTGGCGTAATTGTGGCAATATGCCCGGGCACGTTAAATCGTCCATCAGGAACACAGACTGCTTTAATATGAGGGTTATAATCCAGCGGCGTCGATTGTGCAAAAACGCCAATAGACGGCCGCCCACATGCCGCCGCGATATTCAACAGGCTGGTATCATTCCCGACATAAACCACCGAGCGTGCCAATAGCGAAATCGCCACATCCAGTGGATTGTCACATATCAGTATGTCATCACTGTCATCCAGCGCATCACAGACCGCATCGAGCAATGGCATTTCTGATGGCGCCCCCATAATCCCAAGGCGAATACCCGGATAGGCGGCGCGCATCATGTCAATAAGACGGGCGAAATGAACTGGCGGCCATTGACGGTCCACATGCATCGCCCCGACCCCGAGCATAACCAACGGGCTGAGGTCATCCGATGCCGCGACACCGTGCGCGGTCAAAAACGCGGTGGCCCCTTGATGGGCTTGATTTGTCGTTTGCATCTGCCAGCGCGGTTCTGTGGGATGAAAGCCGTTCATCATGGCAAAATCGACCATCTTTTTTGTTGGGTGAATCTTGCGAGCGGATTTGGGCAAAAACGCACCGGCATTTAGCCATCTGGCCGCCGCGCCCATACCGTACCCCCAACGCTCTGTTAACCCTGCAAGGCGTCCGATTAACCCATAGCGAGCACTATGATGAAGGACCAAAAGCTTGTCAGCCCCAGAGGCTTTGAAATCAGCGATCAAGCGGAGCATTCCAAGCGCTCCATCATGTCGCCCCTTGCGGCCACGGAGCGAGCGTTCGATCAGCAGGATATCAACAATATTCTCATTGCCTGCAAACAGGTGTCGTGCCTGAACCGTTGGTTTTGTTGCCAAAATCACATCATAATGATCCGACAGATGATCGATCCACGGTTTGTGCCACACCATATCGCCGATCCCGACCAGCGGCTGGACGATCAATAATCTCTCGCGCTTGCGCTCTTTTATCCGAGGGTTCAAAGGTATCAGAAGGGACATAATTAACCTTGTCTAACATGGCTGGATGACACCGGATATTGAGATCAAAAATGGGTGTTATCTGGACGATCTAAAGCATCAGGCGTATAATATGCCCTTGGCCGTAGCATAAAGGGCAACCGCTGTTCTGGTTAGTCTTTTTGTCATGCTGTGGCAGAATTTTTGTAAATTAGTTCTGTTGTTATCGTTTTTTAAGTTTGTTCCATGGTTAAACGTTTCGTCAAAAGCCTCTTTGGTCAGTTTATTCTTGGCTGGGTGTTGGCGTTGGTTGTCGCTGTGATCATGCTTAGCGTGCGTTGGAATGGTCGCGGGCGCGCCGAAATTAACGCTTCATTGCGCGATCAGGATGGTGTCATTCTGGTATTCTGGCATGAGCGTATATTGGCAATGCCGTGGCTATGGCCGAGGCGATATCGGATGAATGCATTACAATCACCCCATCCAGATGGGCGGCTCATGGCGCGCATCGTTAACCATCTTGGCGTCACCACAATTTGGGGCAGTTCAAACCGGCAGGCCTTATCTGGGTTCCGCTCTCTAAAGCGCACACTGGATCAAGGAAAAGTGGTGGCAATCACCCCTGACGGCCCGCGCGGTCCTGCACGCCAAAGCGCCAATGGCCCGGTTGCCCTTGCCAATTTGACGCAAAAACCGATCCTGCCAGTCGCATGGTCGGTTGATCGCTATTGGCGTGCGCCGGGATGGGATGGGATGATTATTCCAAAACCATTTTCCCGTGGTGTTTTTCTCTGTGGGAATTTGATAGACTTGCCCAAGGCTGACACGAAAGACGACTTACGACGCCATCGAATGGCATTGCAATCGGCCATGAATGATATAACCGACCGCGCTGATGCCTCTTTTGGCACGTCTTTACAGAAATTGGGCAATAATGACCGGCACCCCGCTAACCAATAAAGACAAACAAGGCCCAACCAAGAACGCGATGACCAGCTACAATCTTGTGTGGCGGCTGGCCCGTCCAATTCTTGGTTTGGTCATGCGCTATCGTGCTGGCAAAGGCAAAGAAGACGGCGCCCGCATCAATGAGAGGTTCGCCCGCTATGAGGGAGACGCCATTCCAACAGGGGCATTATGGCTTCATGCGGTTAGTGTTGGCGAGAGCGTAGCGGCGCTGGCGTTAGTCGAAGCCTTGGCGAAAAAAATGCCCAACCAGCATTTTCTGATCACCACCAACACCGTGACCGCCGCGCAATTGATTGCCCGTAATGCAAACAATTCAGACGGCGCAACCAACCCAAAAATCCACCACCTCTATCAGCCGCTTGACCACCCTGCCTTTGTCGCTGGATTTCTTGCCAAGACACAGCCCATCGCCGCGGTCTTTATGGAGTCTGATTTCTGGCCAAATCTAATCACCCAAGCAAAGGCTAGCGGCATTCCAGTTATATTTGCCTCTAGCCAATTATCGGCGCGGGCGGCGGCGCGGTGGCAGACCCGATTGGGCATTGCCACGATCATGTTTGGCGCGGCGGATCTGGCTCTGCCGGTCAATCAGGAACAGGCCGACACGCTCGTCGCCCTTGGCACTGACCCCACAGTCATCACCGTTCTTGGATCATTAAAAATGGCGATGAACGCCCTGCCGGTTGATGATGATCTGGTCACAAGCCTTGGCAGAGCGATTGGCAAACGCCGGGTATTTCTAGCCGCCTCAACGCATGAGGGCGAGGATGAAATCATCCTTGATGTGGCTAAAAGGCTGGGCAATGACTGGCTTGTTATTATCGCACCTCGGCACCCATCGCGCGGACCGGATATTGCCAAGCTTTGCAAAAATCATGGTTTTGCTGTTACCATGCGTAGCGGTGCCACCACCTCTGCTCAACTATGCTCCGAAATTAGCCTCGGGGAAATTAACCCCAAGGAAATTAACCCCGGGGAAATTGACCCCGAGGAAATTAGTCTCGGGGAAATAGGGGCCGGTGGTACGCAGAAACTGTTATTAATGGACTCGCTTGGCGAGATGGGGAGCCTTTTTACCGTGGCCGATATTGTTTTTTTGGCGGGATCACTATTGCCCATCGGCGGGCATAACCCGCTGGAGCCAGCCAGCTTTGGTAAACCTATTATTAGCGGTCCGCATGTGTTCAAGAACAGCGCCGAATTTGATGCCATGCGCAAGGCCGGTATCGTGAAGGATGCCGATAATGCCGCCGCCATCGCCGCGGCCGCCACCCAATTATGGGATGATAAAGAGGGCCGCAAGGCAATGTCACACGCCGCCATTACCTATGCAAAGGATGCCAGCAAACGACAGAGCGTCGCGGCAACAAAGATTATCTCGATCCTGAATCGCGGGGCCGGTGCGCGATGATTAAAACACCACAATTCTGGAATGACCGCGGGGCTAAATCCACCGCTATATCCGTTTGCCTATTGCCGCTATCGGCGCTCTGGATTGGGCTGTCGGCATTGCGTCATGCCATCACCAAAACCAGCACGGCTGATCTGCCGGTAGTTTGCATCGGCAATATCACCGCTGGGGGAACCGGCAAGACGCCGTTGGTTGGGTTGTTATATGATGAACTGCTCGCGGCGGGACACAATCCGGCAATCTTGACGCGCGGCTATGGCGGCAGTGACGCCGGGCCATTATGGGTCGATGGCACTGTGCATGACGCGACCATTTGCGGTGACGAGCCGTTGATGCTGGCCGAGGGCCGCGATGTTCTGGTTGCCAGAGACCGCGTCAGCGGCGCCTATGCCATCGCTAGTCGGGGCATTCATGATCTGATCTTGATGGATGACGGCATGCAAAACCCGTTTTTGGCCAAGGACATAAAGATCGGGGTGTTTGACGGCGAGGTGGGCATTGGTAATGGCCGGATTATCCCTGCAGGTCCATTGCGTGAGGCCGCGTCATCTGGCATTGCCCAGCTCGATATGGTGGTCATTAATGGTGATGATGAAACCGGTTTGGCTGATATGATCCCATCGGGCATTCCAGTTTTCATCGGCAATATCATTCCCGATCAATCAGTTATTGATGATTTTAACGGTGCCCCCCTGCTTGGTTTTGCCGGCATTGCACGGCCCCAGCGCTTTTTTGCAACCCTGCGCCGCACCGGTGCCAATCTGGTCCAGTGGCTCGCCTTTGCCGATCATCATCCATTCTCGCAAACCGACCTCACCACATTGCACCACGACGCGATCCATCAAGGGGCACAATTGATTACAACGAAAAAAGACTGGGTGCGCTTGCCATCCGAATGGCGCGACAAAGTTACCTTCCTGCCTGTGACTATGGAATTGGCGCAAAAGGATGAAATTGTTGGGCGGATCATCGCCACCATTGCGCCAGATGCATCTAGTACCGGAGATATGCGCGGCAATGGCTGACCCGCTGTCAAAAATCATCATCCGCAAGTTACGGCAGGTGTTTATCTGGCCAATCGAAGCCGCCCTTGGCTTTGGCTTTTATGGGTTGGCACGATTGCTTCCGGTGGCTATCGCCTCGGCGGTGATGGGTGCGCTGATTGGTTTTATTGGTCCGTTGACACCGTGGCATGACCGCGCGCGCCGGAATATGAAGCTGGCCCTACCGGATCAAAGCGATGCAGAGCGTAACCATATTTTGCGCCAAATGTGGTTTAATTTTGGCCGTGTCATCGGCGAATTTCCGCATGTGAAATCCCTAGCTAAAACCGGCCGCATCGAATTTGTCGGGCTAGAGCATATCGAGGCGATTAAAGGCGGTGGCTTTTTGATCGGCGCGCATATTGGCAATTGGGAATTGGGACCTTATGCGGCGTTGCAAGCGGGGAAAAAAGTGGCGGCGATCTATCGGCCTCTCAATAACCCACTATTGCGCGGCTTGCTCGAACAACGCCAAGAACATTATGGCGGCGATATCTATCGCAAAGGCCGCGAGGCCGCACTGGGCATGATCGCGAGCATCCGCAAAGGCCAGTTCATGTGCCTATTGGTTGACCAGCAATTGCGCGAGGGCATGGCGGTGCCGTTCTTTGGCCATGATGCCAAAACCTCGATCAGCCATATCAAGCTCGCGATAAAAAAGCAGGTTCCGCTTTTATATATGCGCACCGAGCGTTTGGATGGTTGTAACTTTAGGGTAACGATTTCACCGCCGCTAAATATGCCAAAAAATGACGATGACGCCAGCATCATAGCCGCCGCCACCAAGATCAATGCCGAGTTGGAAGGGTGGATTAAAGAGCGGCCTGAACAATGGTTCTGGCCCCATCGCCGCTGGGGCAAAAACATCTAATCGCTAGAACAAGCTGTCCTGATTGCTATCTCGCTTATTATCTTGCTTTGCCCCGCCCACTTTTTTCGGGCTTTGCTTGGGCGTTGCTTTGGCGGTGACGGGGCCATCGGGATCGAGCCGTGCGGCACGGCTAGCATCGGCGAAACGGACCATAACATCCGCCCCGATCGCCGCCTCTTTTGATCGTTTTAGCGGCCGACCATCACCATCTGTTACCAGCGCAAATCCGCGTTCTAGAACACGCTCAAACGAATTTGCGTCCAGCAATTTGCCAATTGTCTCAACCCGCTGGGTTTGGGCGGTGATCACCTGTTGCATCGCCCCTGAAAGCCGCGTTGATAAATGCGCTGTTTGTGCGCCAACTTCACCAAGGCGGCGCTCCGGTGGGCGAATACGCTCGGCAAGGCGCGAGAGCACCAGCGCCTGTTTTGACATGATCCCCTCTAGCGCCCCGTTCAAACCGGCGATGGCCAGATCAACAACCTGTGAGCGCCGGTCAATCACCTCTGCTGGATCGAGCAATGCCCGCGCCGATGACCGCAGGGCCGTGCTGGCATTTTCCAGACGCTGGCCAACCGCGCGCTGAATACGCGCCTCTGCCTCGCCAACCCGTGCCCGTAAATCACCCAGAACCGGTACCGCCATCTCCGCCGCCGCAGTCGGTGTTGGCGCCCGTAAATCAGACGCGTAATCGATCAATGTAGTATCAGTCTCATGACCAATGGCAGAGATTAACGGGATCGAGCAATCAGCCGCCGCCCGCACCACTTCTTCTTCATTAAAGGCCCATAGATCCTCGAGCGCACCGCCGCCTCTAGCAACAATAACCAGATCCGGGCGCGGCAATTCCCCATCAATCGGCATTGCGTCAAACCCGCGAATAGCCGTGGCCACCTGTCCGGCCGCATTTGGTCCCTGCACTAATGTGCCCCAGACCAGTACCCGCACGCCAAAGCGATCATTCAGCCGATGCAAAATATCGCGGATCACCGCGCCGGTCGGGCTGGTGACAACGCCGATCACACTCGGCATTTGCGGAATTGGTTTCTTGCGATCCTGATCAAACAGGCCTTCACTAGCCAGCTTGCGGCGGCGTTCTTCTAGCTGTTTCAGCATCGCCCCTTCGCCGGCCATTTCCATCTGGCTAACGACAATCTGGTATTTCGACTGGCCGGGATAGATCGTCAATTTTCCCGTACAGATAACCTCTAGCCCTTCTTCGGGCTGAACCGCTAGATTGGCCGCAACCGCTTTCCAGCACACGCCGGACAAGGTCGTGCGATCGTCCTTTAGGGTGAAATAAAGATGACCAGATGGGGCCCGTGTTGGCCGCGAGATTTCGGCCCGCACCCGGACATATTCAAACGCCCCCTCGACCGTCGCCTTTAGGCGCGTCGACAATTCGGCAATGGTCATATAGGGCGCGTTATCGTCAGCCCCTCGCCCCTGATCACCATCATTATTGGGTGCATAATATGAGGTAAAATCCTTCATGATTTGCCCATAGTATGCCATATTGGCGGCGCTGCAACATATAAGGACCGCGACGCATGAAAATATTGATTATTGGTAACGGTGGCCGTGAACATGCGCTGGCATGGGCGATTGCTGATTCGCCTCTTACCAGCCAATTGGTGATCGCACCGGGCAGTGCGGCGATGGCCAATTTGGGCACGATTAAGGATGTTGCCGCCGATGATATTGACGGGTTGGTTGCGCTAGCAAAATCAATGCCGGCTGATCTCGTGGTGATCGGCCCAGAGGTTCCCTTGGTAATGGGCCTTGCTGATAAATTAGCGGCGCAAAACATCCCCGCCTTTGGCCCTAGTGCCGCCGCCGCCAGATTAGAAGGATCGAAAGAGTTCGCCCGTGATTTTTGTGCGCGTCACAATATCCCGCAACCCGGCTTTCACGCGGTAAACACAATTGCCGAGGCCACCGACGCGATCAACGCGCTGGACGGATATTGCGTGATCAAGGCCGATGGCCTTGCCGCGGGCAAAGGTGTTGTGGTTGCGGATAATGGGGAACAGGCCACCTCCGCCGCCAAGGAAATGCTCGATGGGCGTTTTGGCGATGCCGGTAAACAGCTATTGATCGAACAGCGCATCAGCGGGCCAGAGGCGTCACTATTCGCCCTAATCGACGGACCCAATTGCCAGTTCCTCGCCAGCGCGCAAGATCATAAACGCGCCTATGACAATGATGAAGGGCCGAACACAGGTGGCATGGGTGCAATCTCGCCATCGCCGCGCCTCGATGATGATCTGGTTGAACAAATCATGCGCGAAACAGTGCGTCCCCTAGCCAAAGGCATGGATGACGAAGGCTATCCTTATCGCGGAATTTTGTATGTTGGCATCATGCTAACCGAAACCGGCCCACAGGTGATCGAGTTCAATTGCCGCTTTGGTGATCCCGAAGCACAAGTGATTATTCCCCGGATGAAGGGTGATTTGGTCTCGGCGATGCTGGCAACGATTGATGGTGGGCTTGATCATTTTGCCCTGCGCTGGGATCCACGCAGTGCCGTGACCGTGGTGATGGCGTCAAACGGCTATCCCGGTGCCTATGAAAAGGGCAGTGTGATAACCGGTGTTGACCGCGCCGATGCCCGCCCCGACACCATGGTGTTCCACGCCGGCACGACCAAGTCAGACGGGGCACCAGACGGGAAGACAGACGGTGAGTGGTTGGCCATTGGCGGCCGCGTTCTGGCGGTGACCGCCCTTGGTGACACCCCCCAGCAAGCACGGCGCAACGCGTATGATGCGGTTGGTGATATCACATGGCCTGGCGGGTTTTATCGCAGTGATATAGCGGCAAAATAATCGGCGCAGAAAACCGATCCCTAGCCGCGTTTGGTGGCGAAAAATGCGGTCAATTGCTGGGCCGCCTTTTGGCCTGACAATCCGCCATAGATTTCGGGATGGTGATGACAGCTCGGCTGGTCAAAAAACCGGACGCCAGATTCAACTGCCCCAGCCTTTTCATCATGCGCACCAAAATAGATGCGGCGGATTCTGCCATGCGCAATGGCACCAGCGCACATCGTGCATGGCTCTAATGTCACCCATAAATCGCAATCATCGAGCCGCGCCGTTCCCCTGATGTCCATCGCCGCCGTCATTGCCAGCATTTCCGCATGGGCAATAGCATTATTATCGCGGATCATCCGGTTTTGCGCGGTGGCAATGATTGTCCCATTACTATCGGTTATCGCCGCCGCCACCGGCACCTCGCCAGCATCAGCCGCATCAGCCGCCAGATCCAACAATAGCGCCATGATATCGGGGCGCACCGCGGCCTCATTGCTGGGCGCGCTTTCCTGATTCTCAGTGTTTTGATATTGTTCTTTTGCCATCTTATAGTCGTTACATAATCAGTTGAGGTTTGCAAAGCGCCGTTTTTGCCATTACACCAGCCCCATGACCAAGACAGATACATTCGAACTAGACAAAAAAGCCGATAGCGAACGCATTGCCAAGCGCATAGCGCGGGCCGGTATTTGTTCTCGCCGCGAGGCTGAGGCACGCATCCTTGATGGCCGCGTTAAGGTGAATGGGGTGATCGTTGATAGTCCCGCCCTTAATGTTACCGCCACTGACAAGATTAGCGTTGATGGCAAGCCATTGCCAGCCCGCGAGCCAACTTTGCTCTATCGTTATTACAAGCCGCGCGGCTTGGTGGTGAGCGATCGGGACGAAAAAAACCGCCAGACTATTTTTGACGTATTGCCGTCACATCTACCGCGGCTAATCACCGTGGGCCGCCTGGATATTGATTCTGAAGGCATGCTATTGCTAACCAATGATGGTGATTTGGCACGGCATCTTGAATTGCCCGCCACCGGTTGGTCGCGCAAATATCGGGTTCGTGTTCAGGGCCGCGTGGATGAGGCGACATTATTGCCACTAGCCGATGGCGTCACCATCGATGGTGTGCGCTATGGCAGTGTGATCGCCAGATTAGACCGCCAGATGTCCAGTAACGCATGGCTAACAGTGAGCATTCGCGAGGGTAAAAACCGCGAGGTTCGCCGGATCATGGAATATCTGGGCCACAAGGTTGGCCGCTTGATTAGAGTATCCTATGGCCCGTTCCAGCTAGGTGATCTGGAAGAAGGTCAGGTTGAAATCGTCAAGGCACGGGTGCTGGCCGACCAGCTTGGCATCGAGGGAACGCCAGAGGATGATACCGGTCACGCAAAGCCAAAATTGCGCCTCAAGACTAGCCGCAAAACAAAGATGAAGACATTTGCCGGCAAACCCGGACGCCCTGCACCAGCAGGTAGCGGCACAGAGAAGAATGGTCCGACTACGCCAAACGCCAAGTCGAAAACCGGCAAACGCTTTGGTCCAAAGTCTGGCAAGTTTGAAGAGAAATATCAGGCCCACAAGCTAGCCGCCAAAAAAGCCGCCACGTCCGAACGCCCAGCTTCTAATAAGGGTCCATCGACGCCTAAGGGTGCATCGGCAGGCAAACGCCCATCAGCAGATAAAAGAGGTAGAGATGCGGATAATCGGCGGCCGCCATCGCGGAACAAAACTGGCAGATCTGGTCGGCGATAAAACCCGCCCAACCGCAGACCGCGTCAGAGAATCGCTATTCAACATCCTCAATGGGGGCCGGTTTGGTGCGCCGTTGGATGGTGGCATTGTCATTGACCTGTTCGCCGGCACTGGTGCCCTTGGGCTAGAGGCCCTGTCGCATGGCGCCGCCTATGCCAGCTTTGTCGAGAGTGACGCCCGCGCCCTTGGCGTTCTGCGTGAGAATATTTCCCTGTTAAAACGCGCCGATGATGCCGCAATCATTGGCGGTAATGCGATCACTATGGGGAATATTCGCGGCGATGCGGCCAATCTGGTTTTTGCTGATGCGCCCTATGGCACTGGTGATGGATTGCGGGCCGTTGCCAATCTTCACAGCATCGGTGCACTAGCACCAGAGGCATTAATCGTTATCGAGACGGCGAAGAATGAAGTTTTGGATAGCGCATTGCTGGATCAGCATCATTTAACAATTTTGGAACAGCGCAAATACGGAAAAGCGATGCTGCATTTCATCGCCGCCAAATAGGCAGACCCCATTACGCCAGCATTTACTTACGGCCGAACAGACTCTCGATATCGCCAATCGACAATTGCACATATGTTGGCCGTCCGTGATTGCACTGGCCTGAGCGCGGGGTGACTTCCATTTCCCGCAACAAAGCATTCATCTCGGTCGCATTCAAAACACGCCCTGCCCGCACGGACCCGTGACAAGACACTGTCGCCAACACATGATTGATTTTGTCCTCTAGCGCCGTGCTACCGCCCAATTCCGCTAGTTCCTCGGCAATATCCTGAATAAGTTGTTTGGCATTGGGATTGCCGAGCATGGCGGGAATCGAGCGAACAATCACCGCGCCTTCGCCAAAGCCTTCGATATCCATGCCCATGTCATTCATTAACGCGGCCTCACCTAAAATGGCGTGACAGTGATGATCGGGCAATTCCACCACTTCGGGCAGGAGCAAATTTTGCGCGGCGACCGTCTTATCAGCCATCGCCGCCTTCATCCGTTCCATAACAAGGCGTTCATGCGCGGCGTGCTGATCGATAATGGTCAACCCATCTTCGGTTTCCGCAACGATATAGGTTTTGTGCAACTGGGCCTTGGCCGCGCCTAATAGCTGATCGCGGCCAGCATCATCGCCCACATTCGGGATTTCGTTCATCGCATCGGTCGGGCGCGCCTGTAGCGGTGCATCACCCAAAAACCCGCTTGGCTTTGTCTCATTCACCGGTGCTTGCCAATGCCCATAACCACTAGCGCTAGAGGGGGCATAGCGCGGACGACTTGATGGCGGCGCAGAAAACTGTGATCCGGTCGAGGCGCCAAAACGGTGCATAGTGGCCTCGCCGCCCTCACCCGTTGCGCGAATACCGTCATCTAGCAATTGCGCCCGAATAGCCCCGACCAGCAATGAGCGCACCGCCGCCGCATCACGAAAGCGGACCTCTGCCTTGGCCGGATGCACATTCACATCCAATTGATCAGCCGGAAGCGTCAGGAACAAAGCCGCCATCGGATGGCGTCCACGCGGTAATGTATCGCTATATCCGGCCCTAATAGCGCCCAGCAACGAGCGGTCATGTATCGGTCGGCCATTCACAAACAGGTAAATCTGTGCCGGTGTGGGCCTGTTCATTGTTGGCAGGCCAAGTAGACCCGACAATGTGATCTGTTCACGGGCGGCTTCAATGCGGGCAGCTTCATCGGCAAAACCGCGCCCCATGATCGCGGCAAGACGCCGGGCCAATTGGGCGGCATCACCGGCCTGATCTGACGCCAGCTCTGGCTTTTCCAGATCCAGCAAGGTGCGGCCATCATTAACAAGGCTAAATCCCACATGCGGCCACGCCATCGCCAAACGTTTCATCACGTCAACGCATTGGCCTTGCTCGGTCCGGTCGGTTTTCAGAAATTTCAACCGTGCAGGCACCGCTTTGAATAGCTGGGTGACCGACATCACCGTGCCCTTTTGCAAGGCCGCCGGTGCGGGGTTAGACACCGCGCCGCAATTCACCTGAACCATCCAGGCATGTTCTTCATCCGGCGTGATAGAGGTGATAGATAGGTTTGAGACGGCACCAATAGACGGCAAAGCCTCACCGCGAAACCCCAGTGAATTTATCTGGTCGAGATTATCCTGCGGCAATTTAGAGGTCGCATGACGGCGTACCGCAAGGGCTATATCATCGGGGGACATGCCGTGGCCGTCATCAACCACGGTGATCTCGTCGATACCGCCGCGGCGTAGGGTCACGCCAACGCTAGTTGCACCGGCATCAAGGGCATTTTCAACAAGTTCTTTGAGTGCGCTTGCCGGGCGTTCAATAACCTCACCAGCGGCAATCTGATTAACCAATAAGTCCGGTAATTGCCGGATCACGGCCATTATGGCGTCACTCTTTGATGATTACAGTCTCGTTAGACTGTGCGTCGATGGCAATGGTATCACCCTCGGTAGGAAGCAAACCTTCCTGCCGGTTTTTGCGAATGCGCTGGTCTTCGGCCATCTTGTCCAAGACCGGACCAATATCCGGCAAATCACCAAACAACCGTTCTAGCGGCAGGCGGCGCTCAAACTGAATGCCATAGGTTTCTTCATCAACAGTTTCACGAATATTATCCGGAATGCTGGCGAAATTGAAAATCTGTCCATAGCCGGTGGCGCTCGCATCAATGTTCGCATCGAGGCTGGTGCCCAGAATAGATTGTGCCTGCGATTTAGAATCGGTGGCCACTGCCGCTTTTTCTTCCTGCGCTCTGATATCTTCAGGGCGGTCGCTAAATCCCGGTGGTAGTGACAATGGCGGGCGCACGACCACTTCAAATTCGTCAGGTGATGATTTCTCTTCGCCAATGGCGCGGCGGAAGTCAGAACATCCAATGACGGTTCCAGCCAGCAAACCCAACAGAGCAAGACGCAGTGTCTTTGTCCCTAATCCCGATATTTCTGTCATCGAAAAAGTCATGATGTGCTGGTCTCCTGTCCAAAGAAAATGCTGTACGCCCATAATAGCGCGCCAACGGTGATGCCTGCATCGGCTATATTAAAGGCCGGCCAATGCCACCCTTGAACATATACGTCTATAAAATCAACAACTTTGCCAAAACGCAACCGGTCAATTGCATTTCCAATTGCGCCGCCAGCGATCAACCCGCCAGCGATAATCTGTGCCTTGCTCAATACCGCATGTTGCCACAAAAGCCAACCTGCTACCAGCACCGCAAGCAATGTTAAACCATAGCGCACGATAGCCCCGCCCTCGGCTAGCATGCCAAAGCTCATCCCCGGGTTCCACACAGGCACAAAGTTAAGGAATGGCATCACTCTGACTAGCTGGGGCTCGGCAAAAATCCAATCCAGCATTATCTGCTTGGTGATCTGGTCGGCGACCACCACCAGCACAAAGATGGTGAACATATACCGAAATGACGGCGTCCCCATAAACCCAACTTTAGATTTATTCTTATCGTCGGGATTATCGGGCGTCATTTCTGCACTCATTGCGCGGCCTTGATCACATCATCACAGCGTCCGCAAATACCGTCCTCTGTGGTGACTTCCGGGGTGATTTTCCAACAACGCCCACATTTGCCACCTTCGGCCACGGCAATGCTAACCGCCACATTACTAACGCCGTCCATGACAAAGGCATCGCTAGGCGCGGCTTCGGTGGTGATCGTTGCGTCTGAGGTGATGAATAGCGCCGCCGCATCCTGATCGGCAAAATACTGTGCCAGATCTGCGCTTAGGTGAATGGTCGGGGCCGCTTGCAAGGATCCACCGATCGTGCCGTCATTACGCGCCGCTTCTAATGCGCTCATCACGACACTACGAACATTGCGGATGGCATCCCAATTCGCGACGATTTCAGCATTATGCCATTCTGCCGGGATCGGATCATATTGGCGCAAATGCACTGAATTTTCGATGTCAGCAACACGGGCTTGCCACGCTTCCTCGGCGGTAAAGCACAAGATCGGCGCCAGCCAAGCGGTCAAGCGTTCAAATACCTCATTCATCACCGTGCGGGTTGCCCGCCGTTCGATAGAATTGAGGTCATCACAATATAACCGGTCCTTGCGGATATCGAAATAAAAGGCCGACAAGTCGCTGTTACAAAGCGTATGAAGCTCGGTGAAAATACCATGAAAATCATAAGCTTCGGTTAGCTCACGGATTTTAACATCGATCGTGGCTAGCCGGTTAAGCATCCATTTTTCAAGATCCGGCATGTCGTCATAGCCAACCGCCTCACGCGCATCAAAACCATCCAGCGCGCCAAGCAGGTAACGCAAGGTATTGCGGAACCGCCGGTAATTATCGGTCATCCGTTTGATGATTTCGGAGCCAATCCGCAAATCGCTATAATAGTCCGAGCTCACCACCCAAAGGCGCAGAATATCAGCGCCATTCTGGTCCATGATCGCTTGTGGGGTGACCACATTGCCGAGAGATTTCGACATTTTGCGGCCCTGCTCGTCAAGCACAAAACCATGCGTCAGAACGCCTTTATATGGCGCCCGTCCACGTGTCGCACAAGATTGCAACAAGGATGAATGGAACCAACCACGATGCTGGTCCGATCCTTCAAGATACAGATCAGCCGGGCTATCCAGATCATCGCGCGCCTCTAGAACAAAGGCATGGGTTGATCCTGAATCAAACCAGACATCCAGAATATCAGTGACTTTCTCATATTCGCTTGGATCATAATCATTGCCAAGGAAACGCCGCGCGTCAGAGGCAAACCAGCAATCGGCCCCCTCTTCTTTCATTGCCTCTACAATCCGGTCAATAACGGCTTGATCACGCAATGGCTCGCCCGTTTTCTTATGCACGAACACTGTGATCGGCACACCCCACGCACGCTGGCGCGACAGGCACCAGTCAGGACGCTGGGCAATCATCGAGGTCAGACGGTTCTGGCCTGCTGGCGGGTAAAAGGCGGTGCGGCCAAGCTCGTCAATCGCGGTATCACGCAACCCGTGCGACTCCATCGACACAAACCATTGTGCCGTGTTGCGATAGACCAACGGTGCCTTTGAACGCCATGAATGCGGATAGGAATGAACCAATGTGCCGATGCCAATTACACCGCCGAGCTCAGCCATCATTTCAGCAATCTTTTTATTGTCACGCAGAACGTGCATACCCGCAAATAGTGGCAAATGCTCCATGATCTTGCCATCTTCTGCAACCGTATCAGGCAGTGGGATACCATGCACCAAATGCGCTAATTCATAATCCTCGACGCCGTGCCCGGGGGCAATATGCACAAAGCCTGTACCCTGTTCAGTCGTCACATAATCGGCGTGGAATAGTGGCACTTCATGCTCATACCCATGACCGGCAAGCGGATGCGCGGCGACAGAGCCAACACAATCGGCGCCGGTTACCTCGGTAACGACATCATAGGCATCAACGCCAATTGCCGGCATGACAACATCCAACAGATCCCGTGCGACAACGATGACGTCATCCAATTTGGCATGTGACCCTTCGGCCAGAGCGGTGATACGAACCACCGCGTACTCGATGTTCTCATGACAGGCCAGCGCACGGTTGCCCGGCATCGTCCAAGGGGTCGTGGTCCAGATTACAATGCTGGCACCCTCTAGGGCCGGATGGCTCGGTTTGATCACAGGAAAGCGTGCATAAATCGTTGTTGAGGTGTGATCCTCATATTCGATCTCGGCTTCGGCTAGGGCTGTTTTTTCAACCGGCGACCACATCACCGGCTTGGCCCCCCGATAGAGACTGCCGCCCATCAAGATCTTGCCAAGTTCTCCAGCGATTGTTGCCTCGGCCTCGAACGTCATCGTTTTATAAGGGTCTTTCCAATCGCCCAAAACGCCTAAACGCTGGAATTCTTCGGATTGAACATCGAGCCAATGGGCCGCAAAATCGCGGCATTCCTGGCGGAATTCCTCGACCGGAACCTGATCCTTATCCTTGCCCTTTTTGCGATATTGTTCTTCGATTTTCCATTCGATAGGCAAGCCATGGCAATCCCAACCCGGAACATAATTGGCATCCTTGCCAAGCATTGATTGCGAGCGGTTAACCACATCTTTCAGAATTTTGTTGAGCGCATGACCGATATGCAACTGGCCGTTCGCATATGGTGGGCCATCATGCAGGATAAACGGCTCGGCGCCTTTGCGGGCGGCCCGAAGCTTTGTGTAAATATCGATCGATTTCCAGTTTTCCAGAATTTCCGGCTCTTTCTTTGGCAAGCCGCCACGCATCGGAAAATCCGTTCGAGGAAGGAATACTGTCTCTTTGTAATTCATCACAAAATCTCTCGTTTGCGCTGCGTCATGCAGCATTTAATCAAGTCTGTTATTCTGGCCTGTTACTCTGGTCTGATCAGGGCTAGGCGGTCTGTTTGCTGGCCGGTAAAATGGCCCGCGCTTGATCGGCGTCTTTGGCAATTTGAGTGGTCAGTTCTTCAATACCAGAGAATTTCTTCTCGCCCCGCAAAAACGCCTTTAGCCTAATCGACAGCCGGCGGCCGTATAAATCAATGTTCTGGTCGAACAAATGCGCCTCACACAAGACGCCGCGATTTTCAACGGTTGGACGAATACCAATATTGGCAACACCATTGCCCAGCAATTCCGGCGCCTTGCCGTTGCACTCTTCATAGATTTCCACCGCATAAACCCCAAAGGCCGGGTTTTGCAACGGGCCAAGCACGATATTTGCCGTTGGGAACCCGATTGTTCGGCCCCGCTGGTCGCCCTGTTGGACTATGCCAGTAACCGCCCAATCATGGCCCAGCATTTCGGCGGCCTGTTCTGGCTCACCGGCCTGTAGGGCGGCGCGAATGCGGCTAGATGAAATAACAACGCTATGTTCATCAACCAGCAATGCCACCGGATGGGCCGAAATACCGACTTTTGCACCAATCTGTTTGATCGTATCAACATCACCGCCGCGCCCTTTACCAAAGGCAAAATCAACACCAGCGAATAGCTGTTTCACGCCAAGGCTAGGCAAAATCGTGGTGACAAATTCGGTCGCATCGGTGCGCCGCAGATTATCATCGAATTGCACATGGATAATGCGGTCAACGCCGAGGCCGGATAATAGCCGGTCATTCTCTATGCGATCAGCCAGATGAAAGGGCGCGTCATCCTGTCTGAAATATTCGCGGGGATGCGGATCAAAAGTAATCACCGCCGATACCATCCCAGCCTCTTGGGCCGCCCGAACCGCCGCCTCGACAACCTTTTGATGGCCCTTATGAACACCATCAAAATTACCGATAGCCGCACACAATTCTACGCCGTCGATGGGTGCATCGGTGGTGGCCCAATCGATGATCTGGGCGGATTTGTCAAAAAAGCGTGTCATGGGGCCGCACTATATCCCGCAAGGCCGCCCAATATCAACGAAAGAAACCGTTTCCAGATGATGAAAAAACCCCTAAGCTGGGAATAATTACAAGATAGATTACAGCATTAATTTACCCGCGCTGACCTAGCCGTGTAAATTTCGCCGTGATGTTATCGCCAAGCAGGAGCCATAGATGGAAGATTTGTCGCTAGAAACGCTGACCACAAAGCTCGGTATTACCGATTTACTGACTGAGCAGAGTGTCAACATCGCGACCTCTTATACGCTTAATCTGCTGGCTGGTATCCTAACGGTTATCATCGGCATTTACCTGTCGCGTAAAGCTGGCCGGGTGACGCGCAATTCGCTGGAAAAGGTCTCGCGGATTGATCCAACGCTCGTCCCGATGCTGGCGGCGATTGTGCGCTATGGCGGACTTGTCCTCACGGTCGTTGTTGCGCTGGGTAATTTTGGTGTCGAAACCACATCTATCATCGCCGTTCTTGGTGCGGCCGGCATTGCGATTGGCCTTGCGCTACAGGGTACATTATCGAATGTCGCCGCTGGTCTGATGCTGTTATTTTTGCGGCCGTTCAAGCTTGGCGACTGGGTCGAGGCGGCTGGGGTGTCTGGCTCCGTGCGCGAGATTGGCCTATTCACCACGGTGATTGATACGTTTGACAATGTGTACACATCGGTTCCCAACTCCCAGATTTGGGGCTCACAGATCGTCAATCATGCGCGTTATGGCACCCGCCGAATGGATATGGATATTGGCATCGGCTATGGATCGTCTTTAGATCTAGCCGAAAAGGCTTTGCTGAAACTGGCCCAAGACCCGCGGGTTCTCAAAGATCCAGCGCCACGTTTTCTAGTCGTTAGCTATGGTGATAGCGCGATTAATGTGCGCTTGCGTGCCTATGCACAATATGATGATTTTTTCGATCTTTATTGGGACTTGAACCGTCAAATGAAAACCATTCTGGACGAGCATGGCATTGATATTCCGTTTCCCCAGCGTGTGGTGCATCATGTTGGTTCGGCGTCCGACTCCGATGACGTGTAATATACAGGTGGGCCATGAAGCTGCCGTGAGGATGAATAGCCGATTGAGTAGTGTTTTGTAATTGAATGATTGTTTATGGGTTCTGACCAAGTGGTGAAGATTACCAGAGAAAGTTTGGCCAATGGCACCGTCGCCCAGCTCGCAATTGAGCGCGACGGCAAAGGCGCGCCAGTCGCCGATGAAGCGACCTTGCTGGCCTCACGCCGCTCACTAATCCCAGATGATTTTGATTGCTCCAATTTGTGGGTGTTCGGCTATGGTAGCCTGATATTCAACCCCATCCTCGATTATTCAGAAAAAATCAAAAGCCGGATTTACGGCAAGCATCGCCGGTTTTGTCTATGGACCAGAATGGGGCGCGGCTCTCCCGATTGCCCCGGCCTTGTATTGGCGCTTGATCGCGGCGGGTCATGCACCGGTCTTGCCTTTCGGCTAAAGCCTGAAAACGCCATTGCCGAGCTGGATTTGTTATGGCGACGTGAGATGCTAACCCTTGCCTACCGGCCCCAATTGCTACGCCTGCACACTGATGAAGGGGTCAAGCAAGGCCTTGCCTTTGTGTCCAATCCGGACCGACCTGCCTATGCGCAAAAGATGACGGTCGAGGAAGAGGTTAATGTGATCGCCGAGGCCGTTGGATTTCTTGGTCCATGCAGCGATTACCTGTTTGGCACGGTCAATGGCCTGCGTGAACATGGCATTTTTGACCCTCATCTAGAAAAACTAGTGCGGAAAGTCGAACAGAGACTTGCCCTTTAACCCGCATTTCGTTACTAAGATCCCTGTTGGGTCTATGCGGCTGTGGCGGAATGGTAGACGCGACGGATTCAAAATCCGTTTCTGGCGACAGAGTGGGGGTTCAAGTCCCTTCAGCCGTACCACCCAACTTTTGGTTTTCGACCTTTCGATCACCCTACCGGGGCCGCTATAGCCCCAGATATCACGAGATATTATGTCCCCTTTGATATCCCCGTTTTTATCCCCGATTCTATCTTTGTGGCGATTTACCAAGGCCCAATATGACCGCATTTTGAAAATTGCGGGGACCGCACTTGCTGTCCGGCTGATGTTGCTCTTTGCCTTGTTAGAATCGATCATCATTCCGATTCCAGTGGATCCGCTATTGGTTGCGACGGTTCTGGCGCGTCCGGCAAAATGGGTGCGGTTAGCACTCTATTGCACGCTAGCATCGACCATCGGCGGCGGTATTGGATGGATCATCGGCGCGGCTTTGGGTGTTGGCGTCGACCAGATATTGGCCCTATTGCCGCATTCACTGGTCGCCCCTAGCGCCTTTGCCGCAGTCCAAGACGGTTTTGTTGAATGGGGAATTTTGCTCGTATTCATCGGTGCATTCTCGCCGTTACCCTACAAGGTTATCGCTGTTAGCGCTGGCATTTCGGGCTTTGCTATCCTGCCATTTTTGCTAGTCTCGCTTATCGGGCGCGGATTACGCTTTGTGATTGTGGCTGGGATTGCCCGCCATCACGGCGATGCGCGCATTGTAATTCTGTTGATAACCGCTTTGGTGGCGTTAATTGGAGGGGCGATTTGGCTAACCGGCTAAACCAGATTATCCTGTTATGCGCGCTTGGCTCTGCCGGATTGCTGATCGGTGCATTTCTGTTTGAATATGTCGCCGGTTTGGCCCCGTGCAAGCTATGTATCTGGCAGCGCTGGGCACATGTGGCGGTGGTTGCAGTTGCTTTGCTTGGCTTCACCAAAATGCCGCGCAAATTCGTCCTCGCGCTGGTTGCCGACGCCGCCCTTATTAGCGCCCTTATTGCCGGTTATCATGCTGGCGTTGAATGGCAATTCTGGGACGGGCCCAGCGGGTGCACAGCCAACCTAGGCGGCTCCATGTCGGCGAGTGATATGGTCGACCAGCTATTGGCGACACCAGTAATCCGGTGCGACGAAGTGGCATGGTCACTGTTTGGCCTGTCTATGGCAGGTTGGAATATGATAGCAAGCATCGGCATTGCCGCGCTGGCAATCATTGGCATTAGCCGCCGCCAGAGCGTTTGAGCAGGACAGAATAAACGGAGACTAACGATGGCAAACCGCCGCGATATAGAGCGTTTTTTGAGGGTTGATCACGCCGGTGAGCGCGCCGCCCAGCAAATTTATAAAGGCCAGCTTGCGATCCTGCGCAACCATAGTTCCGGTGCTGAAATCCAGCATATGATGGAACAGGAAATCGAACATCTCGAAAAATTTGAAGAATTGCTAAATGAGCGCGAGGTTCGCCCATCCCTGCTCGATCCCGTATGGGGCGCCGCCGGATTTGCCCTTGGCGTGGTAACCGCGGCAATGGGACCAAAGGCGGCAATGGCCTGTACTATTGCGGTTGAAGAAGTCATTGGCGAGCATTACGCGAAACAAGCCGATGCGCTGGATGATGACGAAGCCGAATTGCGCACCACCATTGCAAAGTTCCGTGATGATGAATTAGAGCACCGCGACATCGCCATCGCCCATGACGGACGCGAAGCACGGCATTACACAATTCTGCGTAATGTGATCCAGCAAGGGTGCCGGACCGCTATCAAAGTTGCTGAACGGTTCTAGCTATCGTCTTCTAGCTGTCGTCTTCTAGCTATCGTCTTGATGTAATTCGCTATCCCAATAGAGATAATCGCGCCAGCTTTCATGTAGGTAGTTCGGCGGAAAACCGCGGCCATTTTCCTGCAATTGCCAGACATTAGGCGCGACCGGCGCCGAAAGCGGATGCATGCCACAATGCTTGGGAAGCTTATTTGCCTTTTTGAGATTGCACGGACCACAAGCGGCAACAACATTGTTCCAGCTTGTCCGCCCCCCTTTAGAGCGCGGAATCACATGGTCAAAAGTAAGGTCAGAAGCGGCGAAACCAGTCCCACAATATTGACAGCTAAAACGGTCACGCAAAAACACATTGAAGCGGGTAAAGGCGGGGTTGCGAACCTGGGGAACATATTCCTTCAGCGCAATCACCGAGGGCAGGTTTATCTCTAAACTGGGCGAGCTGATTTTCTGGTCATATTCAGAAATGATCGTCACCCGATCAAGACAAACCGCTTTGACCGCATCCTGCCATGACCAAAGCGATAACGGAAAATAGTTCAGCGGTCTGAAATCAGCGTTTAAAACCAGTGCTGGCGAAAAGCTCCCTGCGTTCATTCCATTCCTTTATCAGCGGTTCTAGCAACTACATTACCAAAACATGACTGGCCGACAAATACAAGCCCGATACAACATATAGAGCTCTCTTAAGGATAGGCCGCAATATGTTGCCTTTTATATCGTGCGTCTATTGCGGCAATTGGGTGGCGAGGAAGTCAATTGCAATGGTTAACCCATCTGGGTCAATGCCATGACCAACGCCGGATCGCGCCGCGGTTTGAACAGAAATGTCCTTGCCCTCCAATATACCGGCCGACGCCGCCATTAACGCAAAGGGCACCACAGCATCCTCTCGCCCATGGACCAGCAAAACCTCTGGATGGGTCGTCTGATCATCCGCGGCCTGAATTTTGTCATGCACCAATAATGCGCCGGAAAAGCTGACGATTGCGGCGGGGGCATTATCCATATGCAATCCGCAATGCAGGGCCATCATACCGCCTTGGGAAAATCCGGTAAGAGCAGTCGCGCTTGCAGGCAGGTCAAACGCGTCCCGCGCCGCCGCCAAGGCCGTTTCAATACAAGGCGCCGCCAATACCGGCCCATTAACCCGATCATCGATATCAAACCATTGCCGACCAGCCGGATTCATCGTGCAGGGATCCGGCGCGTCTGGAATGAAAAAGGCCGCACCCGGAAAGCGCATCGCAATCGGCATAGCCAAATCCGCCAGATCAGCCCCATCAGCGCCCCACCCATGCAGGATCATTATAAAGCTGGACGGATTACCGCCACGGGCTGGCTCTTTGAAATGGCCCGAGAGATCGCCAAAACTACGCATTGTCATTATCTCACCTCATTAAACACCAAAGCTTTGCGATTGCTTCCTTAAATAGATAATGGCTAGAGTGGGCAAGCCCAACCCAAATCGCGATTTTTTTGTGAAACATGCCGTAATTGGTGGATGCAACGCATGGTAAAGACAAGGTTTGCCCCAAGCCCGACTGGCCATTTACATCTCGGCCACGCTTATGCTGCTCTGGTGGCGGCGCGGCTTGGTGACGGCTATCTTCTGCGCATTGATGATATTGACCACACGCGCTGTCGTCCGGCCTTTACCGACCAGATTTTTGATGATTTGCAATGGTTGGGCCTTAAATGGCACGGTCCGGTTATCTATCAATCCCAGCGCCTCGATGCCTATGATGCGGCTCTGGCTAAACTGCGCGCGGCCGATTTGGTGTACCCCTGCTACCTATCGCGCGCCGAACTTGGTGATTTTCTCGCCGCTCCGCATGCAAACAACGCTAGCGCACCGGCACCGCGGACATATAATGCCCTGTCGCAACAAGAGACCGACCAGCGGATCGCGGCTGGCATGCAACCGGCATGGCGGCTACATGCAGACAAGGCCATTGATCACCTAGCGGCGGCAGGTACAAAGCCGCAATGGCTGGATGCGGCGAGCGGCAATCACATAGACGCCTCACTAACCGCTTTTGGCGATGTTGTTCTAGGCCGCAAGGATATCGGCACATCCTATCACCTATCGGTGGTGATCGATGATGCGATGGATCGGGTATCACTGGTGACAAGGGGGGCTGATTTACGCGACAGCACGCATGTTCATGCAATCTTGCAGGCGTTGTTGGGCCTACCCTCACCCGCCTATTTGCATCACCAGTTGGTGAATGACGCGGCTGGCAACCGATTGGCCAAACGTGATGATGCCAGATCGATTGTATCCTTGCGCGAGGATGGCATTTCAGCCCAAGAGCTAATCGACTCTCTCCCGGACATCCCCGCCCTCGCCATCAGCCTTTAGCCGATTAGGCGCCGGTACTATTCATTTTTCAGAAAATTAGAAAGTTTTTGAATTAATACGTCAGCGGGGTTGACTAATTATTTCGAAGAGATCATATACTGCATTGCACAACGCGAGTTGTGCGTTTCCTCCCTAAACTCGGCCGTGAGCATGCTCACGGTCTTTTTTTTGGCTGTTTTACCGGATTTAATACGCATGGAAAATACATTAGTTCCATACAGTGCATAATAATATCCAACGAATTATATGTTGCACCGCAGCATTTTGAATTATCAGATGCGCTAGGCAACCACGCGGCGGCTATCAATCACCAACCAAACAAGCGCCGCCGCGACAAGACAAACTGGCGGAATAGCGGCAAGGCTCATCGCCACCCACCCCAATTGGCTATGCAGAATACCAGCGGTCAGAGATGCCGCCGCCACGGTAGAGGTCGTTATCAGATCAGCAAACCCCTGCACCCGCCCACGTTCCTGCGGCAATGCGACTTTGGCGATTAATGAACTGCCGCCGATATATAAAAAGTTCCAGCCAAGCCCCAACAGGAACAACGCTGTCCAATAAGACCAGAACGCATCGGCGGTAACGGATATATAAATGGTCGCAATATAGGCCAACAGCCCCGCGCCCAAAACGCGGGCAACACCAAAGCGCCCAATGAGCGATCCGGTCACAAAGGAGGGGGCAAACATCGCCACCACATGCCACTGGATAATTGTCGCATTGGCCGAGGTCCCCAGCGCCGCCACATTCACCACCTGTAGCGGCGTTGCCGTCATCAGATAACTCATCAGCGCATAACCGATCGCGGCGGATATCATCCCAACAACAAACACTGGCTGTTTCAGAAAATACCCCAGCGGGCGTCCACTCTTGGCCTTGCGGTCGGGGCGTTCGATTTTGATACCACTGATGAAAAACAGCGAGATCAACTGGACCGCAGATACCGTAAAGAAACAGCCCGCATATAGAAAATTCGGGATCAGATCGACCGTGTTGCGGGCAATTTCCGGCCCGAATAAAGCCGCCATCAAGCCACCTGCCAAAACATAGGAAATCGCCTTTGGCTTCATCTCCTCGCTAGCGCTATCGGCGGCGGCATAGCGGTAATAGCCAGCACAACCAATGGCGACGCCAAAGAACATCGAGCCAAAACACAGCATTAGGAAAGAGCCCAAAATAATGCCAATGCCGAATATAAAGGCGCCAAGGCTGCTGATTAACACACCGGTGAGGAAAACCGGACGCCGGCCAAAGCGCGTCATCAACAAGGATGCCGGCAATGTTGTCATCATCGAGGTGATAAAGGTTAATGACAGCGGCAAAGTCGCCAGCCATGCCACCGGTGCAAGCAAGCTACCAACCAGCGCCGTATTAATGATGTTGACGTTCATTGTCGTCATAGAAAGTGCTTGGGCGGCGGCAAGACGCAGCACGTTCCCGCGGTGAAGGGTAGCGGTCATTATGGATACACTCTCATGCTATAGCTGGCATCATTGCCCAACAAAGGCGGCGGGGCCGGTTACTTTTTCAATTTCCGGCCAAACAACTCTAACCTGTGATCAACAAGCTCATAGCCCATTTCACGCGCAATTTGCTCTTTAAGCGCCTCTAGCTCGGCATGATAGAATTCAATGACATCGCCGGTTTCAACATCAACCAAATGCTCGTGATGCTCTCCCGCCTCTTCATAGCGGGCGCGGCCATCACCAAATTCCAGCCGTTCGATAACACCGGCTTCCTCAAGAAGCTTTACCGTACGATATACAGTCGCAATCGAGATTGTACTATCCTGTTCGACCGCACGGCGATAGAGCGCGTCAACATCGGGATGATCTTCTGACCCTTCAATGACTCCGACGATAATCTGTCGTTGGCTAGTCATGCGAATGTCTTTTTCAACGCATCTATTAATCAGGCCACTTGCCATTGGGATACCACTTATATGTCCAAGATGTCTCACTATAGGCCCGCAGCGTTGATCAATCTAGCCTTGTCTTGTCTTATGCAGTGGATTTTACAAATACCCATTCATCACCTCCCCCATCCAATATCCGATGATGAAGGAAGTGCACCGCCAGTAAAAGCAATTGACGGTGGCACATTTTGATTAGAGGGTTAGGGATGAATAGCGCACTTTCACCATCCTCACCGAATACCGCCAAAGGCATTATCCAAATATGCATTGGAATGTTGATCATTCCAGTCCTTGATGTCTTTGCAAAGCTACTCGGCGGCACGCTAGCGCCGGTTGAAGTCACGATGATGCGCTTTGTCATGCAGGCATTATTAATGTTGCCGCTGGTGGTCTATCTGCGTTTGTGGAACATTCCCAAAGGCACGCTCGGCCTGCAATGTGCGCGCGGCGTGGCACTGGCGGTGGCGACCGTATTTTTCTTTGCGGCCTTGCAACATCTACCAATGGCCGAGGCGATCTCGATATTTTTCGTCCAGCCAATGATACTGACAATTTTTTCAGTCATTTTTCTGGGTGAGGTCATTCGGGCACGGCGGATAATTGCTATCATCATCGGATTGATTGGCACAATGATCATTGTCCAGCCAAGCGTATTGATTTTCGGCAAACCGGCGCTCTACCCGCTCGCATCGGCGGTATCTATGGCATTCTATATGGTCTTCACCCGCAAGATATCGGGCACGGTCCATCCGTTTCAAATGCAATTCATTGTTGGCGTTGTGGCGGTGCTTGTTCTGGGTGCGACCTTGATCATCGGCAGCGCGCTAAACATCCCCGGCACCGGCTTTATCGTGCCAACATCGACAGAAATTCTGTGGATTATCGGGATGGGGCTAGCCGCAACCCTCGGTCATGCCTTTATCGTCTGGGCGATGGCAAATGCCCCTGCCAGCCTGTTGGCACCTTTTGCCTATGTCGAAATTATCGGAGCGACCTTTTTTGGCTATCTCATTTTCAATGATATTCCGGCCACCAGCACGATCTTTGGCGTCACAATCATCATCGCCAGCGGTCTCTATTTATTCTACCGCGAGCGCCAGCTATCTGAAAATGCCTAGCTGGGATTAGCCCTTTTGTGATTGCTTTTGACGGGCCCGGTAAAACTTTGTGACCGAAAACGGGATGCTAATCACATAAAGAGTGGTAACCGCGATATAGGTCAACCACGGCTGGGCGAATATGCCAGCCGCCAGCAATGCCACCAAAGCCAAAATCGGCAATACAGTGTCCACCGGCAGTTTTACCCCCTTGCCCGAAAACGTCGGAATGGCGCTAACCGCCCCAACACCGATGAGCACCAGCCACGCCGAGACATAAGGCGCCTCTCGGGCCCATCCAATCTGGAACTCAAGATCTATACAGATCGGCAATAACACCAGAAAACCAGCGGCAGGGGCCGGAATGCCAGTGAAAAAATTCTTTGCATATTCAGGTGGGTTAGGCAGTTCAGAATCAAACCGCGCCAACCGCAAGGCAATGGATACAGCGAAAAACAGGGTCGCCCACCATGCAATATTACCCGAATCCTGTAACGCCCATAAATAAAGACACAGCGCCGGAACAACGCCAAAAACAACTAGATCAGACAGGCTATCAAGCGCCGCACCAAAGGCCGATGAGGTCTTGAAACGCCGCGCGGTGCGCCCATCAAGGGCATCAAAAACCGCCGCCAAGGCAACAAGGACAACAACCCCGGCCCAACGCTCGTCCAGCGCAAAACGTAACGCGGTCAAACCAGAAACAAAGCCAGCCACCGTCAACATATTGGGCAACAGCCAATAGATTGAGACAGACCGAAAGCCGCGTTTCTCTTGCCGCCGTTCCGTCATTAACGAACACTCACATTTGTTGGCTCAGGCATGACGCCGGCAAGATCCGCCAGCACAGTTTCACCCGCCATTGTGGTCTGACCAGCAAGCACCTGAACCGGTGTTTTGGCTGGAACCCACACATCAACACGGCTACCAAAGCGGATGATGCCAAATTGCTGGCCAACAGAGAGGTGATCACCTTCAGCCGATTCAAGTAAGATCCGGCGCGCCACCAGACCAGCGATCTGGACGACACCAACTTTTTGACCATCTTCCATTTCCATTACCAGATTTTGGCGCTCATTCTTTTCCGAAGCCTTGTCCAGGCTAGCATTCAAAAATTGACCCTTGTGATAGGACGTGGCGACAATTTTACCTGCAACTGGGGCTCTATTCACATGCACATCAAACACATTCATGAAGATCGAAATACGGCGCCATTCGCCCGCTGGCAAATCAAGGTCGGCTGGAACATCGCGCACATCGGTCGATAGAACGCGGCCATCAGCCGGTGAAATCACCAGATTATCAGTAACCGGCGTTACCCGCTTTGGGTTGCGGAAGAAATAAACGCACCACAGGGACAGCAAAGTGCCGGGCAATGCAAACGGTGACCAGAAATAGGTGATGAAGCCACTTACCAACACGAATATAAAAATAAATGGCCAACCAGCAGGGTGGATAGGAACCAATACTTCTTCTGTTACGCTCTTATAAATGTTCATTTTTTACCCAAGTAAATTAGTGTCACCGGTCACCGGCATGGTTCACCGGCATTACCTGCCGGTTTGAAAGAGCCCCACCATAACGATAAACCCGCACGGCGTCATCACTCAAAACGCACCATTGATGTATCGCATTTCGTATCACAAAACTGGGCATTGGTCGGATCACGGACCTGACTATTAGCCGTATCACGGTGCGGCGTTAGCTCAATTCACCAGATCGCGCCGCCGCGGCATCCTCGGCGCTAATCAAACCGCGCTCGAGTAATTCATCGACCTTGCCGTCAACTGACGTTGGTGACAGAAAGCGCGGCTCGTCCAAACCGGGCACCTCAACCATGATGGCTGGATCAAGATCACCCACAGCGGCCAACCGCGCCAATGCCGCCTCATCCAAAACCGCCGCGGGCGCCTGTGCCGGAATGGGTGCCTGAATGGGTGCCGGAGTGGGTGCCGGAGTGGGTGCCGGAGCAGGAGGCGGTGTCAGCTCTGGAATTGTTTCTGCCACTGGTTCTTGGGTCGCAATCGGCTCAGGCGCTGAAATTGGCGCTGGATCAGAGGTTGGCTCGGAGGCCGCATCCAATCCATCTGGCGCATCAAGGTCGCCTAGACCGGCAATCAGAGCGGCGTCATCTAATGCTGGCTCTAAAACGGCTGGCGCTTCGGCAACAGGTTCATTAGGCAATTGCGGCGCAATCACCGGATCTGCCGGCGATGTTGGCGGTGCCGGTGGTGTAGGCGGTGTAGGCGGTGTAGGCGCACCAAATGAACCAACCGGCGGCGGCATCATCACCGGCGTGTCTGGCGTCACAGTTGGAGCCACTTGTTGGGTAGGCGGGGGGACAGGCGGCGCTGACATAACCGGCGGAATAGTATCAACCGGTGCCTGAACTGGTGCCTGAACTGGTGCCTGAACTGGTGCCTGAACGGGTGCCGGTATTGGCTGTTGCACGGGAGGCTGGACCGGCTGTTGCACTTGTTGCTGAACCGGTGCCTGAATTGGTGCCTGAATGGGTGCCTGAATTGGTGCCGGTATTGGCACTTGAACGGGTGCTGGCGGGGCAGTTTGTGGTAATTGTTGCGGAACGGCTTGGCTCGACATGCCCGCGGGGGCTAGCAACGCTGGCGCGACTTTATACAGAGCCAGCTGTTTCTTCTTTGGCTTTTGCACCAATGGCACAATATTACCGCCCATCGAACGCCCAACAAATTCATCGACTAGGATTTTTTGCCAATGACAAGCCTCGATCTCCCATGGCCGCTGTTGCCACTGGATTTCTTCGATTGGCTGGGCTTTGGTGTTAAGCCACTTGCCAATATGAACAAGACGCTTTTCACCCTGAATTTTGCGCTTTTTCTTGGTAACTACCAGACGCCCATTATGGCTTTGCGAGACATGGATCAACTCATGGGCCACCACCTCCATCGCATCGCGAATACCGGCGGCGGTTGATACTGTTAGCTCGAATAAAATAGGCGGTGATGTGCTCAGCAGACCCTTCCTGCCCAATAACATATCGCGGGTGATCGGAACGCGAATTGGCTGGCCTGTGACGTCGATCATGACGGTCAGCTTTTTGCGCTGGGCCTTGGTAAATAACCGTTCAGCAAAATAGGATGCCGCGGCTTTGAGCAAATCGCCTTCTCCAGGCGCCGCATCTAAAACATTTATGTCAATCATCACTCTCGATGCCAATCACTGCGAAATACAAAATTTTACCAAACTCGATCAGGCTTCCCAAACTTGATCAGGCATACCACTGCGCCCGCGCTACCTTCATCTGTTACAACCACAATTCCTCGAATTGAGCAGATTGATGATTCAACCGATAACAGTTTAGCACAAGATGCCATTAAGTATATGTGAATGCTAATTTAACTGCAAATTGACAAGCGTGCTATCCCACCAAGCGGCTAAACCGAAGCGGCTATTGTGATCCGGCTCCTGCCATCCCAAAGCGCCTTGACCTTGCCCGCGCACAACCGCACTGTAGACTTAATTATGGATTTATTCCTGACGCTGTGAACAGCGTTTCTCAGGCTGGTGATGCGCATAACGGCGGTGACTAGCTAACTCCAACACCCCATTAAAAGGATTTAACGATGGACAATATGTTTGAAACGGGCCTCGCCAAGCGCAAAGCCACCCTTGGTGAAGAATATGTTACCCAAACACTTGAAAATGCAGATGATTTTAGCCGCCCGTTCCAAGAGGCAATGACCGCATGGTGCTGGGGTTTTGGCTGGGGTGACGAGGCCATTGACGCCAAAACACGCTCGATGATGAATTTGACGATGATTGGTGCTCTGGGCAAAATGCATGAATGGGAATTGCATTGTCGCGGCGCTATCGGTAATGGCGTCACCAAAGAAGAATTGCGGGCAATCGTCCATGTGATTGGCATTTATTGCGGCGTTCCCCAGGCGATGGAATGTCTCCGTGTGGCGAAAAAAGTGGTCGATGATACTAATTGGTAAGTGAATCGGACAGATAGATGCCTAATTGGGTGCCTAACGCCCGAAATAACCGACACAAATTGAGCACCCAAACCACCAAAAAATTAAAGAGCGCCCCTGAAACGGGCGCTTTTTAGCCTGAAATGGGTTTGACCCAGCGCGCCGAAACCCAATCAAATAGCCATTGGAATGATTTTATTCATATAAAACCTAGACATCCGCGCATTTTTAGGCGACTTTCTATGCAGTTTAGGTGCAATATTCGGATACGCTAATACAGTTGCGTGAATGGTTGCGCCGCTAAAGGGAAAAGTAGATGGGGGGCATTACTAATGCGCCAACTAATTAAGTTTGCAATTATTGGCTGTTTTGCCGCCGGTTCTAATATGGCCGGCGCGGGGATCGCGATGGCTGGGGGGTTACCCGGTGCAGAAGGTGATGCCGCGGCTGATACGACAAGCGCAGCGCTGAGCGCCACGGAGAATGCACCTGCAAACGGTTCAGCCCAGACAACTGGCACTTCCACAACGCATAGCTCATCGGTAGCAAGCGGTGATACCAGTAACGCGAGCAATAGCGACGCTGATATCGACACCAACTCTTTTGTAGCAATCGAAGATGACCCGCTGATCATCGACGCCTCCTCGGTAATGGACGGCGACGGCGTTGGTAGCATTCAGGTACAATGGCAAGTCTCTAACGAGGGTATCGAGTGGTCAAACATGACCGGCGAAACACGCCAGTCATTTACCCCACGCGAAAAGCATGTCGGCAAACGCCTTCGTGTTGAACTGTCTTACGTCGATGGTCAGGGCAATCTTGAAACGATCCTAAGCCCTTCTTCAAGCCCGGTGCAAAATGTTAACGACAAGCCAACCGGCGCCCCGCAATTGGTTGGCGCGGCACAGGAAGAAGATGCGCTTATTGTTGACACCAGCATGATTGCGGACGATGACGGGCTCGGTAAATTGTCAGTTATCTGGCAGCGTTCAAGCACCAAAACAGACTGGACCGCTTATCCTGAAGGGAGCGGCGGGCTGTTGCAATTGACCCAAGGTCATGTCGGCTATTCATACCGCGCGGTGATCTCTTATGTTGACGGTCACGGCACCAAGGAAATTCTTGTAACCAACCCTTCTGAAGTTGTGATCAATGTTGATGATCCGGTGCAGGGTGAGGTTCTGGTTTCAGGTGAAGCCGCTGAAGGGCAAACATTGGTTGCCTCGACAGCTGGTATCTCAGACGAAGACGGTATTGCCAGTATTTCGGTCGGATGGGAATCATCTGCTGACGGCCGGAACTGGCGTGCAATCGAGACTGTTGGTTCAAGCCAGATCGCGCTAACCCAGGGATTGGTTAACCGCCAGTTGCGGGCCCGCGTGAGTGTGGTTGATACTTTTGGTGTTGAAACCATCATCTTTAGCCAAGCAACAAACACTGTGCGTAACGTTAACAACAAGCCGGCCGGAACGATCTTTGTCCGCCGCGTTGGTAACTAGAGACCAGAGCTAAACGGCCAAACATCGTGGGTTAGCCCCACTTTATACGGCATGAATTGAAAAGAGGCCTGCGGGCCTCTTTTTGCTTTTTTGCGTCAATGTCATTTTTCGCTTTGCACAAACCGTATTTAGGGTCACACTACATATGGTATGGAACAGCTGTCTTTACACATAGACGTTGATAACATGCGCGACAGGCGCCCTTGGCTATGTTGCACCCCATACCATCACTTCCCTCTAAATGTCCGCAACCCGTTAATGGAGATTTACCATGCGAATGACTGATCGTGACCATCAGCCGGAATGCCATGTAATTCCGTTTCATCGCCCTGAGCTTCAAGAAGAAAATGTATTAACCACCAGCATTGCCGCGGTAATTGCTGTCACAATTCTTCACACCGCGGACGTTTCTCCAGAAGATAAATTGCTGGAAATTATGGAGGCAACCGGCGAGGCCGAAGTGCTCGATGCAGATGATGCGATGTTCGGATTTGAGGAAGAGCCGAGCGTTAACATCGCGCATCCGGCAAATGACAATGAGATGCTTAGCATAATCTAAAGCCAGCAATGAGAGGTACCCAGCCTCCGCCTAGAGCGTTTGCGCCAAATATTGGGCGACGACAATCCAAGCTGGCATTGATATAGCGGCAATCAAAGTTTGCAGCGATATTATCTCCGCCATCAAATCGGCATCGCCGCCTAGTTCCTTGGCCAGAGCAAAGCTCGATGACGCGGTCGGTGATGCACCAATCGCGGCCAGCACCAACAGCGCCGTCGCGCCAACATCAAAATACAAACCACACCCGACCAACAATCCGGGGAACACAATGACCTTTGCGATAGAGGCCATTACTAGCGGCTTTATATGTCCGCGGAATCCCGCGATATGCAGTGAGGCGCCAATACAAAGCAACAGTAAAGGCAACGCCGCATTGCCCAACATATCAAAGCCCTGAGACACAAATAGCGGTACCGGCACACCCAGAACATTAACCAATCCGCCCAGCAAAACCGATCCAATTAGCGGGTTGCGGGCAACTTCCTTGGTGATCGCCGCCGACATATTCGCCTCGGCCGGCCCCTCTCGCAGCATGAAATGCACGATCACCGCGACAATATTAGAGATCGGCACGAGGAACGCGACCCCGATACCACCAATTTGAAGCGCCGTTATCCCGGCAACACCTTGCAATATAGACAGAGCCAGAAAGCCGTTATGACGCAATGACCCCTGGATAAGAGATGCCATGGCAGGCCCGCCCTGCCGCGTAAATTTCGCCGCCGCATAGGCAAAGGCCACCACCCCAACACTCGCCAGCGATAGCGCGGTCAGAAACGGCGCTAAGAAATCACTGCTAAGTACTGCGGTGGATGTGAGGTTGAATAATAGGCAGGGAAACAGCACCCAATAGCACAGGCGTGACATCAAATCCCAAATGCTGGTATCGAGAAGATTGGTGCGCTTGATCACATGGCCAAGCACAACAATCATCAGGATCGCACTAATTGTGGGAAGTATATCAAGCATCTGCGCCCGCCGCGCCTATGCTAGCAACGAGGGGATTATTTACCCTCGAATTTGCGGATGATTGCCCATGCCGCTGGCATCAAACCAGCCGCCACGACCATCTTTAACAAATCGCCATAGATGAACGGGACTAGGCCAAGCTGCAGCGCCTGTGGAATACCGCCGACAAAATTACTGAGCCACACCACACCGCAAACATAAATCAGGGCTGTACCGATCATCATCGCCAAGAATGTTGAAATGATGCCGCGACCCATGCCGCGCTCTGCGAGCATGCCCATCGCAATGGCCGCCACCAAAAAGCCAGCAAGATAACCGCCGGTTGGTCCCAATAGCGTTAGCACACCAGAGCCACCAGCCGCAAAAACCGGCAGACCAACAAGCCCCTGCGCCAAATACGCAATGACAGTCGCACCGCCAAGACGTGGTCCATAGGTCATCCCGATCAATAGAACGACAAGTGTCTGGCCGGTTACTGGCACAGGATAAAGAGGAATTTTGAATTGCGCCGAAACCGCTAGCAAAGCCGAGCCCGCCACGACAAGCACAAGGCGCGTCAGCCAGATCCGCATCAGATCGCCAGCGGCGCCTTGCGGCATAACCGCACTCACCAAAGTTGCGTAACGCTCTGCTGTGTTGAGAGGTCCTGAATTAGGTGATGATGGCGCCTGCATTGATAGATCCCTTTGTGTTTCTGTGATGTATTTTTGTGATTTCAAAAGCGACCGTCAGTATAGGACCTGAATGCATAATGCCAAGGAAAACCATACATGGTGGTGTTGATAACCGCATAACATGGTTGCCTTGCCCCCCTGCTTGGGCCTAATACAGTCGTGCAGTTTAAAAAACAGCGGCTGTTAGACCAGCCGTAACCCTGTAACAATTTGTGGATAGTCTCATGGACAAGTTCTTTGGCCTTTCGGAGTCCGATACCTCGCTCCGACGGGAAATTCTCGCTGGTATCAGCACGTTCTTAACAATGGCATTTATTGTTGCCGTTAATCCGATCTTTCTAGCCGAGGCGGGCATTCCCTTTGCCACCGGTTTTGTCGCGACAATTTTGGCGACGGCGATTGGTACCGCAATCATGGGTCTATGGGCGAAATGGCCTGTGGCCGTGGCGCCGGGCATGGGTCTTAACGCCTATTTTGCCTATGGCCTCGTCCTAGGACAGGGTTTTACATGGCAACAGGCACTGACCGCGGTCTTTATCGCGTCATTCCTGTTTCTGCTATTTTCACTAAGCCGCCTTCGCAGCTGGCTTATCGGCGCCATTCCAACGTCATTGCAAGCTGGCATCACCACCGGCATTGGCCTGTTTCTAGCGATGATTGGCCTCCAGAGCATGGGCCTAGTGGTTGATAGCCCTGACACATTGCTCCAACTCGGCGCTCTTAATACGCCGGAATTGCTGTTGGCGTTGCTTGGCTTGATGGCCATGGCCGGATTTGCCAAGCGCGGTTTTAATGGTGGCATTCTGTTGACCATTCTGGCGCTTAGCGTGGTCGGTTGGGTTACTGGCTTGTCCGAATTTAACGGTATCACCAGCCAGCCACCGCTGGAAAGCGCGGGCTTTTCGCTCGATTTTTCTATGGTCACCAGCTTTGGCTTTCTATCGATTGTCTTTGTGCTGTTTTTCCTCGATTTCTTTGACACCACCGGCACATTGACCGGCATTGCCGAGATTGCTGGCAAGCGTGGACCAGATGGCAAAATCGAAAAGCTCGACCGTGCGGTCCTAGCCGATACAGGCGCCAGCGTTGTTGGCAGTTTGCTCGGCACCTCCAGCATGACCACCTATATGGAGAGCGCGACTGGCATTCGGGCTGGCGGACGCACTGGTTTGACCGCCCTCACCGTTGCCGCGCTATTTTTGCTGTGCCTATTCTTTGAACCGCTATTTGCGTCGATCCCTGCCTTTGCCACCGCCCCAGCATTGGTATTTGTCGCGGCTGGTTTCATGACACCGCTACGCACGGTTGATTGGGACGATATGGCGGTTGCCCTACCGGTATTGTTAATGGCTGTCTTGATGCCACTGACCTTCTCTATCGCCGCTGGCATTGCCATCGGTTTCATTGCCTATGTAGGTATTCGCTTGATTGCCGGACGGTATGAAGAGATCAATGCTGGCACATGGGTCATCACGGTATTTGCGTGCCTATGGCTAGCAACACCCTTTATATAGACGGGTTATTTAGACGGGTTATATAAACGGGATTACCTAACGGCGTTTATCAGGGCTGGCATATGCCGCAATGACATGATCACCGCATAGCCATCACCTGTGCTTGCGGTGATCTCTACGGTGCTGTCGGACACCTGATTTGACGTGCCAATGATCTTGCCAGCGGCCATATCAAGGCCATCGAGCGGCCATTTCAAGCCGCGCGATTGGCTGAATTTCTGACGCCCAAGCGGCCATATAGAAAACCGTGATCCCACCGGCAGGGTGGCGGCAAAATCACCCTTTACCCGCACCAACACATCATGCGCCCCGACCAGCATAACAGGCCGATCATGATCAAGACGCATCAGCGCATGCAGAGCCGCCAGCGAATGATCAAAACGCGCCTCAAGAAATGCCAGACCGATGATCAGCGGCGCCGAAATCCGCTGTAGCGCTTTTTCAAGATCAGTATCATCCTGACCCAAGAGCTCTATAATCTGGGTGCTGGATGCCAAGGCCGCGCGAATATCGGGCGATAGGGAATCCAGATCGCCAATAACCACACGCGGCATCCTGCCCGCATTCAAAATCGTGGTCGCACCGCCATCTGCCGCCATTAACGGCCAATCATCCGGCAACTCAGCCAGCGTTGTATCAATTGCAACAGGCGACGCGCCAACCAATATGATTGGCTGATCACTATAAAGCTGATCGCCTCGGGGCTCGCTCCTTTGAGGCGGAACACTCTGAATTTGCTGGTCGCTCGTCTCTGACATTCTATTGTTGTGCCGAAAATCTGGCGGAGGCGCAACACCTCTGGAGCAACGAAGTTCATTTGAATAGACTGCATAACTAAGCCCTTGTGATTAAAGTTAGGCAGTGCTAAGTTTGAAATATGAGCAAGCATAATGCCCAGAATAGCGACCTTAAACCGGCACAGCCTAGCCCCGCTGTGGCTATTCCCTTGCCGCAAAAATCACCTAGTTTAATTCTCTGGCAATCACGTATGTTGCAAACGCTGGCGATTGTTGCGCCAGTCATTATTGCCGCTTATTTTTTGCTCACCGCCAATCATGAATTGGCTGACATTATTTTCACCTCGATCTCGGATGCGTATCTTCAGGTCAGCACATTTGTTGCGGCGACCTTTTTCATCTTTTACGGCATTGAGAAATTTCTAAAGATTGACGCCACTGCAATGCTACGGCGCGACACGATTTGGCAGGTGCCGATGGCGGCTGGCCTTGGCGCGTTGCCCGGATGTGGCGGAGCGATCATTGTTATTACCCAATATGTTTCCGGCCGCCTTAGCTTTGGTGGTGTTGTTGCGGTGTTGACGGCGACTATGGGTGATGCCGCGTTTTTGCTGATTGCCCAAGAGCCGCTAACCGGCCTTGCCCTGATCGCCCTCGGATTTGTTGTTGGAACGCTCTCCGGTTGGGTGGTGAATTACATTCATGGAAACGACTTTCTGCGCGGTAAGACCGATCCTAACAAGATCGTTGACGAAGCGGGGAACGAGGATGCCAGCACACCAATGCTTGATAAGCTGTGGTTGATCATCTTACTGCCTGGGCTCGTGCTGGCGGCTTTGGTTGCCTTTCAAGTTGATGTCGATGCCTTGTTTGCGACAGCGATGTTGGACAAGCCCGGCACGTTGATTGGCGTTGTTGGTGGCACTTTGGCGGTCGCGATGCGCCTTGCCCCGCGCTTTGGGATCAAGGGTGACACCGAATTTAGTATGAAGGGCTCGATTTTACGCCGGACCATCGCCGACACAAACTTTGTGACTGTATGGGTTATTGGCGCCTATCTGGTGTTTGAATTATCGGTCTATTTCCTAGAGATAGATATCCGCACTGTGTTTGACGGCTGGGCGTTATTGACCCCGCTATTCGCCATATTGCTCGGATTTTTGCCCGGTTGTGGACCACAGGTTCTGGTCACCACTATGTATCTTGCCGGCATCATTCCGCTATCCGCCCAAATCGGTAACGCGATTAGTAATGACGGTGACGCGCTGTTTCCCGCCATTGCCATTGCCCCCCGTGTGGCCATTGTGGCGACACTCTATTCAGCGATACCGGCGGTTATTTTGGGCTATGGGTTCTATTTCATGTTCGAATAGGCCAGCGCCCTATGGACAATTCTGGCCTATTCACTGTGGGCTTTGGGTAAATCAGCCCCCTATTTTTCGCGGAACGCGGTCTTCAGAGATTTCTCAATCGGCGTCATGATATAGCTCATGATGGTTCGCTTATCGCCCAGAATATCAACCGTCACCGGCATCCCCGCAAATAATTCGGGGGGCACGTTGGTCTTGGTCAATTCCACCTTGGGAATGGTGATCATCGTCTCATAGAAGGGCGGCATTTGTTCTGACTGCGTGGTGTTGTTCGCAACCCGTTCAACCACACCCATAACCACCCCAAACCGCGATGGGTCATAGGCTTGTAACGAGATACGCGCTATTTGACCGGGCTGAACATTGGTTACATTTGCCGGTGGGATCTGGGCACGAACGAGATAACCGGCCTCCGATGGCACGATATCGACCAGAACGGATCCTGCCTGCACCACCGCGCCAACTGTTTTCACATGCACGGCGGATACGGTGCCTGATAAAGGTGCCTTGATGTCTGCATGCTCGACCTTACCCTGCAAGGCATCTTGACGCGATAGATGCTGCGCCGCTTTGGTTTGCACCCCGACCAGAGCTTCGGCCGCCTCTGCCTGAAAATTGGCTTTAATCGCGCCTATCTCACGGATCTTACCAGCCAAATCAGACCGCCTTGCATTTGCCGATAACCCGGCCAGCTCGGCGCTGCCCTCTGCTTGTTGCAAGCGTGCTTTGGATGATAGCAACGTCGCCCGTGGTTCGTGCCCGGCCTTGACTAATGGCTCTAGCAACGCGATTTCGTCACGGACTAATTTAGCCTGTTCGAGGGAGATGCGTTGCTCTGCCTCTTTTTCAAGGATCGTGCGCTGTAGCGTTTCGATGGCGTCATTAAGGATCGACAGGCGCGAACTCATCGCCAATTGCCGACTCAAAAACAACGCCTCTTCCTGTGCCACCGCTTCGGGGGCTTTTGCCCGTAATGCCTTGGGGAATGCGATCTGGCTTTCACCAGATGCCTCGGCGGCCAGCCTGATCTCGGCGGCTTGGGCGGCGTGGTAGGTGATTTCATTATCGGCAAAATTTGCGATTACATCCTCATCCTCAAGACGGAATAACACATCGCCCTGTTGCACTTTACTGCCCAGAACGACATTGATATCGACGATGGAACCAGGCAAGCGGCTCTGCACATGCTGTACGTCTGACGGCGTTACAACCACACCCTCGGCCCGAACCTGTTCATCGATCTCTGCTGTCATGGCCCAGACTATGGCGAGGATCACAAATACCGTGATCATGATATACAGGGTCTGGCCGCCCATCCGGGCACCATCATCATCCTCCATATCAGGCGCGCTATGATCAACCGGCGGCCCGCCCATCATCAATGGCGGCGGCCCATATACCTTGTTGAACAGCAATTTGACAGGTGACGAAACCAATTTCCAAACAAAACTGATGGCGCGAAACGGTAACAGCATAATAAATTTGATGAATTTCAACGTAATCTCCATTTGAATGCTAAATTCGAACTTTCATAATTGGTCTTGGCTTTTGTCCTTGGTCCCGGTTGGGCCTTGGGCGCGGTGCCCAACTGGCCCTCATCCTGTTTCAATTGCTAGGTCGCAACAGCGTTGACCGGGTTTGGCTTTAACACTTCATCCTTTGGTCCAAAGGCGGCCACACGGCCCCCATCCACCGCCAGAACTCTCTCCGCAAGTTGCAGCATGGCCCCGCGATGGGTGATGAAAATCGTTGTTATGCCCTTTGTCGCGACATCCAGATTTTGCACCATCGCCATCTCCGCGGCGCTATCAAGCGGTGCGGTTGGCTCGTCCATGATTAGGATATTCGGCCTACCAATGAGGGCACGGGCAATCGCCACCGATTGGCGCATGCCAACCGATAATTCCTGACCACGTTCCGACAATGGAAAATCAAAGCCGCCGGGAAGCATGCCGATAAAGGCTTCGGCCCCAGACACTTTTGCCACTTCCAGCAAATCCTCATCGCTTGCATCAGGATTACCCATCAAAATATTGTCACGGATAGTGCCGGAAAATAGGATTGGGTTTTGCATCACCACGCCAACATTGCGGCGCATGTCATCTGGCCGGATATGTCGGACATCGGCGTTATCAATCATCACCGCGCCCTTGTCGGGTGGGTTAAGACCACATAACAGCCGCAGCATTGTGGTTTTGCCCGACCCAATACGGCCAACAACCGCAAGACGCTCACCAGCCTCTATCTTGAAACTAAACTCATGGAGCACTGGCTCAGGCTGTTCATCATAGGTGAAGGTCACATTACGAAATTCGACTTGCCCCTTCATCGTGAGGCGCTTTACCTGACCGGCGCGGCCCTCTTCCTCTGATGGCGTGCCAAGAACTTCATCCAGACCTTTATAGGCGGCAAAGGCGGAATTCATCCGGCCCAATAGACCAGTTAACTGGCCCAGCGGCGCCATCGTCCGGCCCGACAAAATCACACAGGCAATAAGCTGGCCCATTGTAAGGGTACCATCAGCGATTAAGAACACGCCTAAAACAACCATCGCCACTTGGCTTACTTGCTGGGCGAATTGCGCAAATTGCGCGGCCAATTGGGTGGTCAGCTTGGTTTTGGTTCCCGACTTTGATTGGTGCAGAACCGAGTTTAACCAGCGGTTCCGTAACATCGAAATGCCCTGAACTGTTTTAACTGTTTCCAGCGCCGCGATCATCTCAACCATCACCGCCTGTTTTGATTTGCCCTGCGATTGGCCAAGCTCGGTCATGCGCTTTACAATCGGCTGGAGCGCCAATGCGAACAGAATAACCGCCGGAACGATGATCAACGGCACATAGGCCAGCGGACCACCAATCAGATAGACGACATATATAAAGAGGAACACGAACGGCAAATCGGCAAAGACGGTAAAGCTCGCCGAGCCGAACGCATCTTTCAACAAATCAAAGTTACGAACCGTGCCAGCCAATGCGCCAGTGGCAGTTTTGGACATCGTTGCATCATGCCGCGAAATCCGGTCAAACAGGGCAGTCGAAACCCGCTTGTCAATTTTCGCACTGGCATTATCAACAAATATGCCCCGGATAATTTTCATCGCCAGATCAAACAGAATGACAAAGGCAATGATCACAGTTAGCCACCATAGCGAGTGAATGGCATTATTCGGAACCACGCGGTCATAGACCGTCATGATGTAGAGCGAAGAGGCAAGTGCGAATATATTGATTAGAACCGATGCACAGATGACCTGAACATAGATTTTCTTGCTCGCTAATACCGGTCCCCAGAACCAATGGTCCCGCGCCGTTGAAAATGGTTTTAACATCCTGCCTCTCCATTACTAATTACTAGAACATCGTCTAGCTGCTCGGTGAGGACCAATGCGTTGGCACGCACGGACTCACGCTCAAATTTCACCTCAATAAGACGGGCTGTTGCCCGGCCAAGCTCGACCTCAAGCTGGGCCAATTGTTGCGGCGAGGTCACCGTTTTGCCCTGCACCGCCGTGATCGCGTTCAAGCGTTCTTCAAGCTCGACCTTGCGCGCGCCAAGTTCTTGTTCTTCTCGCTCGATGTCATTGAACCGGCGGGACAATCCCTCCATTCGGGAATTGTGGTCGCGGGTTAGACTATCTAATGCTGATTTCAATTCACGGGTTCGCCATGCGGTCTCGCGCAATTGGGCTTTGGCCGATCCACCATCATAAAGCGGCATCGCCATTTCGATCCTGCCGACCAGCTCATATTCTTCTTCATGGTCGGTAATGTCGAAAAGCGTACCATCTAAAACACCTGTGAATTTTGGATAGCGTGATGATCTGATTTGCACTTCTTCTTGCGTGACAACGTTTTGACGGAGCCGCAACACATGCGCCTTTTCCGTGCCATCGGCGTTGATATGGGCAAGGTCTAGCGGACGATTATCCATAAAGATCTCGACAATCACCCGCGCGTCATCCGGACCAAGAGAAAATTCCGTGGCCAACTGGTCGATAATCAAGTCGCGTTGTGCGGTGTAACGATTGCCTTCAATTTCGAGATCAAGCTCTAGCAAACGCGCCTCGCGGAGTTCGGCAACGCGGCCAACTCCGGCATCAAGACGCGCCTGCACACGCTCAACATGGACTTTTACCTTGGCGGTGGTATCGACATGATTGGCCATCACCCGCTCTAGCAACTGTAGCCGAAGCGATAGGTTAAGCAGTTCGTAGCCACGTTCTGCAAGAGTGTGCTTTGCATCAAATCGGGCGATGTTATAGCTAATGTCACGCGCCGCGATATTCGCTTTGCTCTCGCCCCAATCATACAAATTCACCCGCAGGGATACCGTGCCATCATAGATATTGTTCTTTTGCCGATGATCAAAATCGCGGTGATGGGCGCCCGATGTATTAATTTCTTGTTGCTCTGGAGAGAGATAACGTGACGGCAATGGGGACGAGCGTTTAATGCGGCTGGAAAGCTGGCGGCCACCAGTTACCTTTGCTGTGACTTGGGGACGCGCCTCGGCCCGGCCGATGCCCAGACGATGGATGGCCTGGCAAACCCGTGCATTGGCCTCGGCAACTTGGGGATCAAGCCGTAATACCCGGGTGATATTTTCGGGCAAGGCACGGCGTTCAGGAAAGACGACATCGCTCGCCATTGCGTGATGCGGGATTATGATGAAAGTCGCCACAAGCGCACCAATTGCGGCGCCGCGCGTTACAAATAGATTGGCCAGTAAGCTGGCTGATAAATTGACTAAATATCCACTGATAAATGAGATTATTTGCCGTCTAGAAAGATCCCATAAGCTTTTCATTTCTTACTCGCACAACCGTTACTGTTTCGATGCGGTCAGATTACTGCGAGACATCCTAATTTTTCGTAAACGGCGGCTATCTTTATGGTTTTTTAATTCCCATTTTTGTTAATTAAATTAATAAATTACTAAATTTAGGATTAGTTAATAATTCTTTAGTAATTTCTAATGAATTGCCGGCATGGAAAAGAGGTTTTCTTCTAGCTGATCGATCAAGTCCAACAGCTGTGATCGCGAATCAGCATTAATGCCGGCGAAAAGCTGTTCTTCAAAGGAAAGCGCAATCGCCGCAAGCTCACCAGCCAACGCGTGCCCTTTGTCCGTAAGCGCGAGGCGTAGCAAGCGCCGGTCATCTTGATTGGCGTCTTTCGTGACGAGATGCCGCGCCTCGAGCTGTTGCACCGCACGCGTAACCCGCGCCCGATCCATATCCACACGATCAAAGATATCGCGAATGGAAATGTGTGATTGCTGGGTAAGATGGACCAGAACACGCCATTGCGTTACCGAAACGTCAAATTCCTGTTGATAATGGGCCGCCAGAATCTTTGATAGCTTCGCCGCCAACCGCGTTGCGCGATATGGCAAAAATTGATCCAGATCGATCAAATCATCGTTCACCTCAGCATTATCAGCCATGGCCGGGGTGCGAGCGCTATCTCTGGTCGTATCTTTCGGCTTGTTCTCAGCCATAATTCTCAATCTATCAGCATATTGACAATCATTTCATTTGAAATGATTATGATCTGACTGTCAAGAAACGCGATTGTCGATGCATCCAATCGCGGGCATGGGGGATGATGATGACCGGCACTCAAGAAAAAAATCAAAACAGCACTCTGAATAATACGCATAAAAGTACCGAGGCTAATAACACCAGAAAATGGGCTGACATGATGCCCGGCTTTGGCAATGACTTTGAGAGTGAAGCATTGCCTGATGCCCTACCGCAGGGCCGCAACTCCCCGCAGAAATGCCCCTATGGTCTCTATGCTGAACAGCTGAGCGGGTCGCCCTTTACCGCGCCCCGGTCAACCAACGAGCGTTCTTGGCTATACCGTATTCGCCCGTCCGTCCGGCATAATGGCCGCTTTGCCAAGATCGGTGTTGATCATTGGAAATCTGCACCTGATGGTGATCCGGATGATCTGCCGCTTGGCCAATATCGGTGGGATCCGATTGAGGCGCCGTCCACGGACACCGATTTTATCGATGGTGTGCGAACCATGTCGAGCACCGGCGATGTACGCCAGCATCTTGGCATGACGGCGAATTTATATGCCTTTACCAAGCCAATGACGAACCGTGTTTTGATCAATGCTGACGCCGAAATGTTGCTTGTGCCAGAGCGTGGGGTAATCGAGATATTTACCGAAATGGGCAAAATGCTGTTGGGACCTGGCGATATAGCGGTAATCCCGCGCGGGATGATGGCCAAAATATCTGGCCACTTTGATGGCGATACAGCCCAGAATAATGATCCCGGCTATCGCGGTTATCTGTGCGAAAATTATGGTGCTAAATTCACCCTGCCCGACCGCGGGCCAATCGGCGCCAATTGTCTCGCTAATCCGCGCGATTTCAAAACCCCGATTGCCGCCTATGAAGATGACGACACGCCGCATGAATTGGTGATTAAATGGTGTGGTGGGTTCCACCAAACGATGCTGGGCCATAGCCCCCTCGATGTGGTCGCGTGGCACGGCAATTACACGCCCTATTGTTATGATCTGAAGAATTTCTCGCCGGTTGGTGCCATCGCCTTTGATCATCCCGACCCTTCGATCTTCACCGTATTAACCGCACCATCGGAGTTGGTAGGAACGGCAAATATCGATTTTGTGATCTTCCCAGAGCGCTGGTCAGTTGCCGAAAACACGTTCCGCCCGCCATGGTATCACCGCAACATCATGTCCGAATTTATGGGGCTGATCATGGGGCAATATGATGCCAAGGAAGAGGGCTTTGTGCCGGGCGGTGCTAGCCTGCACAATATGATGTTGCCGCACGGTCCTGATGCGGATGCCTTTACCAAAGCCTCTGACGCTGATCTAAAGCCAGTCAAAATGACCAACACATTGGCCTTTATGTTCGAGACAAGGTTCCCGCAAAAAGTGAGCAAATTCGCCGCGACCAGTGCCAAACTTCAGGATGATTATATTGATTGCTGGAATGGTATCGAGAAACAATTCGACGGAACGAAGTGAGATAGCCGATGAAATTAGCAAGCCTGATGAACGATACCCGCGACGGCGCATTGGTTGTTGTCTCGCGTGATCTTAGCCGTTACGTCTCCGCTGGCTCCGTTGCCGCCACTATGCAACAGGCGCTCGATAGCTGGTCGGTTTCCGCACCTAAATTAACCGCGCTGTTTGACCAGTTGGAAAGCGGCGCGATTGCCGGAGAGCCATTTGATCAGACAAAGGCGCATTCGCCCCTGCCCCGCGCTTATCAATGGGCGGACGGCTCGGCCTATGTCAATCATGTGGAATTGGTTCGAAAAGCCCGCGGCGTCTCAGTTCCCGATAGTTTTTGGGTAGATCCCCTGATGTATCAAGGCGGGTCGGATGATTTCTACCCACCACGCGGCCCCATTAGCCTACCCGATACTAGCTGGGGCATTGATATGGAGGCCGAGATTGCAATCGTCACCGATGATGTTGCAATGGGGGTTAGTGCCGATAATGCGCTGGACCACATAAAGCTCGTGATGCTGGTTAATGATGTGTCTCTGCGCGGGCTTATTCCTGCTGAACTGGCCAAGGGCTTTGGCTTTTTCCAATCCAAGCCATCAACTGCCTTTTCGCCGGTTGCCGTCACCCCTGACGAGCTTGGTGACGCATGGCGCGGCGCAATATTACACCGCGTGATGGAAGTTGATTTGAACGACATTCCGCTTGGCCGTGCGGATGCTGGCAAAGATATGACCTTTTCGTTGGCCGATCTCATTGCCCATGCCGCCAAGTCGCGCAATCTTGGGGCGGGCACGATTATCGGCTCTGGCACGATTTCCAACAAGAATGATGATGGTAGCCCGGGTAGCCCGATTGCGATGGGTGGCCGCGGTTATTCATGCCTTGCCGAAATTCGCATGGTCGAAACGATCAATGACGGCGCCCCTAAAACGCCGTTTATGGCGTTTGGCGACAAGGTTGGCATTGAAATGCATGATGATGATGGCGCCAGTATTTTTGGCCGAATTGAACAAATAGTCGAGAAATCGGACCAATAGTCCGATTATGATGGCCTATTATGGTGATTGACGCTTTCACCGCGCCCTGCCTCCGGCCTATCATGGGGGCAATCTGAAACCCAAGGGCAATTCATGTTCAACATCATTCTATTCACCCCGCAAATACCGCCGAACACCGGAAATATCATCCGGCTATGCGCCAATTGCGGGGCACGGCTACATTTGATCCGGCCATTGGGATTTGACCTTGATGAAAAATCCTGCCGCCGCGCGGGGCTGGATTACCGAGATATGGCCTTGGTTAGCCAATATGACGATCTGGATGAATGCCTCGCCGCACTCGATCATCCACGGCTTTTTGCGATTACCAAATTTGCCACGCGCACCTATACCGACGCCCAATTTGCCGCGGGGGATGCGTTGCTGTTTGGGGCAGAGACCACCGGCCTTCCCGATTATATTCATGACCGCTTGTCGGCTGATGAAAAGCTCGCTTTGCCAATGCTGGCGGGTAACCGGTCGCTAAACCTTAGTAATGCTGTATCAATTGTCACATACGAGGCATGGCGACAATGCGGCTTTGCCCCTATATCTTAATGCGTAAGATGGCTTTGTGCCGGTTTATATTATGGGGCCTAAGAGCAAGAGGACATAACGCCTGATGACAGAAACGATGACACCTTTGGATATAGACCCGCCTGCCGCTGGCCAGATGACGCCATTGGCGGATGATCTATATTGGATCCGTTTCACCCTTCCCTTTCGCCTAAACCATATCAACCTATATGCGCTCGACACTGATGCGGGCTGGCTGTTGCTCGATTGCGGGATAAACACCGATAGCAACGCCGAACAATGGCCGCCGATGCTGGATGGACCGCTAGCGGGCAAACCGATCGCGGGCATTATAGTCTCGCACCATCACGCTGATCATGTTGGCTATGCCGGTACGCTAGCCGCCCTTACCGGTGCCCCCATTTATATGGGCGCAATCGAACATGATATGGCAACAATGATGCTCGGCCATTCGGCGGCGGCGGCAGGCAATCGCGCAGGCAATGCCTATGCAAATTTCGGGCTGGATGCGGATACCGTGGCGCGGGCATATGAGGGCGGTAATTATTATCGTACGCTGGTTGGTGACTTGCCGCCCGTCACGATTGTTCCGGCTGGTCATGAATTCAAAACCAAACATGGCAGTTTTACAGTACGCTTTGACGCTGGTCACTCGCCCGGCCATATGAGCCTTAGTGATCATGCGCGTCAGATATATATCGGTGTTGATTTTCTACTGCCGCGGATTTCGCCCAATATTTCGGTTGGCTATGGCAATCTGGATGAGGATGTTCTGGCCAGTTACCTCACCTATCTTCAGGGCATGAGTGATATGGGATCTGATTGGCTAATCGTGTCGGGACATGACTGGCCTTATTATGGCGGCGGCATTCGCGCCCGCCAATTGATCGCACATCATGAAAAGCGCCTCAATCGACTAGTGGAAGCGGGCCAGCCATTATCAACTGCCACGGCGATGGCGGCGCTGTTTCCCTTTGAATTGACAGATCATGAAGTTTATTTTGCTAGCTGTGAGGCCCGCGCCCATCTCAATCATCTGGTGACGCGCGGCATCATGGAGCGGACATCGGTTGATGGAGTGGCTATTTTTAATCCTGTTCCATGATGATGTGGAGCAATGATTATAAGATATGCACTGCGCCCAGCGTGTCCGGCGATTGACTTACACAGGCGAACACGGCAAAAACGAGCAAGGTACCGACCAGCTATTTTAACGCACAACACCAAAGGGCAACAGCATGAGCGGCGATTATAAATTTGATACATTGAGCCTGCATGCAGGGCATGTTCCGGACGAGCGCCACGGATCACGCGCGGTCCCGATCCACCAGACGACGAGCTATGTTTTCAAGGATAGTGAACACGCCGCCGCTTTGTATAATATGGAAATTGGTGGGCATCTCTATACCCGCATTTCCAATCCCACTGTTGCCGTGTTGGAACAACGTGTTGCCGCGCTTGATCGCGGTGTTGCCGCGACCTGTACCGCATCGGGCATGGCGGCACTAACCACCGCGATTATGACGATCTGTTCATCCGGCGATCATATTGTTGCGTCATCACGGATGTATGGCGCGAATATCAATTTGCTAGAAAACACCCTCCCACGATTTGGCATTACCGCGACATTTGTTGCACCGGACGATCTGGACGCCATCAAGGCGGCAATCCAGCCAAATACCAAAATCGTCTTTGGCGAGGTGATCGGCAATCCCGGTCTTGACGTAATGGACGTGGCGGCAGTCGCGGCGATCACCAAGGAAGCTGGCGTTCCCCTCATGCTTGATTGCACATTCAACACCCCATGGTTATTGCGGCCGATCGAACTTGGCGCGAATATCATCATCCACTCATTGACCAAATGGATGGGCGGACATGGCATCGCCATTGGCGGCGCGGTTGTCGATGGTGGCAATTTCGATTGGGGCCAGTCAGATAAATTCCCAACCATCGCTGGTCCGCATTATGCGATGAATGACATCAATTTCTACGAGGAATTTGGCCCAGCCGCCTTTACCGCAAAATTCCGTGCTGAAGGCATGTATAATTTTGGTCCATCAATGGCACCAATGAATGCGTTTCATATTCTGCAGGGCATTGAAACCCTGCCTCTGCGCATGCAACGCCATATGGACAACACCGCCGCGATGCTCAAATTTCTTGACGGGCATGAGGCGGTTGAATGGGTGCGCCATCCAATGTTGCCGTCACATCCAAGCCATGAATTGGTCAAAAAGATGCTGCCTAAAGGGGCTGGCTCGATCATTGTGTTTGGCCTAAAGGGCGGGCGCGAAGCTGGCAAGGCCTTTATTGAGTCTGTTGATCTGGCCTCGCATCTAGCCAATGTCGGCGATGCAAAAACCCTCGTTATTCACCCTGCTAGCACAACCCATTCGCATATCTCTGCCGAGGCGATGCTGGAAGGCGGCCTGTCTGATGACATGATCCGCCTGTCGGTTGGTCTTGAGGATATCGATGATATTACTGCTGATTTCGAGCAAGGCTTTAAGGCCGCCGCACGCGTTAGGAAGGGCTAGCCATTATGAAGCAAGACGTAAATGGTGTTCGCATTCACATCGCCACTGGTGGGCGCGACTTTAACCCAAAGGGCAAAATATTGGTGATGCTTCATGGCAGTGGCCAGAACCATCTGACCTTTGTTCTACAAGCACGTTATCTTGCCCATCGCGGCTATGACGTTCTGGCACCCGATTTTCCGGGCCACGGCCTATCAGAGGGTGAACCACTGGCCAGCATCGAGGATTCCGCCGATTGGGTCATTGCTTTGCTCGATATTATGGGTGTGGAAACCGCCACGATTATGGGTCATTCGCAAGGATGCCTGACGGCGTTGGAACTAGCGGCCAATCACAAATCACGGATTGATGAATTGATCCTGATCGGTGCGGCGATGGCAATTCCGGTAAACGACTATCTGGTTGATATGTCGGACAAGGCATTGGCAAAGGCAATCAAGATGATGACGAGTTGGGGCCACGGACCTAGCGCGCATATGGTCGATAATACCCAGCCCGGACATTCGATGCTGGATTATGGACGCCAAGTCATGGACATCAATAACCGTGCGGCATTGCTGGCTGATCTTAATGCCTGTAACGCCTATCAAAATGGCGCCAGCGCGGCGGCGGCGATTACCCAGCCAACATTGTGCATCCTTGGTGGCCGTGACCGTATGACGCCGGCAAAATTCGGTCGGAAAATGGCCGACGCGATTACCGGCTCAAAGATGGTAATGGTTGATCAGGCTGGGCATTTTCTGCCAGCCGAATGTCCGATGGTGATTAATGATTCTGTGCGGGAATTTCTGGGCAAATAGCGCCAGAACATAAAGATTAGGAAAAGCGGCATGAAACAGTTTGAAAATATTGCGGTCATTGGTGCTGGCACTATGGGAAGCGGCATCGCCGCGCAGATTGCAAATGCCGGTCTTGATGTTCTCCTGCTCGATCTTGATGCGCGTGATGGCGAGGATAAAACACCTGCCGAAAAAGCCATCGACCGGTTGATCGCATCCGACCCGCCGCAATTAATGCACAAGAAAAATGCCGGGCGGATTACCACCGGAACGATTGACGGCGACTTTGCCAAGCTTGGTGCATGTGATTGGATTATCGAGGCTGTTGTGGAACGCCTCGACATCAAAAAGGCACTGTATAAACGTCTTGATGAAACGATCCTTGATGATTGCATTGTTAGCTCGAATACCTCCAGCATACCGATCAGCCTGTTGGTTGAGGACATGCCCACCAGCTTTAGAGCGCGGTTTGCCATCACCCATTATTTCAACCCTGTGCGTTATATGCGCTTGTTGGAATTGGTGCGCGGGCTGGAAACCAGCGATGAAGTGATTGACCGGCTAGCCGATTTCAATGACCGTGTTCTTGGCAAAGGTGTCGTGCCATGCGCCGACACGCCCGGCTTTCTGGGCAACCGTGTTGGCGTGTTTGCATTGCAGGTTGGCATTGATGAAGCGATGAAATGTGGGTTGAGCGTTGAAGAGGCTGATGCGTTGATGGGGCGGCCGATGGGCATTCCCAAAACCGGCGTCTTTGGTCTTTATGATCTGATCGGTGTCGATCTGATGTCTGACGTGGTGATTTCTCTTGCCTCGACTTTGCCCGCTGATGATGCGTTTCACGCGGTTAGCGGCAAGAACGATATGATCGCGGCGATGATTGCCGAGGGTTATACTGGCGACAAGGGCAAGGGCGGCTTTTATGCCATTGGTGATGATGAGGTGCGTATGGCCCGTCCCCTCACCGGCCCAAACACGCCCCTAGCCGATTACAAAATTGCCTCAACAACCCTGCCAAACGCGGCGATAGCGGCGGCGAATGCGAGCGCAACAAGAGGCGAACCACTTGATGCGATATTATCGAGCAATGATAAATACGCGCAATTTTCAAAAAATGTTCTGGCCCGTGTTCTGGCCTATGCCGCTAGCCTGATCCCCGATGTCACTAGCACGCCGCAAGATATCGATGATGCGATGAAGCTTGGTTTTAACTGGCAACGGGGGCCATTTGAGATGATCGACGCCATTGGCGCTGACCGTCTGCGTGTGATGCTGGACGATCTCGGCCTTGCGTTATCGCCGGTAATAACCAATAGCGAACCATTTTATAAGGCCGACAAAGGCACATTAACCGTGCGCCATCATGACGGTGATTATAAAGCTGTGCGCCTGCCAGATGGGGTGATGCGGTTCCATATGACGCGCCAGACTATGACGCCGATCCTGAGCAATAATGCGGCTAGTCTATTCGCCCTCGATAATGATCTGCGGTTGGTTGAATTTCACTCCAAGGCCAATGCACTCACCGATGAATCGATGGAGATTGTTGCCGCCGCCGCGCATGATCACGGGCGCGGCATCATCATCCATAATGACGCCCAGCATTTTTCTGCCGGGGTTGATCTTAACGCCTTTCGGGCTCTTATCGAGGCCAAGGATTGGGACGGCATTGATCGCTTTCTGGCGCGGTTCCAGAACGCTGTATGCCAGTTGAAATACACACCGGTGCCGGTGGTTGGTGCGCCGTCCGGCATTGCGGCGGGTGGCGGCTTTGAGGTGTTGGCGCATTGCGACAAACTGGTTGTGCATAGCAATTCGGTACTGGGCCTTGTTGAGTCTGGCGTTGGGGTTGTGCCCGGCGGTGGCGGCATCAAGGAAACCTTCCTGCGCTGGCACAATGCCAAGGGCAATTGGGATGACGCAGCGTGGCAGACTTGGATGAATATCGGATATGGCGCGACTGGATCATCGCCCCAACTATCGGCACGGATGCAATATTTCCTCGATGGGCGTGATGAAACAGTGATGAACCGCGACCGGCTTTTGACTAGGGCCATTGCGATTATTGGTGAGATGGAAAACGGCTATAAAGCCCCGTCCGTGCCAGTGGCGACACTCGGTGATGCCGGGTTGTTTGACAAGATGAGCCAGTTTATGCAGGACGGCGTTGATCGCGGTGATTTCATGCCACATGACAAAACAGTGGCGATGGAAATTGCCGGTGTGATGTTGCGCGGCACTGGTGACGGCGAGAACGTAACAGAGCAAGAGCTATATGACCGTGAACGGCGTGCCTTTATTACGCTGGCCAAAACCCCGCAAACTCACGCCCGCATTGCAACAATGCTGGATAATGGTAGCCCTGTTCGAAACTAGATAATTGGTCTAAAGCAATGCCGGATCGATGCCCGCCAAAGCGGCGGGTCCGTCCGCCATTTTTGCCGCAAGATTGGTAATTTCAGGCAGGCAATAGGCAATATATGCGGCCGCTGTTGCTTGCTTGGCCTCGACAAAGGCTGGATCACCCGCACCCGCATCGCTCGCGCGTTTGGCGGCGGCGGCGGCGCGTGCCATTTGCCACCCGCCCGTTAAAAAGCCCAATAGCATGACGAAATCAGCCCCCGCCGCGGCCGCATCGCGCGGTGTATTTGCCCGCGCCAATAGCCCATCAAGCGCGCCCGTTGCACTCTGCAATGCCGTGTTCATAGCGTCCGCGTGATTGGCGATCGCCCCACCAACAGCCCGTACATCCTGCATGTCGGCGTCTATCTCGGCAAAAAGCGCACGAATGGTTGCCCCACCATCGCGCAGGGTCTTGCGGAACACCAGATCATTTGCCTGAATGGCTGTGGTGCCTTCATAGATCGGCAGAATGCGGGCGTCACGGTAATGCTGGGCCGCCCCGGTTTCCTCAATGAAACCCATACCGCCATGAATTTGCACACCATAAGAAGTAATCACCAGCGAGCGTTCAGTCATCCAGCCTTTGATAATCGGGATCAGCAGATTGGCACGGTCCTGCCATGCTTGCTGATCGCTTCCGGTTAAATGCTTGGCCTTGTCGAGACTAGCCCCGCCCACCAATAGCACCGCGCGCATCGCCTCTATCTCGGCCTTCATCATGGTGATCAGGCGCAACACATCTGGGTGATGCAAAATCGGTTGGCCGGCGGCGCCCTCTAGCGGCGTTCCTTGAACACGATCCTTGGCATAGCCCAGCGCCTGTTGATAGGCGCGTTCAGAAATTGCCAAGCCCTGCATGCCAACAGCAAAACGTGCGTTATTCATCATCAGGAACATACAGGCCAAGCCTTGATGCAGATCACCAAGCAGATAGCCAATAGCGCCCTCATCCTGACCATATTGCAATACCGCGGTTGGCGAGCTTTTGATCCCAAGCTTCTTTTCAATCGATAGGCAGGTCACATCATTTTGCGCCCCAAGGCTACCATCCTCATTCACCAGCATTTTCGGCACGATGAATAGTGATATGCCTTTAACGCCAGCGGGGGCGTCTGGGGTACGCGCCAACACCAGATGGACGATGTTCTCGGCCATGTCATGTTCGCCATAGGTGATATAAATCTTTTGGCCCTTGATCCGATAATGATCACCTTCGGGTGTCGCCATTGTACGCAGGGCGCTAAGATCAGTGCCAGCTTGCGGCTCGGTCAAATTCATCGTGCCGGTCCACTCACCGCTATTTAGCCGCGGCAGATACATCGCCTTTTGCGCGTCGGTGCCAACAGATTCCAGCGCGTGAATGGCGCCTTGGCTCAATAGCTGGCAGAGTGCAAAGCCCATATTGGACGCATTCCACATTTCATTAACGGCGGCGCTGACACAATAAGGCAAGCCCTGTCCGTCATATTCGGGGGATGCTTCTAGCCCGACCCAGCCACCTTCGGCCAACGCGCGCCATGCCGCGGTAAAGCCAGCGGGGGTTGATACACTCGCATCATCATTGCGGCGTGATCCTTGGATATCTCCAGAATGATTGAGCGGCGCCAGAATTTCGCCCGCTACCTTACCCGCCTCATCAAGCACAGCATCAACCAGATCGCTGGACGGCAATTCAACGCCTGCCATGCCCGGCATTGCCGCCATCGCGTCTAGGCCAACCAGATGTTCTAAAACAAATTTCACGTCATCAACTGGCGCTTGATACATCTCAACCCTCACATGCGTTATCGATACGGCGCGGACAGATTGCTAGCTTGGTTGTTATTCTTTAATAAAGCCAGCTTCACGCCGTGCTTCTTCTAGTTCTTTTTCATCCCAGAACCCAATGGCCACACCAGCGCCTAATTGTTGTTTTTTATCTTCATAGGCATCAATCGCCGCGTCCGATTTGGTCACGCGGTTATTTCTGGTCAAAGCCCATTCAAGCAATAGCCCTTCCATGCGTTGTATCACACTTGCATATTCAGGGTCATCACCGCGGTCAAAAAACTCTTGCGGGTCTTCTTGTAAATCATGCAGGATCGGGCGATAGCCTTCACAATGGACGAATTTGTAACGCCCATCAAAAACCATCGTCATGCCCGTTTCACCACTGTGACGGCCCAGCTTTTGGCGCATCCATTGGTGCCCGTAATCATATTCACTAAAGACGGCTTCGCGCCAGTCCACATCCTTTTCACCCGCTAGTAATGGCTCTAGCGACCGACCCTCAACAACGTGCGTTCGGACGGTGCCGCCACATGCCTCGATGAATGTTGGCACTAGATCAATGGCCTCAATCATGCGGTTTTCAACCGTGCCCCTAGTGGCATCAGCCGAGGCGCGTGGATCAAAAACAATCATCGGCACTTTGACCGATGGCTGATGGAACATATCCTTTTCACCCATCCAGTGATCACCCATGTAATCGCCATGGTCAGAAGTAAAGACAATCATCGTATCGTCAAGACGGCCCTGTTCCTCAAGGAATTTCATCAGCTCGCCAATCTGGTCATCAAGCTGTTTGATCAGCCCCATATAGGCCGGAAGCACATGCTCGCGCACATGATCCTTGGCAAAGGCCGTTGATGCACGTTGTTCCATAAAGGCGCCATAGACCGGATGCGGCGATTGACGCTCGACCTCATGACGGACAACTGGCAACAAATCATCCTTGCCATACATATTGTGATACGGCGCCGGCACGATATAGGGCCAATGCGGTTTGATATAGGACAGGTGACAGCACCAACGCTCGCCCTTGGCATCGGCCTCGGCAATAAACTCCATCGCACGGCGGGTCATATATGGCGTTTCGCTATCCTCATCGGCAATACGCGCAGGCTTGTCGGCATGGGCCAATAGCCAGCCCGACAGGATTTCATCATCCTCACCCATCGCCGAATTCGCCCATTCATGCCACAGATTGTCGCCTTCATATCCCTGCTTTTCGAGATATTTGTTATAGGCAAGGTTCTTATAGGCCGGACGTTCGGTCGGGTGTAGGCCATCATCACGCTCATAAGGCTCAAAGCCGCATTGCGACACATGCACACCAATGCCAGATGATGCTTCAATGCCAAGACGCTCCATCGCCTCGGTATTGGGTGCCATGTGGGTTTTGCCAACCAGAACGGTTCGCATATCCAGCTCTTTGAGATAATCACCCAGCGTCAATTCATCAACACGCAGGGGGATGTTGTTCCAAACGGCACCGGTGGAACGGCAATAGCGACCGGTATAAAAACTCATCCGGCTGGACCCGCATACCGGCGATTGCACATAGGCCTCGTCAAAGCGAACGCCGCGCGCCGCCAGCGCATCTATGTTCGGCGTGTGCAAATGTGGGTGCCCCGCACATGACAAATAATCAAAGCGGAGCTGATCCGCCATGATAAATAAAACATTGCGCACATCTTTGGCTTTGTCAGTCATTTCACACTCTCAAAAAAATAAATGGCGATCCGGCGCCTACGCTCAATCGGAAATATTGCCTTTAGGTGGGCCAGAAACTGGCCAGATGCTACCCGAGCAAAATATTGTAGGTATTGCGTAGCTTCATATCAAGCTCGGCAGAGATGTGATCGGGGAAATATTCACTCAAGATGCGTTCCTTTTCCGCAACTGCAGAGGCCACCAGATTTGGCTTGCCGAGCTCCTCCCACTCCTTTGGGCTAGAACGATCGGCAAGGGCCGGATACACATATTCGGTTTGCATCAATTTAATGGTCTGATCATGGCCTAGATAATGACCGGGGCCGGTCATGCAGACATCCTTCATCACATCGATACCGATAGTGTCTTCATTGACCTCGATCCCGCGCACACAGCGCATGCATTGGCCGAGCATATCATTATCGATGATCAGGCTCTCTAGACAGAACCCAAGAAGCGAGGCATGCATGCCAGCCGCCTCATAGACCATGTTCAAGCCAGACAGACCAGCCATCACCAGCGTAGAGCCCTTTTCATACCCAGATTGGGCATCCGGCATTTTGGAATCTGCCATCCCCGCCGCCGCGCCGCCAGGCAGTTTGAAATGCTGGAGCATCTGGGAACAGGCCGAGGTGAGCAATCCCTGCTCGCCCGATCCGCCCGACATGGCGCCCGTGCGCAAATCGGAAACAAATGGCCAGGTGCCAACGATACACGGATGTCCGGGCTTCATCGCATTTACATAGATCAATCCGGCAACAACTTCGGAGAGCGCCTGTGCCACCGCGCCAGCAATAGATGCCGGGGCCGTTGCCCCCGCCTGACCAGCCGACAATAATAGCACTGGCATTCCAGCCTCAACCGCGGCCTCCATCACAAGGCATGATTCTGTTGCAAAACGCAAAGGCGGCACGACAAAACAATTACTGTTCGACACAAAAGGCCGCTCGCGCCATTTATCTTCACCACCGGCAACATCATGCAACATTGAAATAATCGCTGGCATGAATTCGGCTTCGGTAAAGCTAGTGCCGACATGCTTGGTCGTACCTTTGACCGCCGCATAGACCGTGTTGAAATCCATATCGGCGGGTTCAACCACATCGCGTGCCACCATCGGGCGTTGGAAGAAATGGATGTTATCCATTTTGTCCACAATCCGCGCGGCGTCATAAATATCGGCAAGATAGGATTCGCGATAGGCGTTGTTCTGCACATCAACAACATGCACCGCAGCGCCAGCAGTGCCAAAATGCACCCGCGATCCCGATAGCAACAAATCGTTCTTTTCGTGCTGGCCGTGGAGCGTTATGTCCCGCGCCGCGATTGCCAACGTGTGTTCAACCAGCGCCCGCGGGAACCGCACACGGCCATCATCACCCGCGATAGCGCCCGCATCGACCATATATTGGACGCCGCTTTCTGGCGCTTGGCTTAGTCCGATTTCTTCAAGGATCTGGAAAACAGCATCCTCGATCGCCCGCACAGCATGATCATCAAGCGGCTTGAATGTGCCGCCTTCCATGCCGCCGCGTACGGGCCGCAACTCTTCGGCAAGTGGGGCTTGGCGCACCGAACGCCGGGCTTCTCGTCCACCACTGCGGCGGCCTGATTGTGGAATGACACGTCCAAATCGATTGATCATCGCATTTCTCCATTCAAGTGTTAGCGCCTCACTTGCGTTGATTTAGGATCATACATTGGCTTAAAGCTAACCTCAGCTTCGACTAATTTGCCAGCTACATTAATAGAATAGTCCGATTGCAATTGGGCGTCGGCGGTTTCACCAACATTTTGGCATTTCACATAGCCAAGACCGATTGCTCCTCCTAAATGGTGACCGTAATTGCCGCTGGTCAGATAACCAACGAGTTCACCATCGCGGATGATTGCCTCATTATGATAGAGCAATGGTTCCGGATCTTTTAATTTGAACTGCATCAAGCGCTGGCTGACACCATCATTACGTTTTGCGGTGACGGCGTCCTTGCCGATCATCTCGCCAAAACGTCCAGCCCTCTTTTGTTCTTTAACGGCAAAGCCAAGCCCTGCCTCGATAACATGATCCTCATTTGAGATATCATGGCCGAAATGGCGAAACCCTTTTTCGATCCGACAACTATCAAGGGCATGCAAACCGCATAGGGTCAGCGGATGATCCTGTCCACGCGCCATTATCGCATCAAACACATGATTGGACATATCAGCCGACACATAAAGCTCCCAGCCGAGTTCACCCACATAAGTCACACGGTGGGCGCGCGCTAGACCGTGGCCAATCTCAATCTCCTGCATGGTGCCAAACGGGAAATCCTCGTTGCTTAGGCTTTGTGGGATCATTGGCTGGAGGAAATCACGCGCCTCTGGTCCCATCACCACCAACACCGATTCAGATACGGTGACATCAAGCGCAAAGGCATGTGCATCATCGGGAATATGGCCATTGATCCAATGCAGATCACGGCGCACCGTTGCCGCAGGCGTCACGATTAGAAATTCATCCAGCGACAAGCGGGTAATGGTTACATCCGCCTCGATACCGCCGGTTTCATTGAGGAATTGGGTATAGACAATCTTGCCCGGTGGGACCGCCACATCATTTGCCGCAATACGCTGGAGAACAGCCTCTGCATCGCGGCCAACGACCTTGATCTTGCCAAAGCTAGACATGTCAAACATGCCCAGATTTTCGCGAACGGCGCGGTGTTCGGCGGCGCTATATTCAAACCAGTTCTGGCGCTTCCAGCTATATTCATATTCAGCCTTTTTACCAGCGTCCAATTCCGCTTTTGGTAGGAACCAATTGGCCCGCTCCCAGCCGCTAACCTCGCCAAAACACGCACCCGCATTCTTTAGCCGGTCATGCACTGGTGATTGCCGCACATCACGCGCGGTTTCCACCTGACGATACGGAAAATGATCGGCATATAAGAGGCCAAGCGTTTCAGAAACACGGCTTTTGAGATAGCTACGGTTTGCCTGAAATGGCTGCATCCGCCGGATATCCACATCCCACAGATCAATCGGCGCATTGCCACTATCCATCCAGTCGGCAAGCACCATGCCAGCACCACCAGCCGATTGAATGCCAACCGAATTAAAACCAGCGGCGACAAAGAAGTTACCAAGCTCAGGCGCCTCACCCAGAATATAACGATCATCGGGCGTGAAGCTCTCCGGACCGTTGAAAAATGTCTGGATACCGGCTGTTTCCATAACCGGAAAACGCTCGACTGCACGCTCTAGAATAGGCTCGAAATGATCGAAATCTTCGGGCAGGGAATCAAATTCAAAATCTTCGGGGATGCCATCCATGCCCCATGGCTTTGATTTTGGCTCAAACGCCCCTAGCAAAATTTTGCCAGCATCCTCTTTGAAATAGGCGCATTCATCAGGAACGCGTAGCACCGGCAAATTCTGTGTAAGCCCCTCGATCGCCTCAGTCACGATATAGAAATGCTCACAGGCATGAAGCGGCACCGCGACACCGGCCATCGCACCAATTTCACGGCCCCACATGCCACCAGCATTGACCACATAATCAGCCTCAATCGGGCCTTGATCCGTTTGCACGCCAGTTACCCGGCCATTGGCCTGATCGATCGCCGTTACCTTAACGCCTTGGATGATATTAACACCATAATTGCGCGCCCCTTTGGCCAGCGCTTGGGTGATGTTGACCGGATCGGCCTGACCATCTTTTGGCAACCACACACCACCGACCATGTCGTCGGTTTTCAAATCTGGATAGCGCCCATGAATGTCTTCGGGCGTAATCTCGTCAATTTCCACACCAAAGGCGCGGGCCATAGCCGCCGAACGCCGTAGCTCTTCCATCCGTTCATCCGTCAACGCCACGGTAATCGATCCGTTGCGCTTGAAACCAGTGGCAACACCTGTTTCTTCCTCTAGCCCGAAATATAGCTCTTGGGAATATTTGGCGAGGCGCGTCATGTTCTGGGTGGCCCGCAATTGGGCAATCAACCCCGCCGCGTGCCATGTCGTGCCACAGGTCAATTGCTTGCGCTCCAGCAACACAACATCACGCCAGCCAAGCTTGCCAAGGTGATAGGCAATCGAGCATCCAATAACGCCGCCGCCAATAATTACCGCGCGGGCCTTTGAGGGGACAGTCATGGTTACACCTTCATCTTTGCGTTATCGGCATCATAGAGGATCCCGCCATCGACAAGATGTGCTGTGCGCTCGCGGCCAAGCACGGTGACGGTCATTGCCCCGCCCGCCTCTAGCATCGCCCGATCAACAACCGCCATCACAATAGATTTCTGGACACGATGGCCATAGCCAGCCGACACGACCAATCCGGCATCCTCGCCGTTAATGCTCACGGTGCTTAGATAGACGGCCTCGCCAAACGGCTCGCCATCACTTGGATCATCCAGCGTCAATGTCACAAAGCGTTTGCTCGCGCCGGCCTGGTGCTCGCTCTGGAGGGCAGCCTTGCCGGTGAAATCATCCTTGTTCAAATTGACCCAGCGCTCCAGCCCACTCTCCAGCATTGTATAGTCAGAGGTCAGATCGGCTTTCCACGAGCGATAGCCCTTTTCAAGACGCATTGAATCAAGCGCTAGCATACCAAAGTGGCCAAGGTTATGCGCGTCTCCATGGGCCCAAATCGCGTCGTAAAGCGCCTTGATATCACCCATGGCACAATGCAATTCCCATCCGGCCTCGCCCGCGAACGACACCCGAATTGCGGTCACATCGACATTGGCGATGGTCATCCGGCGGTGCGTTAGCCAGCCAAAATCACCATGGCTCATGGCCTCACCTGTTACCGCAGACAGCAATGCCGGTGCCTTTGGCCCGGTCACCAACAAAGTGCCAAGATCCGCTGTTACATCGCTGATTGTGATGGCGCTATCTTTGGGTAGTGCGAAATTAAGCAAGTCACGATCATGCCAATAGGCGCCAGCGCCGGTCATCATTAGAAATTCATCTTCACCAGTCCGCGTTGCTGTCATTTCGGTCAGGATCTTGCCCTTTTCAGAGGCAAAATAGACAAGGCCAATGCGACCAACTTTTGGCAGGCCGCCTGTTACTTGACGCCGCAACCAGTCCGCCGCGCCTTTACCTTTGATCACAAAGCGCGAAAAGCCTGTCAATTCGAGAATACCAACATGGTTTTCGACATGCCGACATTCGGCGCCAACCGCATCAAACCAATGCTGGCGGTCATAGCTGTCGGCGGGCCGGCGGTCTTCATCCCTCGCCGGGAACCAATCGGCACGTTCCCAGCCACCATAAGATCCAAATTCCGCCCCAGCCGCGGCCAAGCTATCATAGAGCGGTGTGACCTTTGCTTTGCGACCAGCTGGCCACTGAATATTCGGGAAATGCATCGCATATTCATGGCTATAGGTTTCGATCGCCTTGGCGCATGTATAAACCTCATCGACATGATTGGTGAAGCGGCGCGGATCAACACCCCAGCTATCAGAATCAGCTTCACCCTCGACAATGATTTCAGACAATAGCTTGCCCGCGCCACCAGCCTGCACGATACCAAAGGTAAAGACGCACGCCTCAAACGCGTTTGGCACACCCGGCATCGGGCCAACCAGCGGTAATCCATCCGGAGTGTAAGGGATTGGGCCGTTAACCACCCGGGTAATGCCGCCACTGCCTAGCAATGGCACACGGGCGCAGGCATCCTCGATATACCATTCCAAACGCTCTAGATCGTCATTATAGAGCTGGAACGAGAAATCCTCTGGCATCGGGTCAGACGGATCAACCCAATGCGCCTTACAATTTTTTTCGTAAGGGCCGAGCAACAAACCGTCCTTTTCCTGACGCAGGTAATAAGAGCTATCCGGATCACGTAGCAATGGCAGCTTTTGCGCGCGCTCAGTAAGTTCTGGGATTGCCTCGGTGATCAGATATTGGTGCGCCAGTGAAACACATGGGACATCACGGCCAAACATCCGGCCAAGCTCGTTTGCGCGATAGCCAGCGGCATTGACCACATATTCACAGCGAATTTCACCAGCCGGTGTGGTCACAACCCATTCGTCATTCTCGCGCCGCACGGCGGTTACCGGACAAAAGCGAACAATGGTGGCGCCTTTATCACGCGCGCCCTTGGCAAAGGCTTGGGTCAATTGCGCCGGATCAATATCACCGTCCAGACTATCCCACTGGCCGCCATAGAGATCATGCGTTTCAAGGAACGGATAGATTTCCTGCATTTCAGACGGCGACATTTCGACAAAATCGATACCCATCTGGCGGCCCATACGTTCTACATGACGAAATTCCTCCATGCGTTGCCGCGAATGGGCAAGGCGGATCGCACCGGTAACATGATAGTTCATCGGGTAATCAACCATCGCGCCTAGCTTGCGGTATAGCTGGGTTGAATAGGATTGCATCTTCATCATCGTCCATGACCCGACAAAGTTCGGGCAATTGCCTGCCGCGTGCCATGTTGATCCTGATGTCAGCTCGTTCTTTTCAAGCAACACACAATCACTCCACCCAAGTTCGGCAAGGTGATATAGAACCGATGCACCAACCGCGCCGCCGCCAATCACAACCACACGGGCGGTGCTTGGTAATTTTGCAGTTGGCTGCTGGGTCTGCTCATTCGCATTGGTAGTAGTCATTTTCTGTCCTTCACATCAATCGGCCGGATCAATCGGCCCACTATATTATTATGTTAATAAACGGGCGGCGCGATCACCCAGATCAACACGGCATCGACAGTGCCGTTATTGACCCATGAAATTTTCTCACCGGCAAAGCGGAAGCTATCGCCGGGATTTAGGATAATTTGTTGTCCATCGATGGTTAATGTCAGCGAGCCAGAGATCACATAGCCAGCTTCTTCGGTTTCACGCACAAACGGCTCTGGGCATTTGGCCCCCGGGGCGAATACCGAATGCACGATTTCAAACGCACCACCAAGATCCGGCGATAACAGGCTTTCCACCAACCCTTTGTGATGATCCGACATGGTACGGCGGCTATTAGCGCGTACAACATAATTGCTCTCAGGCTGATCCGGACTTTGGCTAAAGAAAAAGCTAACCGGTAGGCCAAAGAGCGCGGCGATGTTCCGCACGTCATCTAATGCTGGCTCTGACACATTACGTTCAACCTGCGACAGCCACCCAACCGAGCGATCCAACTGGTCAGCAAGCTCGCTAAGCGTCCAGTTCCGCGACCGGCGCAAAGCACGCAGATCCGCTCCGAACTGGCCGGTCGAACGCAATGGCGCCGCACTTTGTTGATCTTTGGTTAGATTGACAAGCATCACACACCCCTCTTTGAAAACTCTGAGGGGCTAAAATGAAAAAATCAAACAAATTTTCATTACCGGATAAATTTATTTCGTTTTTTCACGATTCATGTCTTCAGGACTCATGTCCTTGCCAGTGGCACCAGTCGCCCAGATGAGCGCGATAAACATACCCTTGGCACGGGGTAGGACGAACCAGACACCAACCAGCATAATCACGGATAATAGAATTGTCGCCGCCCAAACCGGCACCGTATCATCACGCCCCAGATAGATCATTAATGGCACGATGATATGACCAAGCACTAATATAGTGATCCAGGCGGGCCCGTCATCAGCCCTGATATTTCGAAAATCCTCGCCGCAATGGGCGCATTCCTCAACCGGTTTTAGATAGCCCGCAAGGACCGCGCCCTCGCCGCAACTGGCACAGCGCCGCGCAAGACCACGCATGATGGATTGAAAGATCGGGCGGTCGATCGGGCGGTCGATCGGATGTTTCACAGGATTAGTCATATTGTAAATCTCTCAAACAAGGCGGTTGAGGCACAAGCGCCACAGGGTCAGGCTATGTCAAAAAGGATTATGCGATAGTCAGCAATTGTTCACCCCTTATAACTGGGGTATGACTAACCATGTTCCAAGCCCCCATTTTGGCCACGGAACCAGATTTTTGAGAAAAGCATGTCGCGTTATTTTGAAGAGCTAGATTACCAGCCCACACCAATCGGCGCGATTTCATTGCGCCGCCGTCATGATTTCCGGCTAAAGATTGATATTCTGGAAATCATGCTTGGTGACGAGCATCTCATGTCGGATCTATTTACCGCATCGGAAATTGCGTTGGCTGATCTGGGGATTGCCTATCACCGCGAGGGCGGCACGTCCCAGCGCCTCGATGTGCTTGTTGGTGGATTGGGGCTTGGCTATACGGCAAAGGCGGTTCTGGATGATGCCGCGGTCACTAGCCTTGTTGTGGTGGACGCGTTGCAACCGATCATTAATTGGCATGAAAACGGGCTGTTGCCGCTTGGTCCGGCGCTTTCAAGTGACCCGCGTTGCCGGTTTGTCTGCGCCGACTTTTTTGCTAGTGCCGCCAGCCAACACGGCTTTGACGCTGATCATGATGGCCGCGTCTTTGATGCCATTCTGGTTGATATTGACCATGCGCCCGATTTCCACCTAGCCCCCGGCAATGAGAGCTTTTATTCGGCCCATGGTCTCACTCAAATGCAGCGGTTTTTGGCTGATGGGGGTGTCTTTGGCCTGTGGTCAAATGATCCGCCAGACGATGCGTTCACCGCACATCTTAAAACATGCTTTACTGATGCGCGGGCCGAAACGGTGACTTTTGCCAACCCGTTTCAACCGGACGATGTCACCCAGACAATCTATCTCGCCCGCAAATAACATGCTGTTGGCGCCGGCACCTAAAACTGCGCCACCAGTCCGGCGAATAGCATACGGTTATCAACCCCCGCGGCATTACCCCAGTTTTTATGCAACGCCGCCGAGGCGAACCAGCTAACCCCGGGCGCGACCGGCGCGCGGTAATCCAGCTGGATCATCTGGTGACGATCGGTGACGCTAAAATCAAGCGCATCATCGACGGGCGCCATCATGGCATTTGAGTGGGTTTTTACTTTTGACAGGTGACACATAAGGTTACGGCGGGGTCGATCTCCATCCGTTTGGGGGCAATCTCCTCGCCGCAAGTCAGGCAATAGCCATAATCATTATCATCAATGCGCCCCAGCGCCGCCGCCAATATAGCGAGACGATGTTGCCGCCGTTCTTCGCGGGCCAGATCCATTGATTGCTGTTGCATGGCATCCATGCGGGATAGCCGACCAACCGATTGCTGGTCCAATTCAACCGGCGCACGCGCCTCCTTACTCACCTTGCTAAGGGCCAGTAATTCCGCGCGTTCGGCGATGATCTGCGCGGTCAATTTTGCCAGCATTTTGCTATCCATAAAAATAGCCTAGCCAAAACCGGTAGCCATGGCAAAGACTGGGCTTGATTTTCCCAATGCCGGCGTTCACAGTTCCCACAATTCAAGATTTTCAGGGCACTATCACCACTCTGAAGTGAAAAGACCCAGAACGCCGTATTGATAAAGCGTGAACCAATGTCCCTTGCAGAAATGAAACCAACTATTCTACGCTTCGTGCCGTGGCTAGCGATGTTGTTCATGGGGATCGTATGGGGCTTGTCATTTTCGGTGGCAAAGATCGCTGTCGATAATGGCGGCACTGCACTAGGCATCGCCTTTTGGCAGGCATTGGTATCCGCAATCATCCTGTTCATCTACACCATGATCCGCGGGCGGCCAGTGCCGGTTAACCGCCAGACCCTCAAAATGTATCTGGTGCTGGCATTGCTGGGCACGGCCATTCCCGGCACCGCATTCTATCTCGCCGCATCCAGAGTGCAGGCTGGCGTTTTGGCGCTCACCGTGGCCTTGATCCCGATGCTGACCTATTGCTTGGCGCTGATATTACGTTCTGAAAAACTGTCGTGGGTGCGCTTTTCAGGCATTGGTTTTGGTTTGCTGGCGATTTTATTTATTGTCGGACCACAAGACAGCTTGCCTGACCGCGCGGCGCTACCGTGGGTGTTGCTCGCCTGTTTAAGTGCGGTTTGTTATTCGATGGAAAACGTCTATCTGGCCCTACCCTCCCTACCCGCCATCGGGCCGATCAGAACGGCGTGCGGCATGCATATTGTGGCCACCATCATTCTGGCACCGGTGATGATATTTATGGACCAGACATTCCTGCCAAGCCTTCCTTTTGGCGCATTGGAATGGTCGGTCATTAGCCTCGGCGTGATTACCGCCACCGCCTATACGATGTTTGTGATGACGATCGCCATGGCCGGCCCATTATTCGCCAGCCAAGTCGGCTATGTGGTGACCCTAGCGGGCGTGTTTTGGGGGATGGCCATTTTTGGCGAGACACATTCGCAATGGATCTGGGCATCGCTATTTTTATTGATGATCGGTCTGACCTTGGTGTCGCCGCGCAAATCTGAATAGTCTTCAGCCAAATCTCAAGTAACCATTGACCAATGGGCACGCGCCTAGCACGGTTGAATTATGGGAACTACATTTCGTACGAAAATTAGTCTGTTTGGTGTTAATGATCGGGTCGACCGACCGGTTTTTGGTATCATCTGCATGCTGGCATTTTGCCTGTTGGCGCCAATCGGTGACGCGGTGGCGAAATTTGTCGGTTCCGACGCGCCCCTATTGCTAACGCTATTTTTCCGCTTTGGTGTTCAATTCGTTCTGCTCCTGCCTTTGGCCTTGTTGACTTGGCGGTTTGCCGCGGGGCCATCGATCCCTCTCAATATCGCATTTATCGGATGGGTTACGCTTCGTAGCGGCCTGCATATTCTGGGTATCGGGATGATGTATATGGCCTTGCGTTACCTGCCGCTTGCCGACGCGCTGGCAATTGCCTTTGTGATGCCGTTCATCCTGTTATTGCTGGGCGGATATTTCCTAGGAGAGGAAGTCGGACCGCGCCGTATTGCCGCCTGTATAGTCGGCTTTGGCGGTAGCTTGCTGGTCATCCAACCAAGTTTTGCCGATGTAGGCTTGCCAGCTCTTTTGCCTATCGGTGTGGCCTTCACCTTTTCGATCTTCATCTTGATCACGCGGCATATCGCCAAGGATTGTGGTGCGCTGGCCCTGCAAACCAGTAGTGGATTGATTGCCAGCATTATGCTGTTGGCAATGCTATTGATCCTGCCCGATGGCATCCATGCAGATATTTCGATTGCTCTGCCGGACATGCCGATTATCTGGCTTTTGTTTGCTATCGGATTGATTGGCACGGTGGCGCATTTGCTGATGACTATTTCCCTGCGGTTTGCGCCCTCGGCAACCCTTGCCCCGATGCAATATCTAGAGATCCCCTTTGCCACCGTCATTGGCTGGTTTGCCTTCGCCCAATTCCCCAATGGCCTAGCTCAGATCGGCATTGTCATTAGCATTCTAGCCGGCCTCTATATCATCCGGATGGAACATCGAACCGCTAAAAACAAGCCAGCATAGAGCGGACATTCTTGAATTATCTTGATGCATGACGCACAGTTCTAATAGACCACAGACCGCCCATAAGGGGAGCCGTAATGACCAAAGATGATTTCTTCCAGCCCGTTTCGGCGATGGACATGCCCCGATTTGCGGGTATGCCGACCTTTATGCGCTTGCCGCATTTAACCATGGATGCCCCTGAAATGGCCGACGTCCAGATGGGGTTAATTGGCGTGCCGTGGGATGCCGGTACCACCAACCGGCCCGGACCGCGCCATGGCCCTCGCCAATTGCGCGACCTTTCCACGATGATCCGGGCGATGAACCCGGTGACAGGGATCAATCCGTTCAAGCTGGTTAATTGCGCCGATCTTGGTGATGTTGGCCCAAACCCGATTGATCTGCACGATAGCATGGACCGGATTGCGGCGTTTTATGAGGACATTACCCGCCGTGGCATTGTGCCGATGACGGGCGGCGGTGATCATCTTGTTTCATTGCCTGTATTGCGCGGATTGCACCGCGGCGCACCCGATCGGGGACCCTTGGCGATGATCCATTTTGACGCCCATACCGACCTGTTCGATAGCTATTTTGGCGGCTTTAAATACACCCATGGCACACCGTTTCGCCGCGCCATTGAAGAAGGCTTGCTCGATCCCAAACGCGTTGTCCAGATTGGCATTCGGGGAACAGCGTATAATTATGAGGATGTCGAATGGGGCGCGGAACAGGGCGTCCGGATCATTCGGGTTGAAGAATTGTTTGACCGCGGCATCACAGCAGTAATGGCGGAGGCGCGCGACATCGTCGGCGATCATCCGACCTATTGCTCATTCGATATTGATTTCATCGATCCAAGCTATGCCCCTGGCACAGGCACACCGGAAATTGGCGGTCCAAATAGTTTTGCGGCCCAGCAAGTGGTGCGCGAACTAGCCGGGGTTAATCTGGTTGGCGCCGATCTAGTTGAGGTATCGCCGCCATTTGATCCTGAAGGTGGTACCGCATGGCTCGGCGTGTCGATTATGTTTGAGCTAATGTGCGTTTTGGCGCAATCAATGACGCGCTAGCAAACGCCGATGGGGCTATTTTTCTGCGGCTTCCATTTTGGCCCACATGTCGGAAACCCAGCTCTTGATCTGCAACGCCTCTTCAAACCGGTTCGACAGTTCTTTGCCATCGGGTCCAGTCATTGCATATTCTGGCGGGCCTAATTCACAGAGGAAAATGCAATCGCCATCGGCATTGCGCTGGCGCCAGCTTTGCAATCCGTCACGCCACCAGCCTTGGAACAATTCCACCCATTTCGCATGCTGTGGAAAATCGAGCTGTAGCTGAATTTGCTGGCGGCTAGCAACGCGGCCTTGGAAACTATCGGAGCGGTCAATGATACGCTGGATCAAGCCTTGGTCGCGGTGGTCCAGCGGAAGTTTGAATTCCCGATCGACAACAAAATGTGACAAATCCGCACAAAGCCGCATTTCAGGAACAGCATCAAGCAAACAGAGCGTCGCATAGAGATCGTTGGTGATACAATTGCGGTGCGTTTCGAACTGTATCGGCATACCAATCTCGTCGGACATATCAATCCATTTACGAATAACCGGTATCATACCATCGACCGATAGCGGCATTACCTGACCGATCACATCGACAAAGGGCGCACCAAAGTCTTTTGCCATGATCAGGGTTTCACGCAAGCTCTCGATGGTCTTTGGAAAGGCCACAATTAACGGCGTTAGACCAGCGCGCTCCATATGCGGGCGCACTTCATTTGCCTGTGCCACATCACCAGCGCCAAGATCGATCGCCATGCCATCATAGCCAGCGCCCGCAACCATCTCGCAAATCTGGTCATAGGGCAGAATGGTCCCACTCTGGTCATGCGGCATCATCGCCCATAGGGATGTGTAGAATTTAATCTGCCGCATTGTCGCTCTCCATCCGCGCTGGACCTATTGATAATTAAGCCTCGAGCTTTACCGAGCGCCCCTTGCCATTTGGCACGATCCAGACTTCATTAGACGGCCATTGGGTCTCGTCTTTGCTGGATAGGCATTTGATTGCCTCGATCTGGAATTCAATCCACCCCATGCGATGCACCGGTCCGGCCTTTTCCTCGATCAGGCCATTGAGCTTGCGCAACTGCCAGAACGGTACGGAGGGATAGCTATGGTGCGCGGTGTGATATGGCATCTGCCAGCACAACCAGCGCATGATGAAATTAGTCCGGGTAGAGCGGGTGTTCTGTAGAATATCGCTATCATGCGATAGACCCAGATGCTCGATCGTGTTCTGCAACTGATGCACCGGCTTGGTTAATAGCATTGGCACAAGCCAGAATGTGAGCGCCGCCCAACTCTGGAAATACCAAGAAACACCGGCAATTACCGCATAGCCAGCCAAATGCCAGCGCGACTCACGGATGATTTTATCCTGTTGTGCGACACCGATATACGGCTCGATAATGATCCCGCGTCCGCGGCGCACCATGCCAACAACACGGTTGTACCAATAGACCGTACCCGACATCCACAATAGGAACCGCGTCAAATTATAAGGCTCACGGGTTAGCTCGCCATCACGCTCCCAATTCTGGGTATAGCGATGGTGGGCGTAATGCATGACTTGGTCATAATCGCGCGGGAAAAGCATCAAAAAGCCAACGATACGGCCAAAAAACTCGTTCAGATATTTGGTCTTGAAAACCGTCCAATGGGACAATTCATGCTGGGCGGCATAGAGAAAATTGATCGTCACACCAAGACAAAATCCGGTGGCTAGCACCCACCACGTTCCCAGCGCCAGATAATGCAGATAGCCAAACACACCAATCACCCCAACATGGCTCGCCATCTGTAGGCTGCCGAATAGGTCTGACTTTGTATTCAGCTCCTTTAGCGCTTTGGGCTCAACCAGTCTTTTTGCTGAAAACGATTCTTCCATCACCAAACCTCATTCGCCGATTATCTCAGTACTCACTGATGTTCGGCCATTTATTTCATTTTTGCAACGGCGGCGTCGCCAATATTATCCGCGCCGCGCTTGTCCAACAGCCGATCAAGCCATTTCGGATCCATCTCCGGCACCGAACTAAGCAGCAAATCGGTATAGGCATGATGCGGTGGCTTGAACATGCTGTTCTTCGGGCCGACTTCAACTATCGCCCCATCCTTCATTACCACAACTTCATCCGCGATCGCTTTCACTGTCGATAAATCATGCGTTATCAGCATGTAAGACAGGTTCATTTCGTCCTGCAATTTGGTGAGCAAACGCAAAATTCCTTCGGCCACCAACTGGTCCAGCGCCGATGTCACTTCGTCGCAGATGATAAATTTCGGCTCTGCGGCGAGTGCCCGGGCAATGCCTATTCGCTGTTTTTGGCCACCCGATAATTCAGACGGAAGACGGTCAATATATTCCGCTGGATCCATTTCAATCTGTTCCAGCAATTGTTCAACCCGGCGCCGTTTATCATCACCCTTGAGGCCCATGAAAAATTCCACCGGCCGACCAATAATCTCGCCAATCCGTTTGCGCGGATTAAGCGCGGTATCGGCCATTTGGTAAATCATCTGGATGTTCTTAAGCTGGTTCGCATCGCGCTGTTGATAGGATGGCGGCAACACCGCACCGTCAAATTCAATCGAGCCCGATAGCGGTGCCAGCAAGCCGGTAATACAGCGCGCGGTTGTTGATTTACCAGACCCAGACTCGCCCACAACAGCCACCGTCCGGCCTTGGTGAATGTCAAAACTCACATCACGAAGCACCGGCGTTTCGTCATAGGCCGCCGTTACATTTTTGATTGATACCACCGGCGTTGCATTGGCTTTTGCCAGCGGCTTTTGCTTACGCTCAAAACTGCGCACCGCCCAGAGTGATTTGGTGTATTCCTCACGCGGTGCCTTTAGCATACGCTCGGTATCGGCCTCTTCGACCTCATCACCGCGCAACAGAACTTTGATCCGGTCCGCCATTTGCGCCACAACCGCGAGGTCATGGGTAATGTAAATGGCGGCGGTGTTGAACTGTTCAACAATATCTCGAATGGCCGCCAATACTTCGATCTGGGTGGTCACATCCAGCGCGGTTGTTGGTTCGTCAAAGATAATTAGATCAGGCCGGCATGACATTGCCATCGCCGTCATTGCGCGTTGCAATTGGCCACCCGACACCTGATGCGGATACCGAAACCCGATGGTCTCCGGCTCTGGCAAGCGCAGACGGCGGTATAGCTCGACGGCATCCTCCGCCGATGAAGCCCGGCTCGACACATTATGGAACATCGGCGCCTCGGTATGCTGGCTAACAATCCGGTGCGAGGGGTTAAAGCTAGCGGCGGCCGATTGCGCGACATAGGCAATGCGCTTGCCCAAAACACCACGTTTTACCTGCGGCGATGAATTGATCAGATCAATGCCATCAAACATCACCGACCCGCCAACAATCTCACAGCCATCACGCGTAAAGCCCATGCCCGCCAGTCCAAGCGTCGATTTGCCAGCGCCAGATTCGCCAATCAGACCCAGCACCTGTCCGCGGTGAAGATCGAGCGACACGTCATTGATAATGCGCACCCGCCGTTCATCAGTAATGCCGTCTATTTCAAGATTGCGGATTTTTAACAATAGAGACTCATCACTCATAGCCACTACTCCTTTAGCCCTGAGGCGCGTTGTAACAGCCAGTCGACAACGAAATTGACTGCCACTGTTAATAGCGCGATAGCCCCCGCCGCCATTAGAGGCAGTGCCGCGGTAAGCGGGCTAAAGGCGGCAAAATTGATGAATTGCGCAAGGTCACGAACCATTGTTCCCCAATCGGCCAATGGTGGCTGAATGCCAACACCAAGGAATGACAATGACGCGATGGTCAAGAACACAAAGCAGAAACGAAGGCCAAATTCCGCCAGCAATGGCGCAATGGCGTTCGGCATAATCTCAAAAAACACCAGATAGGATAGCTTTTCACCGCGCAGCTTGGCCGCCTCAAAAAAGTCCATCACAACAATATTCATCCCAACCGCGCGCGACAGGCGAAACACTCTGGTCGAGTCCAGTACCGCGATAATGACAATCATATAGACCGTCAATAACCATTGTTCGGACCCCGCCCATGCCGCCGCAATTGTCATGAGCAACAGTGCAAAAATCAGCTGGGGGATCGACATCATCATATCGACGATGCGCGAAATCAATTGGTCGAACCAACCGCCAATCGCCGCCGCCAGAAAGCCAAAAAAGATCCCGATCAAGAACGCCAGACAAGTTGTGATAAAGGCAATACCAACAGTATTCTGCGCCCCAAAAATCAGCCTTGAGAGCAAATCGCGGCCAATCTGGTCAGTGCCAAATAGATGCGCCGGATCACCACCCAGCGCCGGATCACCGCCCGGCAACACATTCACCTTGGCAAAAATATCGGCCTGTCCATAAGGTGCGAGCGCCTCAGCAAAAATGGCCAGAACCGCGTAAATAATAATCACCAGAATACCAAGAGCCGCAGTCACCGGCATTTGCCGGAATAGTTTCTTGCTGGCCTCTGTGCCAACAAGCCGTCCCAAAACCCGAAAGGCATAGCCGGCAATCACAAGGGCAATAACGCCATGGACCGCCCACACAAAGAAGATCACTTTTTTGAAGAAATAGAGATCGATCATCCACACACATAAGAGCGCGAATATCACATAACCAAATGACCCAAAATAGCTCAACCGTTTGAAAAACAACTGTGCGCGAGGATGCGGCAGATACTGGCCGACATGCCGCAAACCAAAGGTCGCGATGACAATGCCAGCAATCCAGATCAACAGAATATTGTCCATTCTATCGCCCTCCTATTTCTGCAACCGCAAACGCGGATTAGAGAGAATTGCCATAATATCTGCTAGCAGATTGAGCAGAATATAAGCGGCGGCGAAGAGCAAACAGCAGGCCTGAACAACCGGAATATCGCGGATTTTCACACTATCAACAAATAGCTGGCCGATGCCCGGATAGACAAACACCACCTCAACCACGACAACACCGGTAATCAAATACGCCAAATTCAGCGCCACCACATTGATCACCGGCGCTAGGGCATTAGGAAAGGCATGAAACACAATCACCCGGAATGGGCTAAGACCCTTTAGGCGGGCCATCTCGATATAGGGTGAGGCCAGCAGATTGATAATCGCGGCCCGTGTCATCCGCATCATGTGCGCCGTCACCACCAGCGTTAGCGTCATCGCTGGCAACAAGGTCTTTTCCAACCTCTCGGCAAAGCTCATCCCGTCATAGATGTTCGACAATGACGGCAATACAGGGTTAAGCACCGCTAGCACAAGGATCAGAATGTAAGCGACAAAGAACTCCGGGCTGGAGATTGATGTCAGCGTGCTAACATTGGCAATGCGGTCAAACATTGAATAGCGGTAAAGCGCCGCCAAAATACCGATCACCAATGATACCGGAACCGCGATTGTCGCGGTCACACCAGCTAGAAAAATCGTATTTGAAAAGCGCGGTGCCAATTGCTGGGCAACACTGCCGAAATTGGCGGTTGCCGACTCACCGGCAAAACTGCCGAAATTGGCTTGGGCAAAGCTATTGCCAAAATCACCTTGCAATGCCCCACCGAGCCACTCGAAATAACGGGTTAGCAATGGTCGATCGAGGCCAAGATCCTGACGAATGGCCGTCACCGCCTCTGGCGTTGCCCCTTGGCCCAAAATGGCCTGTGCAAAATCACCGGGAAGGCTGTTAACAGCAATAAAAATGATTATTGAGACCATCAGCATGGTCAATAGACCTAGGCCAAGCCGTTTTAGAATAATCGCAAGAATTGTAGGCACTTAGTTACCCCTTGATAATTGCTTTTAATGATCCTTGAACTGAATAGTTTGAATTTTCGGCTCTATGGGAATACTGGCTGCGGCCCAAAATTGACACCATCGACAGCTAGAGCGGCCGGGACGGCCTTACTACACCTTGAAATCAAAACCTTGTGTTTCATCACCAGTCTTCAGGAAGAATGTATTATGAAATAAGGGCGGGAAAATAAGGGCGGGCGCCGAAGCGCCCGCACCACATTGCCGTTCGATCTTAGGCGAACCACCAACGCTTGGAGATCCGTGAATTATCAAGCATCCATAGATTTCCAACATCAGGGCCATGCGCTAGCTTGTTCGAATATGCATCCACATAGTTTGCATACATTGGAACAACAGTGCCGCCATCGTTTGAGCAGATTGCCTGCATCTCACGATAGATTTCACGACGCTTGTTGCTATCAAGCTCTGCGCGTCCTTGTAGTAGCAAGCTCTGGAAGCGTGCATTTTCCCATCCAGTGTCATTCCAAGGAACACCACTTTCATAGCTAGTTGAGAACATCCAATCCTCAGTTGCACGGCCTGACCAGTAACAGGCACACCATGGCTTTTTCAGCCACACATTTGACCAGTAACCGTCAGCAGGCTCTTGCACCACATTGATGTTGATGCCAGCGGCCTTTGACGAGTTCTGATACAAAAGGGCCGCATCAACCGCACCATTAAAGGCAGCGTTTGATGCAGACAGATCAATATCAATAGAGGTAAGTCCAGCCTGCTTCAGGTGATACTTAGCTTTATCTGCATCATATTCAGTCTGTGGCAGGTCTGCCGCAAAATACTGGTTAGCCGGACCAATCGGGTGGTCATTCGCAACCGCACCATGGCCAAGAAGCACCTTATCAACCATCTCCTGACGGTTAACGCCCCATTTCAACGCCTGCCGGACATGCGCATTATCAAATGGTGATAGGGCAGTCAGCATTGGGAATGTGTAATGCTGGTTTCCAGTCACTTCTGAAATGCTAACCATCGGGTTGGCTTTGATTAGTGGGATTGTCGGCTTGCTGAGGCTATTGATTGCGTCAACCTGACCAGACATCAACGCGTTTGTACGGGCCGAATCATCAGAAATCGCAATGGCCTCAACACCATCGAAAAAGCCGCCAACATCAGCCAAATGGTGATCGTCAACACGCTTTACCACGGTGCGAACACCCGGATCGAATGACACGACGCTATAAGGCCCTGTACCGATACCCTTGGCAATGGCTTCGTCGATCATGCCGGCTGGATACATCAGGATGTGATAATCCGATAGCAGATAAGGGAAGTCAGCGTTTCCAGAAGCCAGAGTGAACTGGATTTGGTGATCACCAAGCTTTTTCATATCAGTGATAGCCGACACAATTGGCTTAGCCGCAGATTTAGCACCTTCAGCAACGTGAATCTGCAAAGACGCGATCACGTCATCTGCGCCGAATGCTTTGCCATTGTGGAATTTGACGCCTTTGCGCAGGTTAAACACCCAGGTTTTCGCATCGGCTGATGCTTCCCAGTTAAGCGCAAGCTCGCCAGACAATTCACCGTTCGACAATACTTCGGTTAGACATTCAAAAACACAACCATGCGCCATATTGATCATGTAATTGTCCGAATGCGTACGGCCATCCCATGTATCAGAAGTATTGGCGCCCTTTAGGCCCAACCGCAAAATACCGCCACGCTTTGGGGCGGCGAGCGCTGGGGTGCCCATGGTGGCTAAAACGCCAACCGCGGCACCAGTCTTTAGCGCATTACGGCGTGAAAATTTGTTCGTCATAGTGGTTCCTCCTCATTAAACCCTCTGATTGTTACCATCAGCTGCGAGTATGTAAGTTTCAGTAATTCCAAAACTGCGACTAATACCTTGGCAAAAATTTGCTTAAATAGGAAAGCAAAAAATGAGAAAATCTCAAACAAAACGGATTCCGCGATCTCTATTGCCAGTTTTCCTACATGGGCTATCGCTGACAGGCTTACATTGTCGATTGTTACTTTATTTGATCAAATATTATTGGTCGTTTAATTAGCACTAACTTTCTCCAAACCTTTTGATCGCTTAGAAAAACTATTCAAATCTAACCTAGCCAGCCTTCGCCCGATTGTGTTAGCGTTTTGGGTAATTATAAAGAGCATTCAATTTTTAGAGTGTAAAAACGCAACAAAACTTGAGGGAGAAATCATGTCCGACATAAAAAACACTGACCCCATTTTTGAGTCACTTTCTGTTTCCGATCGGGAAAAGCTACTTGGCCTAGTCAAAGGTGGCATTAGCCGCCGTGCCTTTACCCAAATCATGATGGGTGCCGGCGCTACCGCTGCGGCATCTGGCACACTTTTCGGCGGCTTGAGCGCGGCTTGGGCGGCAACGCCAAAGCGTGGCGGTCGTTTGGTTATGGCGGCCGACCAGCATGGTCCAAATGATACGCTTGATCCGGCACTTTTCACATCTGCGGCTGACTATTTCCGCGGTCGTATGTTTTATGGCTCACTTACCCGCCTGACCGCTGACCTTGGCTATGAGCCTGAGCTGGCAGAAGAGGTTCTATCAAACGCTGATGCTACTGTATGGACGTTCAAAATCCGCAAGGGCGTTGAATTCCACGATGGCAAGACCCTGACTGCTGACGATGTTATTTACACAATGAACCGCCATATGGGCGCTGATTCTGTGTCAAAAGCATCATCTCTGGTAAGCATGGTAGATCGCTGGGAAAAGGTTAACCAGTATGAAGTACGGGCTGTTCTAAGCTCACCAAATGCTGACTTGCCGATTGCTCTTGGTACATTCCACTTCAAGATCATTCAGGATGGCCAAACTGACTTTTCAACAACAGTTGGTACCGGTCCATACAAGGTCAAAGAATTCAAGCCCGGCGTTCGCGTTGTTGGTTCAAACTTTGGCAATTACTATGGCGAAGGTGGTTATCTGGACGAGATCGAGCATTATGGTATCGGCGATCCGGTTGCGCGTTTGAACGCGTTTCTTGCTGGTGATGTTGATGCGATGGTGAACTTGCCGCCAAAGGCTATTGCCCAGGTGGAGAACGCTGCTGGTAAGGAAATCTGGTCACTGAAATCAGGTGCCTATATCAACATCACGCCGCGTCTTGACGTTGCCTCATCCGCAAACATGCATTTGCACCGCGCAATGCAGATGTTGCAGGATCGCCAGCGTCTGGTGAAGGGTGTCTATAAAGGTCAGGCATCGCTTGGTAATGACCATCCGATTGCACCGGCCTATTTTGACCATAGCCCAGACATCCCACAGCGCATGCTGGATCCGGACAAGGCCGCCTACCACTTCAAAAAGTCAGGCATTGGTAACACCACAATCCCAGTCGTCGCAGCGGAAGTTGCCCCGGGTGCGGTTGACCAGTGTTTGTTCATGCAGCGTGAAGGTAAGAAGATCGGCATGAACTTTGATGTGAAGAAGGTCACCACCGACGGATATTGGGGCTCGGTATGGCTTAAAGAGCCTATCTGTGTCGCGGCTTGGAACATGCGTCCAACAGCCAACATCATGATGACTCTGGCCTTTAAAGGCGATGCAGCATGGAACGAGACACGCTGGAAGAACGACAAGTTCGACCAGACTCTGGTTGCCGTTCGCGGTGTAACCGATCCGGCCAAGCGGAAGTCAATGTATCATGATCTTCAGATGATGATCCACGAAGAGAACGGTATGGCTCTGCCAATCCACCGCAATTACGTCGATGCCGCGGCATCGCATGTAAAGGGTCGGACAGAAGTTCCGCTGAATAACTTCGGCGGCGCGGAGTCACCTGTCACATTGTGGCGTGACGATTCCTAACGAACAATGGCCAGATCCTGATTACGGGATCTGGCCACTTTTCTCTAAATTTTCCCCTTAGAGCATCACCCTTAAATCTATTCAAAATTCTAGTGATATTCCTCACAACGGAAGTGAATTTCATATGATTTCTTTGATTTTAAAACGACTTGGTATCGGCCTCATTACAGTTCTGGCTGTTTCCATCATTATCTTTTTTGGTACAAAAATTCTGCCGGGTGACGCGGCACAGATCCGGATGGGTCAATCAGCAACAGCCGAGAACATTGCAGCGATGCGCGCTAGGCTGGGTCTGGATATGCCCTACTACATGCAATATTGGCATTGGCTCGTTAACTTCCTGAGTGGCAATCTCGGTGTGTCGCTATCGAGTGATGTGCCGATCACCAATTTGATTGATGACCGGTATAAGAACACTTTGTTTGTGTCATCCCTGACCGCCGCGATTGGCGTTCCTATTTCCTTGATGCTTGGCATTTTGGCGGCGATGTATCCGGGCACGCTGTATGACCGCATTTTGACATTGGTGTCCGTGTCATTGGTTGCCGCCCCCGAATTTTTCACCGCTACCTTGCTGGTTCTGCTGTTTGTCTTTGCGCTTGATATTGGCAATGCGGTTGTCGTTGGTTCTACCGAGGGCAAAGGGTTCTTTGAATTAATCTCGCATTTTGCCCTACCTATCACCACGCTATGTTTTGTGATTGCGTCCCAGCTAATCCGGATGAGCCGCGCCGCCGTGCTTAATGTGATGAGCTCGCCCTATATTGAAATGGCGATCCTTAAGGGTGTGCCGCGCAAACGGATTATTTTCCGCCATGCCTTGCTTAATGCCATTGGCCCTATTGTGAATGTGGTTGCGCTTAATCTTGCTTATCTGGTTACCGGCGTGATTGTGGTTGAGGTTTATTTTGGCTATCCCGGCCTCGCAACTTTGATTGTTCAGGGCGTGCAGACGCGTGACTTTGTTCTGATCCAAGGGCTCGGCATGATTTTCTGTTTAACATATGTGATTTTGATGCTGATTGCCGATATCGCGGCCTTTGCGTCTAACCCCCGTTTGAGGCACCCAAAATGAAACAGAACGATCATTATGTTGCCCCCTATGACGAGAATGTCAGCTTTGACGAATTGCCTGACGCCGCGCCTAGTGCGCGATTTCGGCTATCTGTTACCGGATGGATTGGCGCCGTCATTGTTACCTTCTGGGTGTTTATCGCCGTGTTCGGTCCGGCTCTAGCCCCGTATGGCGAAAACGAGCTCCCCTTCCCCGATGATTACAGCGAATTTCAATTGCCGCGCGCTGGTGCCTGGCTTGGTACTGATGTTGCCGATCTGGATGTGATGTCGCGGATGATGTATGGCGCTGGGCGCACGATGGGCATTTCCTTTGTGGCGACCACGCTTGCGTATCTGATCGGCGTTGTTCTTGGCATTGGTGCGGCGGTATCTAGCCCGCGCGTTGACATGGTGATGAGCCGGATTAATGACGCCTTTCTTAGCCTGCCGACAATCATGCTTGGTCTTGTTGTGGTGGCCGCGGTTGGCTCGTCTATTCCGGTATTGATGGTTACCGCCGGGGTGATTTACGCCAGCGTTATTTTCCGCCTGTCCCGGGCATTGGGACAAGAAATCATGGTGATGGATTTCGTCGAGGCGGCGCGTGTACGCGGTGAAGGGCGATGGTGGATCATCCGCCGTGAAATATGGCCCAATGCGGCGATGCCTTTGATGACAGATTTTGGCCTGCGTCTCATTTATGTAATCTTGTTTATCTCAAGCCTCAGCTTCCTTGGCCTCGGCGTTCAGCCGCCACAGGCTGACTGGGGGTCAATGGTTCGCGAAAATCTTGGTGCCCTACAATATGGCGCGTCGATAATACCGGTCATTGCCCCGGCCTTGGCGATTGCCACGCTCACCGTTGGTATCAACCTGATTGTGGACGATGTTTCGGCGCATAGCGGCGGCAAACTATCAAAGAGGCTATAGATAACATGGCGAAGCGCAGAAACACCGATGAAGTCGTCTTTGAGGCCAAAGACCTGCATATTCATGCCGTGCGGGATGATGGCAGCCATCTACCGATTGTAAAAGGCGTCGATTTCAAAGTGCGGCGCGGCGAAGTCGTTGCCCTTATTGGCGAGTCTGGTTCGGGCAAAACGACGATCTCTCTTTCCGCGCTTGGCTATTGCAAGCCGGGGCTTAAATTTGCCGGTGGTGAAGCGTTATTGCTTGGTGAAGATGTGACCAGCATGACGACCGAGGAATTGCGGCCTCTGCGCGGTGAACAAGTTGCCTATCTGGCACAAAGCGCCGCCGCCACATTTAACCCATCGATCCTGATTAACGAACAGGTCACCGAGGCCCCTATTCTGCACGGTACCAAGACCAAAGAAGAGGCCGACGCCAAGGCGCTAGAACTCTATCAAGCGTTGGAATTGCCTGATCCTGAGAACATTGGCTCGCGCTATCCGCATCAGGTATCTGGCGGCCAGCTACAGCGTCTTATGGCGGCGATGGCATTGTGCGGCGAGCCAGATTTGCTGGTGCTGGACGAGCCTACAACCGCGCTTGATGTGACCACCCAGATCGAGGTGCTAAAGGCCTTTAAGACGGTGATCAAGCAAGAGGGTGCGGCGGCCATTTATGTCACCCACGATCTGGCTGTTGTGGCCCAGATCGCCGATCACATCGTCGTTCTTTATGATGGCGAAATCAAAGAGGCTGGCCCGACCGAAATCATTATTAACAACCCACAGCATCCCTATACACAGCGCCTGATGGCCGCGGTTCGGCCGATGCCAGAGGCCGGTCAGGGCGATGTCACATCCGACGCGCATATGCGCAAATCGCCCGCCCTAGAGGCCAAGAATATCTCGGCTGGCTATGGCAGTGTTGGCGGCGGCGCGCCCAAGGTCAAGGTTCTGGAAGATGTGAACGTATCGATTGAACGGGGCAAGACGGTCGGCATTATCGGCGAGTCTGGCTGTGGAAAATCGACGCTAGCCCGTGTGTTTGCCGGATTATTGCCACCATCAAACGGTGATCTTTTGCTGGATGGCGAGCGTTTGGAACCGGCGCTGGCCGATCGGTCTCGTGACCGTTTGCGCAAGGTGCAATTCGTTTATCAAATGGCCGATACCGCGCTAAATCCGCGCCACCGTATCAAGGACATTCTGGGCCGTCCGGTAGAATTTTATAGCGATAAGAGCGGCGCCGCCAAACGCGAGCGGGTCAATGAATTGCTGGATATGGTTGAACTGCCGCGCCAATTCGCGGACCGCCTGCCGCATGAATTATCGGGTGGCCAGAAACAACGTGTTAATCTGGCGCGGGCGCTGGCGGCTGATCCGGAAGTTGTTTTGTGTGATGAGGTCACCTCGGCGCTCGATACCATCGTCGGCGCGAATGTTATTGAATTGCTAAAAACCCTGCGCCGCGATACTGGCGTTTCGTTCGTATTCATTAGCCATGATCTATCGACCGTTTCATCATTCGCCGATGAGATTGTGGTTTTATATGCTGGCCGCGTTGCCGAACAGGGACCGACCGACACCGTGCTGTCCCCGCCTTATCATCCCTATACGCGGCTATTGATTTCATCTGTTCCGGAAACCCGCATTGGCTGGTTGGAAAAAACCATCGAGACCAAAGAAGCCATGAGCGGTATTTCCGGTGCGGTTGATCTCGATGCCATTGGCTGTCCGTTTTTTGAGCGTTGTCCAATGGCGATTGTTGGCACATGCGATGTCAAAAAGCCCCCACGCCGGGAGGAATCCCCCGGCCATATCATCGAATGCCACCGCGAGATATCAGAGCTTCTGGGCGGCTAGCCCCTATTCATAAATCACTCGATTAGCCGTTGGGGCGCCCATATAGGGCAAAACCAAGCCACCCGATTATCACACCGGATGGCTTGGCCTCGCTCTATACAGATTTAGATTTGGTCCTTATCAAGATCCCCGCTCGTTGGTGCGGTAGAGGTACCTGGAATGGGTCCCTCTGTGATCGGGGCACGCCCTTGATCGGCTGTCGCTTGGTACCCGTCATCCACGGGGGAAGCAAAGCTAGCTTGCGCAGGTGCCGCTGTGACCGGGCCACTCGCTGAACCGCCTATCGCAGGGGCAATTGGGGCAGCATCCTTGTCCGGGGCGTCCTTGTCGTAACCTTCCGGTGACGAGCTGGCGGATGACGCGCTGGTTGATGAGGCGCTAAAGCCTGCACCAGCGGTCGTTGCCGCCGCGACTCCGGCCACTTGCTCGGCGCCATCCTTATCAAGATGGGTAAAGCTAGCGCCGGACCCCGCCAATGCGCCAGATGAGACCGGCTGTTGCGCACCATATTCATCAGCCTCTTTATCGAGATGATCAAAGCTAGGCGCCCTGATCTGCGGCTCCACGGTAACGATTGCGCTGATGGGGGCTGTGGTTGCGATATTCACGTCACTGCTATCGTGCATACTGCCATTGGTATCGTCCTCATACAGATGCGTGGTTGATATGTTGCAGGCCGTAAGGGTCATGCCGAAAGCCAAAGCGATGGTTGGTTTGATGAAGTTAGTCATTTCGTCCTCCTTGGAAGCGTTGTTTCGATGTGCCAAGGATGCGTTCAGACTAATTAACAAAATGCTAATGTACGAAATTTAGACAATATTCATCATTTGGTTGCAGTCATTTCTAATATTTTCAATATGTTATACGAATGCTAAACGCATCTAGCGTCTGGTTCTTCGCAGATAGGGTTTAAATTAGTTAAAACTAATATTTAATATTGGTTAATAAGCCGTCACGAATGCGTCATTCTCAGTATGATCGCGGATGCTTGGCGTTAGCTTGGGGCGATCGCGGCCATCTGGCGTCCACTGGCATGACAGAATTCCATGCAATCCCACGCCCCGGATCGACCCCGGTGGATGATCTTGCATGGGCTGACGGCCGCGACATTCTCCTCGCGATCACCTGCAAACCCTATCGTTCAGAAGTGGCAGAAGCCGTTAAGATCGCCAAAGAGCAAGGTATGAAAATCGTTGCTTTATCGGACAGTCCCGCCAGCCCGATACTCTGCATGGCTGATCACGGCTTTGTCGTGTCGGTAGAGACGCCGCAATTCTTTCCGTCATCCGTCAGCATCATTGCCTTGCTCGAGACGCTATTGTCATTCGTGATCGCCGTTGCCAGTGACGAAAACCCCAGCGGGTTGAGACATTTCACAAACGCCGCCACGAGCTTGGCCTCTATTATGACGAGGACATATGACCAACCCGATCCGATCATTAGACGCACTCTTTTACACTGATCCGCAGGTATTTGCAGTGGAACATGCCGGGCTTGGCACGGACATGGCAGTTCGGGTGTCATGCGTCAGATCTTCACGGGCCGGGGGCCTACGCCACATTCGAAATTGCCGGCGAAAGCCTGTTTGCCATTCGCGGTAGAGACGACAAAATCCGCGTATTCTACAATGTCTGCCAGCACCGCGCACACCAATTGCTCAGTGGAACGGGAACCACGCGCGTCGTGGTATGCCCCTATCACGCATGGACGTACGAATTGACCGGTCAATTGCGCGCGGCCCCGAACATCAAAGCGGTGGAGGGGTTCGACAAATCCAGCATCTGCCTTACTGAAGTGCGCGCCGAGGAATTCCTTGGCTTCGTCTCGATCCAGATGCCAAACCGATGGAAGACTGGTTTCCAAATGCCCGCGCCGAGCTCGAGGAATGGGTGCCCAATTGGGCCACCCTCAAGCCCCTTGAATGGGTCGAGATCCCAGAAGCCTGCAATTGGAAAGTTTCGGTGGAAAACTACTCAGAATGCTACCATTGCAGTCTGAACCACCCCACCTTTGCCAGCGGTGTGGTCAAACCTGAAACCTATGATATCCAGCCCCAGGGCATGTGTCTGCGCCACACCACCGAATGCCAAAGCCTTGAAGATATGACTTATGACATCCACTCAGGGTTTGCGCATTTCGATGAATATAGTAGCTGGTTCCTCTGGCCAATGTTCAGCTTTCAGGTCTATCCCGGAAACGTGCTGAACACCTACCATTGGCGCGCTATTGATGCGGAGCATGTGGTGGTCTGGCGTGGCTGGTACTCTGTTGACGGGGCCGAAGATCCCAAAATCCGCGCACTCGCAATACAGGACCGAGAGACTACCGTTGAGGAAGACATACATCTAGTTGAAAGCGTGCAACGCGGGCTTGGCTCGCGCGGTTATGTGCCGGGTCCGTTGGTCGTTGATCCCAAGGGTGGGGTGAATTCAGAGCATCCCGTTATGCATTTGCAACGCTGGATGAAAGAGGGGATCGAAACATCCTGATCCCTACCCGTACCGACTGTGCGGCGCAACTCTATGTGGCCAAGAAAAACAAAATAGGGCTGGCGGAGAGACGGGGATTCGAACCCCGGTGAGGTGTTACCCTCAACACGCTTTCCAAGCGTGCGCCTTAAGCCACTCGGCCACCTCTCCGCAATGATGCCCCGCATCACTTTTTAATGATGACATGCATCTGGGGGCAACCTAACAGCCTCGCCCAAGCAGATCAATACTAAGCAAGATCATTAGAGTGCGGGCCGCACAGCTGGTGATAATTACCGGCCATCTAAGGGCGCCCGGTCATTCATCAGAAATCTGTTTTTTATTCTGGATGATTTTGACTTGAACAGCGGCGCCTCTGCGTTCAGACTGTCGCCATGGTTAATATTACATTTCGCACTTTTGGATATGTGTTCGGTTTGGTGGCGCTCTATGCTATCTGGACTGATATCAGCACGAGCAACAGCCCCAGCACCGTTTTGGGGCAGTTCTGGTTCGAGCATCATGCGTCATCACTACAAATAACCGAGAGCGTTGTTAGCCGCTATATCGACCCATGCGGTTTAATTATCGCGTTAAATTGTGAGCCGTTTTTATGGCACCCGCTAGTGTCCACCATGTTGGGCTGGCCAGCCGCATTGGTACTGATAATCGTGATGGCATTGATGATGGGGATTGCACGGCTGGCGCGTGGCAGAGGTGCTAGACGCGCATCGGGCAGCGCCCTAAAGCGAAGCGGCACCAAATAACGACACCGCCCATACACTCTAATCTGATACTTAAATCGTCTGTCAGATTACCTGTCAGATTACCGGTCAGGTCACTTGTGGCTGGCCTAGTTGTCACCCATCTTTAGCGCTTCAAAAAAGGCATTCTGCGGGATATCGACTTTGCCGAATTGCCGCATCTTCTTCTTGCCCTCTTTTTGCTTTTCCAACAGCTTTTTCTTTCGGGTGATATCGCCGCCATAACATTTTGCGGTCACGTCTTTGCGCAGGGCTTGGATCGTTTCACGCGCGATCACCTTGCCGCCAATAGCCGCCTGCAATGCGACCTTGAACATTTGCCGCGGCACCAGATCCTTTAGCCGCATGCAGATCGCCCTGCCCTTGCCCTCTGACTGGTTGCGGTGGACGATCATCGATAGCGCATCGACCGGATCACCATTAACCAGAATAGACACTTTCACCAAATCGCCAGTGCGATATCTATCCAGCGCATAATCAAAACTGGCATAGCCCTTGGTGATCGATTTCAAGCGGTCATAAAAATCAAAAACAACCTCGTTCAATGGCAACCGATACACCGCCATAGCGCGGTTGCCCGCATAGGTCAGATCAATCTGCTCGCCGCGTCTCTCGGTGCATAATGTCAGCACAGAACCGAGAAATTCATCCGGCGTCATGATCGTTGCCTTAATCCAAGGCTCTTCGATAACATCGATACGCGTAACCTCTGGCATATCAGCCGGATTGTGCAAATCAAAGCGCGAGCCATCGGTCATTTTCATTTGATAAACCACCGAAGGCGCGGTTGAAATTAGCTCTAGATTGAACTCTCGCGATAGGCGGTCACGAATGACCTCCATATGTAACAGTCCGAGAAAACCACAACGGAAACCAAAGCCAAGCGCCGCCGATGTTTCAGCCTCAAACGAAAATGACGCATCATTCAATGATAGTTTTTCCAGCGCCTCACGCAGGCCCGAAAATTCGTTCGTATCAACCGGGAACAAGCCGCAAAAGACAACCGGAACCGATGGCGCAAATCCGGGCAACGCCTCTTCACACAACCGCCGTTCCTCGGTGATCGTGTCACCAACCTTGGCATCTGAAACCGTCTTTACACCAGCATTAATAAAGCCAATTTCACCGGGGCCGAGTTGGTCTACCGCTGTTGGCTTTGGATGAAACACACCGACGCGCTCGACCGTATGGGTCGCGCCAGTGGCCATCATCCGGATCTTCATGCCCTTTTTCAACACGCCGTCACGCACACGAACAAGTGTCATCACACCAAGATAGGCGTCATACCAGCTATCCACCAACAAGGCTTTGAGGGGCGCGGTTTCATCACCGCTCGGGGCTGGCACGGTTTTCACCACTGCCTCTAGGATCTCTGGAATGCCAACACCGGTTTTGGCACTAGCCGCAACGGCATCATCCGCCGGCAGGCCAATCACCTCTTCGATCTGGCTTTTCACCCGATCAGGCTCGGCGGCTGGCAGGTCAATTTTGTTCAGCACCGGCACGATCTCATGATCTGCCTCGATCGCCTGATACACATTGGCCAGCGTCTGTGCCTCGACACCTTGGGACGCATCAACGACCAAAAGCGATCCCTCGCACGCCGCTAGCGAACGGGACACCTCATAGCCGAAATCCACATGGCCGGGGGTATCCATCAAATTCAGCACATAGTCCTTGCCATCACTTGCCTTATAATCCAAACGCACGGTCTGGGCTTTGATGGTGATGCCGCGCTCGCGCTCGATATCCATATTATCCAGCACTTGATCGGTCATCTCACGCGCGGTCAAGCCACCACAATATTGAATGAGGCGGTCGGCAATGGTCGATTTACCATGATCAATATGGGCAATGATCGAAAAGTTTCTGATCTGTTTTGAATCGGTCATTTGGCAAAATTCCTGACGCGCCACGATGATAGTTAAACCGGCGACTGGCATAGTTTTATAGCGGCTGTGGCTTCTATACAACATCTTGCACGGAAATACCGCGAAAATATCACTGTTGGTGCGTCACCATTGGCAGTAAGGTCACCTTTGTTGTATAAAGACCTTGCAAGAAAAATTCTGGCCAAGCAATGTGGCGAGAAAATCACACTTAATTAAACCAAAGGACAAGAGATCGATGACTAGTCTTGATCATGCCGGCAACCCAAAGAGCGGTGCACGTCATGAAAAATATCGTCCCTTTGCCGGGCCCGATCTTTCTGATCGCACATGGCCTAGCAAGCGTATAACAACAGCGCCAATCTGGTGCTCAGTTGACCTGCGTGACGGTAATCAGGCACTAATCGAGCCAATGGACGCCGCGCGTAAAATGCGGATGTTCAAAACCCTTGTTGCAATGGGCTTCAAGGAAATCGAAGTTGGCTTTCCGTCAGCGTCAGATACTGATTTTAATTTCCTGCGCGAATTGATCGATGGCGGCCATGTCCCCGATGATGTCACCATCCAGGTTTTGACCCAGGCCCGCGAGCATCTAATCGACCGCACGATTGAGGCCCTCGACGGTGCGCCGAACGCCATTTTGCACCTGTATAATTCGACCAGCACATTGCAACGCCGCGTGGTGTTCAAGGCTGATCGTGATGGTGTTAAGCAGATCGCTATTGATGGCGCCAAGATGGTTGCTGATCGCCTGTCAAAATGTGGCGCCGATAATCTGCGTCTGGAATATAGCCCAGAGAGCTTTACCGGCACGGAACTCGATTACGCACTTGATGTGTGCGAGGCGGTTATGGATGTGTGGCAATCGTCACCGGCGGACCCGACAATCATCAATCTGCCTGCCACTGTTGAAATGTCGACACCTAATATCTACGCCGACCAGATCGAGTGGATGAGCCGGCAATTTAGCAATCGTGAGGCGGTGATCCTATCATTGCATCCGCATAATGACCGAGGCTGTGCTGTTGCCGCCACCGAGCTGGCTTTGATGGCTGGCGCGGACCGTGTCGAAGGCACGTTGTTTGGTAATGGTGAGCGTACCGGCAATGTTGATATCGTCACGCTTGGTCTGAACATGTTTACCCAAGGCGTCGATCCAACACTGGATTTCTCCGACATCAATAACCTTGTGGAGACGGCAGAGGTCTGTAACCAACTGCCAATTCATGAGCGCCATCCCTATGCCGGCAAATTGGTCCATACCGCCTTTTCCGGCAGTCACCAAGACGCCATTCGCAAAGGTATGGACGCACTTGCCAATGCAAATGAAAATGTTTGGGAAGTTCCTTATCTGCCGATTGATCCGGCCGATATTGGTCGCACCTTTGAGGCGATTATCCGGGTGAACTCGCAATCTGGCAAAGCTGGCGCCGCCTATTTGCTAGAGGCTGACCACCATATCCGCTTGCCACGCGGAGCTGAGGTCGAATTTTCGTCCATCGTCCAGCGTGAGGCGGATACTACCGGCAAGGAAATTACCAGCCAGCGGATCTGGGAACTTGCTAACGAGCATTACATCAAGGCAAGCGGCCGGTTTGAGTTGCTTGATTTTGACGTTACCAAAGCTAGCCGCGGCGGTAGTGACGAGCGGATTACCGCAACCATCCTGCATGATGGCCCAGACGGAAAACAGGAAGTAAATGTGTCGGCGGTCGGCAACGGCCCGATCTCTGCCTTTGTAACGGCGATGCGGGATAATTTTGACCTAAGCTTCCGGCTCGCCGATTTCGGCCAGAACACACGCTCGGGCACTTCGCGTGCCGAGGCCGCGGCATATGTCGAGCTAGTGGTTGAAAATGACGGCGTTGCCAGCTCGGTGTTTGGAGTCGGAATCGACACGTCAATCACCACGGCGCCTATTCGCGCGGTTGTCTCGGCCCTGAACAAGCTTTAGTCAATCCCGCATACTGACCGTCAGAATAATTCAAGGGGCTACATCTATTGATGTGGCCCCTTTCGTATGTCGGCGACTAGCAACTCTCCCACCGGCGCCCCGTATTAGCCCCGTATTAGCCCCTGTAAAAGCCGCCGTATTAATCACGGTGCGTGAACCCGTATCTGGATTTGTACGAGATATGCACGGGATCTGAGACGGGATTTGTGACGAGATTCATGTATGGATCTATGGGCGGACATGTATGTGGGATTACATCTGCATTGCGCTGTTGATCAATATTGAGCGGCACACCGTTTCCCAAAAACCTCAAATGTAAATGTCGTTTTTAGAATAATTTTTTGGATCTTGCGGATAACAGATATGATTAATCCTTTTTTACCCAATGTTATCTTTTATATAATTACTTTAGTAAAGCGTTTTTTATAGGCATAATTCCATTAGGTAAATTATATATTTTACAATGATTTAAAAAAATGCATGGATTTTTCTTAATGCTTTCTTAATTGAAATAATTTCCCTAATTTCACTCTCTCGTAATTTGTTAACACTAAATTAACCTTTATCTTGCTTTCCTCCCTGCTCGGGTCGCGACGTATTCAGAACAAAGTAATCGCGGTAGATTTTACCCAGGGAGGCATCAATGCAACACGGCTCAGTATCACCAATTCAATTATCCATTATTAATGCGCGCGAAACACAGCCAGTTTTTGACTTTAAACAATGCTACGGAATGGGAAGCATTGCGCCCCCACTGCTAACGACATCTACATCAATGGCGGTCATTCTATTGTTTCTAACCGGTTGCGCTGGCGGCGGCGGTTCTGGCGGAACGGTGCGCGTTGGCGGCCAGACGGCAAGTGGACAAGATTTCGACGGGCAAATTGTGGACGAGACAGGCCCAGACGATCTAGTTGAGACCGATTTGTCAGGGGACGGCCTAGCAGGGGAAGAACCGGCTGAGGATGGCCAAGCTGACGATGGCCAAGCTGAGGATGGAACGGCTGATACTGGCCCCGTGCTGCCGGATCAGCCACCAGCAATTGAAAGCCCTATTATCGTCCTCCAAGAGATCGATCGGCAATTCACTGTGAATGATAGCGCCGAGGCGGCTAATGAAACGCAAATGGTGGAATATGAAGAAAGCGCCCTAAACGCCATTACGGCGGTGACGCTGACCCCGACAGACCAAGCCCAGCGCGCGGATGATCAAGTAACCGTTGACAAGAATTTTGGAAATGGCGCGCTGTTTACTGTCAATGAGACTGCGGATGGTCGCACACTTGACTGGGTCACACCGCCTGATTTTCACGATGACTCCACTCAAAATGAAGACAAGCCAAACACATATGTGGTGCGGCTCAATCTGGGTAGCGAACATATTCAAGACACCAAACTACCCAAAATTGGGGGCCGACGACGAAGGCAGCTACAAACCGCTTTCTAGAACCACTCTAAACAGCAATAGTTACTAAATAGTTAAGATTTGGAAAATTCGACACGCTAATTCAGAAATTCGATAATTATTCAATTTTTTCAGTTGTTTAAAAATGAAAATTTATTACCAAACAGTAAAGGCCATTTAAAAGCAAATTTCCGAGCAACAGCAAGGGGTGCCTGTCATCATTTAAATTGTGATTTTTGTGGTAAATTACCGGAGTTGCGCACCACAGTTTTTGGCGGCAAGAGCAACGATGAACTCACAAATTTTTTCAATCTCTTGATCAGTCAAAGTCGCCTTCATCGGGCTTAATGTGACGGTCACACCCACAGATTTCTTGCCACTCTCGATATTATCACCCTGATAAACATCGAACACAAAGATCTCGTCAGTGAGTGCACCTGCACCCGATTTTACGGCCTTGAGCAAATCACCAGCAGGCAAAGCCTCATCAACGATAAAGGCAAAATCACGGCTTACCGGTTGGAACACCGACATTGATAACAGCGCCCGCGCCGGACCTTTTGATTTTGGCATCGGCACATCGTCAATGTGGATTTCAAACCCAACAGCCCGATTGCGTAACCCAAACAGCTCGACGATCTTTGGATGCAATTCACCAAAGCTGGCCAGCTTAGTGCGGCCCTGTATAAGGCTTCCAGAGCGACCGGGGTGGAAATATCCGGGGGCCTCGTTGGTGGTTTGGATACCACCGGCCTTAACCCCAAGCGATGCCAGTGCCGCTTCGGCGTCTGCTTTGGCATCAAACACGTCAACAATACGGGCGCTACCATGCCATTCGCGCGGTGTGGTGGAGCCATGTCGGATACCGCTACAGGCGATTCGCTGTTGATCAGGATCGTCACCCAAGAACACAGGACCGACTTCAAACATAGCAACATCGCCCTCACCCCGATCCTGATTGCGCGCTGCTGCGGATAACAGGTTTGGCAAGATCGATGGGCGCATGACCGACAATTCTGCGCTGATCGGATTAACCAGCTTTAATGCCGCCGCGCCGCCCTCAAAGGCTTGGGCATGGGTCTCAGATAGGAATGAGAATGTTACCGCCTCCATCAGGCCGCGACTAGCAAGCGCACGCCGCGCTCTAAATTGACGCGCCTGTAGGGGGGATAAAGATGGCTGGGCCACGACATGTTCACGCGGCAAATGCTCCATGACCAAATTGTCATAGCCATGAATACGGGCAATTTCCTCAACCAGATCAGCCGCGCCAACAATATCACCGCGCCATGATGGCGGCGTTACGCGCCATCCGTCACCGGCTTTACCATCACCAATCGCGGCAACCGTAAAACCTAGGGTCTCCAGTATCTTAACCTGTTCATCCGCGGGCACATCCATGCCAGTTAGGTTTTTCACCTTATCCGCGGCTAGGGTAATGTCACGCTCCCAGATGGCACCGGCGCCGGCACCCACAACATGACTGGCCTCACCGCCGCAGGTTGCCGTGACCAAACGTGCCACATGGCCCTGAACCCAGTCCGGCGAGGTCACATCCAGACCACGCTCAAAGCGATAGCGTGCATCAGAATTAATGTTTAGTTTACGCGCCGTCTTGGCGACCGAAATAGGATCAAATATCGCCACTTCGAGGAACATATTGGTGGTCTCATCGCTAACGCCTGTGCGTTCGCCGCCCATAATACCCGCCAGATCATCGGCGCCATGTTCATCCGCTATGATGCACATGCTGGTATCGAGCGCATATTCCTTTTCATTTAGCGCAACCATTGTCTCGCCATCTTTGGCCGGACGGATGGTTAACGTATCACCAGCGATCTTGTCACTATCATAGGCGTGAAGCGGGCGGCCAAGATCGATCATCACATAGTTGGTGATATCAACAAGGGCGCTAATCGGGCGCTGGCCAACGGCGGCAAGACGGCGCGCCATCCATTCCGGGCTAGCGCCATTTTTCAAACCACGAAAGCTGGTGCCGGTAACGCGTGGGCAAAATGCTTCGGCATTTTCGATTTTCCAATTAATGGGGCTATCAAAGCTGCCTTCATGCGCGGAAAAATCAACGTCCTTAAGCGTGCCATAACCAGCCGCCGAAAGGTCACGCGCCACACCGCGCACACCAAGACAATCGGCACGATTAGGCGTGATGGCAATCTCGATGATCGGATCATCCAGACCGGCAAATGCGGCAAAGCTCATCCCAACAGGCGCATCTTCAGCCAGATCAATAATGCCGTCATGCTCGTCAGATAGCTCCATCTCACGCTCAGAACACAGCATGCCATTCGATTGCTGGCCGCGGATCTCACCAACTTTCAGGGTCAGATCGATCCCCGGAACATAGGCCCCAACCGGTGCAAACACGCCTTTCATCCCGGCCCGCGCATTAGGCGCACCGCAGACAACTTGAACCAAGCCAGTATCAGCGCCGGTATCAACCATACAGACACGCAGCTTGTCAGCATCCGGGTGCTGTTCGGCCGATACAACTTTGGCAATGGTAAAGGCCGATAGCGCAACAGAGCGGTCAACAAAGCTCTCCACCTCAAGGCCAAGCATTGGCAATATTTCCAGAATTTCTTCAAGAGACCGATCTGTTTCAAGATGGTCAAATAGCCAGTCACGGGTAAATTTCATTAGACATTTCCTCCGACTAGGCCGGCATGAATTGACGGCGCGTCAAACGGCAAAAATCCGTAATGACGCATCCAGCGCAAATCACTGTCGTAAAAGGTGCGCAGGTCAGGGATGCCATATTTCAACATGGCAATACGCTCGATCCCCATACCAAAGGCAAAGCCCTGATATTTCTCTGGATCATAACCACAATTGGCGAGAACCTGAGGATTGACCATGCCCGACCCAAGGATTTCCAGCCAGTCATCGCCAGCCCCGATCTTTAGACCACCTCCATCACGCGTGCAGCCGATATCAACCTCGGCAGACGGCTCAGTGAATGGGAAATAACTAGGGCGGAAACGAACAGGCAAATCATCAACACCAAAGAAGGCGCGGCAGAAATCAATCAAGCAGCCCTTCAAATGGCCCATATGGATTTTGTCGCCAATGACCAAGCCTTCACATTGATGGAACATCGGCGAATGGGTGGCATCATGGTCAGAGCGGTAAGTGCGGCCCGGCACGATAATTCTAATCGGCGGTTCGGCATTTTCCATCGTGCGGATCTGTACCGGTGATGTGTGTGTGCGCAGAACCTTTCTTTTACCCTCTGCATCGGGCGGCAGATAAAAAGTGTCATGTTCCTGGCGGGCTGGATGCTCTTCAGGGATATTCAGCGCGGTGAAATTGTAATAGTCGGATTCAATATCCGGCCCCTCGGCAACGCTAAAGCCCATCTCGGCAAAGATTGCCACGACTTCTTCAATCGTTCTGGAAAGGGGATGCAGACGCGCATTATCCTGTGGACGGCTTGGCAGAGACACATCAATAGCCTCGGCCGCCAAACGGTCATTCAATGCCGCATCACGCAAATTCGTCTGTTTCGCCGCAATCGCATCGGCAATGGTGGTTTTAACCTTATTCAATTCCTGACCGGCGGTTTTGCGTGCTTCAGGGTCCATGCCACCAAGATCGCGCATCATCAGCGACAGGCTGCCTTTTTTGCCCAACACATCGATCCGCACGCTCTCCAGCTCATCAAGCGAAGTGGCCGCGGTAATAGATCCCATAATGTCGGAAGTCAGGGCGTCAAGATTTTGCATTTCACCAGTCCTTGGACGGAATTAACAAGAAAATCACAAAGAAATTTATAAAATTCACCAAAATTATCGGTCAAAATATAACAGGCTGCCGCCCCGAACATCCAGACCAATTATGGTCATGAAAGGTTCAAAGCGACAGCCTGGCTTTTGGCTTGGACTTTAAGGCCGGGCTATGCCGCGCGTGAACGCTCCACTAGCGCGGCAAATGCTGCCGGCTCGTGCACAGCAAGATCAGCCAGCATTTTGCGGTCGATCTCGATTCCTGCCTTAATTAGGCCACCCATCATCCGTGAATAGGTTACGCCATGCAGACGGGCCGCAGCGTTAATACGCTGGATCCACAATGCACGGAATTCCCGCTTACGAACGCGGCGGTCACGATAGGCATATTGACGTGCCTTATCGACTGCCTGAGTGGCGGTCCGAAATGTATTTTTACGACGACCGTAATAGCCTTTGGCGGCCTTAATGACCTTGCCATGACGGGCGTGCTTGGTAGTACCTCTTTTAACGCGTGCCATTTACCGGACTCCTTTATGCGTAAGGCAGAAAACGCTTTACGATACGGGCATCCGCATCGCTAAGGATCATCGTACCACGAGCCTTGCGCTTCATTTTTTGGGAACGGCGACGCAGATTGTGGCTAAGGAAGGCAGCAGAGCCGCGAACCTTACCACTAGCGGTCAGGCGAAAACGTTTCTTCGCACCGCTTTTGGTCTTCATCTTGGGCATTTTGACCTCTTTCTTTTTAAGGTGGCCATCATCCTCTATCGCGAGAGGCGTAGCATATTGCTACCGATGGCTATTAACCGGCCAGGCATGCCCTGTTTTTACCCCATGATTTTGCAATCACGGTTTCAGGCCTGAACGCGGCGGATTACTTCGCGAAGTGGTGCTTATACGAGGATCAACACGACTAATCAAGCCCTGTCTGGGACGTTGCATAAGCTTTATTGCGGCAATAGCGATTATTTTGGTGCTAGTACCATGATCATTTGGCGGCCTTCCATCTTTGGATGGGCCTCTACCTTGGCAACTTCGTCGGTTTCGGTGCGTACCCGGCTAAGGATATTCGCGCCTAATTCCTGGTGAGCCATCTCACGACCGCGGAAACGCAGTGTGACTTTGACCTTGTCGCCAGAATTCAAGAACTTGAAAACATTGCGCATTTTGACTTGGTAATCATGCTCATCGATATTAGGGCGAAGTTTGATTTCCTTCACCTCGATGATCTTTTGCTTTTTCCGCGCTTCGTTGGCGCGTTTCTGCGCTTCGTATTTATATTTTCCGTAATCGAGAATTTTGCACACAGGTGGGTCAACATTTGGCTGCACCTCGACCAAATCCAAACCGAAATCTTCGGCCTTTGAAATGGCATCTCTGGTGTCAAGAACCCCTAGCTGTTCGCCTTCGGGATCAATGCAACGAACCTGTGGAGCTCTGATTGCTCCATTCACACGCGGGCCGTCCTGAGCGGGCGGCACATTATTATGTGGACGTACTATTTAACTCTCCTGTTATTCTCTGTTTAAGCAATTTACACATGGGCGATTCACATGGGCGATTCACCCCCGTACCGCCCTCTTAGCAAAAAACCCACAAAATCGCTAGTTTTTTACTATATCGGGCAGAAATTCAATAATCAGCCATTTTTGGCACTAGCTGGGGCCAAATCCGGCGGCAGACTTTCATCACGCAATGTTGTCAGCGCTTCCTTCATATCAAGAACCTGCTGTTCGTTCGATCCAAGCCGGCGCAGTGCAACCGTTGACGCCTCTTCCTCACGGCCACCAACGGCGATGATGAACGGCACCTTTTGCACACTATGTTCACGAACCTTATAGCTGATCTTTTCGTTCCGGAAATCACGCACAACACGGAGCCCCAAGGCCTCGGCGGTGCGGGCAACCTGTTCGGCATAATCATTCGCGCTATCGGTAATCGCGGCAACCACAAGCTGGGTCGGGGCCAACCATGCCGGCATCCGGCCAGCATATTGCTCGATCAGAATACCAATCCAGCGCTCCATCGAACCCAGAATAGCACGGTGCAACATAACCGGACGGCGGCGGCTACCATCTTCGGCAACATATTCCGCATCAAGACGATCAGGCAGAACAAAATCCACCTGCAAAGTGCCACATTGCCAATCGCGACCAATCGCATCACGCAGAACAAATTCCAATTTCGGGCCATAGAAAGCGCCCTCACCCGGGTTCAAAGTGGTTTCCAATCCGGCCGCTTTGGTCGCGTCCGT